>JAZKEE010000180.1:0-4073 GCA_040387235.1 Pseudomonadota bacterium
ACAAGGTCATCGCCGCCATGGCCGGCCAGACCTTCAAGGCACCCTCGGGCATCGTTTCCAAAATGGACGAAAAGAACCACCACCTGCACAAGAGCGTGTTCATCGGCGAGATCAAGGCCGACGGTCAGTTCAACGTGGTGTGGAAGACCCCCGGCCCCGTCAAGGCCAAGCCATGGAGCCCCTACATCGAAGGCAACGACAAGAAGCCTGACGAACCTGCGAAGAAGTAACGGTATCGCCCAAGGCGGACAGACGCCTTGCAAGGGGAGGGGCGCTACCGTGCCCCTCCCTTTTTTCTTTCCGGGCGCGCCCCGCCTTGCGGGGTGCCTCCACAGGCATTGACTGACGCACTATGTTCAGATTTCTTTCGATGGCATGGCTCTGCCTGCTCGCGTGGGCCGGACCCGCGCAGGCGCTCACCGCCGAGCAGGCGCTGGCCATGGCCGCCGGCGACACCGACGAACGCGTGGCCGCCGTGCAGCAGGCCATCGTGCAGCCCGAC
Organism: Pseudomonadota bacterium; assembly: GCA_040387235.1. GTDB lineage: Bacteria > Pseudomonadota > Gammaproteobacteria > Burkholderiales > Burkholderiaceae_C > Acidovorax. Next base: position 503 of record JAZKEE010000180.1, read on the forward strand.
GAGCGCATTGCCGCCTTCCTCAAGGCCCTGGCCGATGACGAGGTGAAGATCGTCGGCGCAGGCAAGGCCGCCATCATCGTGCAGGGCGGCAAGGGCATCGACCCCGCCACCGGCGCAGAGGTGCCCGTGCCCGACGACGCCGAAGACGTCATCAACAACAACCGCATGCGCGGCGAGATCGACACCGCCATGGCCGGCCTGGCCCTGTTCGGCAAGGACGACGCCAAGCGCCTGGCCGCCGCCAAGGCCCTCACCCGCGAGCCGGACGCCGGCCGCCTGCCCCTGCTCGACAAGGCCCTGGCGCAAGAGACGCAACCGGCCATCAAGGCCCAGCTGGAGCTGGCCCGCTCCGCCACCCTGCTGGGCAGCGAAGACGCCGCCCAGCGCATCGCCGCCGCGCAGGCCCTGTCGCTGAGTGCCACGCCCGACACCCGCCTGCTGCTCAACGAGCGCGTCACGGTGGAAGAGGACGCCAAGGTCAAGGCCGCGCTGCAGGCGGCCCTCAAGGCCATCGACGGCGAACTCGCCTGGGGCGAGCGCCTGGGCGCAGCGTTCTCGGGCATCAGCCTGGGCTCCATCTTGTTGCTGGTGGCGCTGGGCCTGGCCATCACCTACGGCCTGATGGGCGTGATCAACATGGCCCACGGCGAGCTGATGATGATCGGCGCCTACGCCACCTACGTGGTGCAGGGCCTGTTCCAGAAATACCTGCCCGGCGCCTTCGACTGGTACCTGGTGGCCGCGGTGCCGCTGGCCTTCGGCGCATCGGCCCTGGTGGGCGCAGTGCTCGAACGCAGCGTGCTGCGCTTTTTGTACGGCCGCCCGCTGGAGACCCTGCTGGCCACCTGGGGCATCAGCCTGGTGCTGATGCAGCTGGTGCGCACGGTCTTCGGTGCGCAGAACGTGGGCGTGGAAAACCCTGCGTGGATGAGCGGTGGCGTGCAGGTGCTCTCCAACCTCACGCTGCCCTACAACCGCCTCGTGATCATCGGCTTTGCCATTGCCGTGCTGCTGTCCATGGGCTGGCTCATCGGGCGCACGCGCCTGGGCCTGTTCGTGCGCGGCGTCACGCAGAACCGGCCCATCGCCTCGTGCATGGGCGTCAACACCGCGCGCGTGGACACCATGGCCTTCGCGCTGGGATCGGGCATCGCGGGCCTTGCCGGCTGCGCATTGAGCCAGGTGGGCAACGTCGGCCCCGACCTGGGCCAGAGCTACATCGTCGATGCCTTCATGGTCGTGGTGCTGGGCGGCGTGGGCCAACTGGCCGGCACCGTGTACGCGGCGCTGGGCCTGGGCGTGCTCAACAAGTTCCTCGAAGGCTGGGCCGGCGCCGTGCTGGCCAAGATCGCCGTGCTCGTGTTCATCATCATCTTCATCCAGAAGCGGCCGCAGGGCATCTTCGCGGTGAAGGGCCGTACGGCCGACTGAGCGGGCAAGACCTACCATGACCACTCCTTCTTCTCCTCTTCGCCCCCTCCAACTGCCCGCCCCGGCCCCGCTGCTCACGCGCACCGGCTGGTCGGCCTTCATCGTCGCCCTCATCGTGGTCTGCGCCCTGGCGCCGCTGCTCAACCTGGTGGTGCCCGCCGGCAGCGTGTTCCACATGAGCGACTACGCCGTGGCCTTGCTCGGCAAGATCATGTGCTACGCCATCTGTGCGCTGGCCATGGACCTGATCTGGGGCTACACCGGCATCCTGAGCCTGGGCCACGGCCTGTTCTTCGCGCTCGGCGGCTACGTGATGGGCATGTACCTCATGCGCCAGATCGGCACCGACGGCAACTACAAGAGCGAGCTGCCCGACTTCATGGTGTTCCTCGACTGGAAGGAGCTGCCCTGGCACTGGATGCTGTCTGACAGCTTCGTGGCCACGCTCATCCTGGTGGTGGCCGTGCCCGGCCTGGTGGCCTTCGTGTTCGGCTATTTCGCGTTTCGCTCGCGCATCAAGGGCGTGTACTTCTCCATCATCACCCAGGCCATGACCTACGCGGCCATGCTGCTGTTCTTTCGCAACGAGACGGGTTTTGGCGGCAACAACGGCTTTACCGACTTCAAGCGCATCCTGGGCCAGCCCATCGCCACGCAGAACATGCGCATGCTGCTGTTCGTCCTCACGGGTCTCACCCTGCTTGGCTTCTTCCTCATGGCGCGCTGGCTGGTGCGCAGCAAGTTCGGCCGCGTGCTGCAGGCCGTGCGCGACGCCGAGACGCGCGTCATGTTCTCGGGCTACTCGCCGCTGCCCTACAAGCTCACCATCTGGACCATCAGCGCCATGATGTGCGGTGTGGCCGGCGCGCTGTACGTGCCCCAGGTCGGGATCATCAACCCCGGCGAGATGAGCGCCGCCAACTCCATCGAGATCGCCGTATGGGCGGCCGTGGGCGGCCGCGCCACGCTGATCGGGCCCATCGTGGGTGCCTTTATCGTCAACGGCGCCAAGAGCTGGCTCACCGTCACCGCGCCGGAGTTCTGGCTGTATTTCCTCGGTGCGCTGTTCATCGCCGTCACGCTGTTCCTGCCCAATGGCGTGGTGGGCCTGGTGAAGAAGTTCGGTTTCGGCAAAAAGAACGATGACAAGAAGGGAGGCACGCAATGACCCCGGACCTGATGGAAGAGGGCGCGCGGCGCATTGCAGCCAAGGCCGTCCCGGTGGCCCCCGGCCAGACCGAATCGGGCGGGCGCGCCGCGGGCTTCTCGCGCATCGCCACACCCGGCGAGGTGGACATCACGCACGGCCGAATTTTGTACCTCGAAGACGTGAACGTGAGCTTCGACGGCTTCAAGGCCATCAACAACCTGAGCCTCGACATCGCCCCCGGTGAGCTGCGCTGCATCATCGGCCCCAACGGCGCGGGCAAGACGACGATGATGGACATCATCACCGGCAAGACGCGGCCGGACAGCGGCACGGTGTACTTCGGCAGCACCATCGACCTGCTGCGCCACAACGAGCCCGAGATTGCCAGTCTGGGGATCGGCCGCAAGTTCCAGAAGCCCACGGTGTTCGAGCAGCTCACCGTGTTCGAGAACCTTGAACTCGCGCTCAAGACCCACAAGGGCGTGTCGTCGAGCCTGTTCTTCAAGCTCGACTCCGCCCAGTCGGACCGTCTGGCAGAGATCCTGCACACGATCCACCTGGCGGGCAGCGTGTCGCGCATGGCGGGGAACCTGAGCCACGGGCAAAAGCAATGGCTGGAGATCGGCATGCTGCTGATGCAGGACCCGAAGCTGCTGCTGCTGGACGAACCGGTTGCGGGGATGACGGATGACGAGACGGCCCGCACGGCGGAGCTATTCCTGACGCTCAAGGGCAAGCACTCTCTGATGGTGGTGGAGCATGACATGGGGTTCATCCGCACTATTTCTGAGATCGTTACTGTCTTGTGCGATGGATCTGTGTTGGCGCAGGGGACACTGGACCAGGTGCAGTCGGATGAGCGGGTGATTGAGGTTTATCTGGGGCGGTGATGGGTTCGTCTGTGCTCCTTGCTATGTGCCATGTCTATGTTGAGTGCGGGGGCCGGGATGTGCGCCCGGCGGCGCACCTACTTTCTTTTGCGTCGCCAAA
>JAZKEE010000181.1:0-17765 GCA_040387235.1 Pseudomonadota bacterium
CAGCAGCCGGGTGGTACCCGCTCCCACCCCTGCTGGCTGCGCCGAGAAGCGCAGGAGCTGGGGTGGGTGCGTGTGCCGAAGGACACACGCACTTCGTCGTCTGGCTCGTCGCTGCTGTTTGAGCGGAGTTCGAAGAACGCAGCGAGTTCAGCGACGCCCACCCCAGCTCCGAGCATCGCAGGCTGCCCCCGTTCGCCCGACAGGGCGAATGGGGGACGCAGACTGGGGGTCGCCTTCTCTTTGGTGACTTTCTCTTGGCGACGCAAGAGAAAGTTACTGCGCCGCCGGGCGCACATCCCGGCTCCCACCCCATGCAAAAGCACTGAGCAACCACTGGCACCGGCACCGGCACCGGCACCGGCACAGCACAACACAACACAACAAGAGCCGCGACCCGAACAAAAGCAAAACGTCAGCCCCGTCCTACCCCACAAATCGCCCTGCGCTTCTAGCGCTACGAGCAATCCACAAGCACATTGACGCCAGTGCCCATCGTGGGCACGGCACCCCGGAGATGCCATGCGCGCGCCCATAACCACAAAATACCAACACGTTCCCCAGCGGTCAGGTCCAAGCCATGGCTGAAGCAACCCAAGCCTGGTGGCAACAGGTCGCCACCACCGTCGCCTCCGAATTCTCCGACGTCCCCGACGCCAGCGAAGCCACCCGCATCGTCGTGCGGCTCATGGTGGCCGGCGTGCTGGGTGGCCTGCTCGGCTGGGAGCGCGAGCACGCGGGCAAGGCCGCCGGCATACGCACCCACATGCTGGTGGCGATGGGCGCGGCGCTGTTCGTGCTGGTCGCGCAGCAGGTCGGCATTGGCCCGGCGGACAACAGCCGCGTGATCCAGGGCATCGTCGCGGGCGTGGGCTTTCTCGGCGCCGGCACCATCCTCAAGGGCGATGGCGATGGGGAGTCACAGGTCCGGGGGTTGACGACCGCCGCGGGCATCTGGCTCACAGCGGCCATCGGCGTGGCTGCGGGCCTGGGGCGCGAGGTGACGGCCGTGCTGAGCACCGTGCTGGCCCTGGCCGTGCTCTGGGCCATCCCGATGCTGCACGACGCCACGCAGAAGCGTTCGCAGCGCAGTGGCAAGGAAAATGAAAAGGAAAAGACGAAGGCCGATTGATCCGCCGGCAGCGCAAGCGTCTCGCAGCGTGGGAATACTGGCAGCCCGCTGGCAGCGGGCCTGGGCTACACTTTTTGCCAAGCCCCGCACTGCGCTGGAGACCGATCCCACTGCCCACGATTCATTGCCGCCATGATGCCCTCCCCAACCCCGGCCGCCCTTGCGGCCATTGCACCGCCAGGAGCCGCCGGTGGCTGAGCCCACCGCCCAGGCCGCCACGTCCAACAATTGCGCCACCGCGCCCCTCTCGGCCAACCTGCGCGGCATCGTCGCCATGTGCCTGGCGGTGGGCTGCTTCTCGGTGATGGACGCCCTGCTCAAGACCCTGTCGGGCAGCTACCCTGCCATGCAGGTCGCCTCCATGCGCGGCCTGGCCGCGCTGCCGCTGGTGGCACTGTACGTGCTGTGGCGCGGCGAGGTGCGCGGCCTGCTCAAGGTGCGCTGGCCGCTGCACCTGCTGCGCGGCGCGATCAACATCACCATGCTGGCGCTGTTCGCCTTCGCCCTGCGCGAGCTGGGGTTGGCCGAGGCGTACACGCTGTTCTTCATCGCCCCGCTGCTCATCACGGCCCTGTCCACCGTGGTGCTGGGCGAGAAGGTGCGCGGCGCGCACTGGGTGGCCATCGTGCTCGGCCTGGTGGGCGTGGTGGTGGCCCTGCGCCCGAGCCAGGAGGCCATGCTCTCCGTGGGCGCGCTGGCCGTGCTGGGCGCGGCCACGGGCTACGCCGTCTCGGCCATCGCCGGGCGCCTGCTCACGCGCACCGATTCGAGCGCCAGCCTGGTGTTCTGGACCACGGCCATGCTGGCCTTGGGCGCCACGGCCCTGGCCCTGCCACAGTGGAAGGCGTTGGACGCATCCCATTGGCCGCTGGTGGCCGCCATGGGGGTCTCGGGCTTTTTGGGCCAACTGGCGATCACCGAGGCCTTCCGCCATGGCCAGGCCTCCGTCGTCGCGCCGTTCGAATACACCGCCCTGGCCTGGGGCATGGGCCTGGACTGGGTGCTGTGGCAGGCCGTGCCGGGCGCCTACACCCTGATCGGCGGGGCCATCATCATCGGCAGTGGGCTGTACCTGGTGCGCACTGAGCGCAATACGCAGCAGGCAGTCCTGCCACCTTGAGCCCCTGACCCGCGCCCGCACGGCGCGTGGTCCGACAGTGCGCGCGCACCTGCAGCGCTGTAATGGACAAATGCCAACAGCGGCCATGCCGCATGAGGATTTGCCATGACACAACAAGCACACACCCAGCACGCCACCATCCACGGCCACGTGACCTATACCCCCGGCGACGGTGCGCCCATTGCCATCCCCGAAGGCCCGGTGGAGCTGATCACGTCGCCCGACAGCACCACACTGAGCTGGTCGGTCGAGGACGATATCGCAGGCTCCGCCGCCATCCCGAAGGACCAGTACAACCAGTACGTGCGCGACGGCAAGATTCGCTTGACCAAGCACTGAACAGAGGCGGGCCCAGGCACGCACTGGACCCGCAGCGGCATCGGGAGGCCATTGACGGCCTTCCCTGATGCAGCCCCGGCCTGCAGCAGGCAGGCCCAGCGGTAAAAAACCCCTCCCGATTGTCCTGCCTGCCGGACAGTGTTTCCCAGCCATGCTGCCTTGTGTACCCCCAGGTGGGCACCTATATTCAATCCATCGCACCGAGATATCCCACTTCTCCTCGGGCCAAGGAACCGCATGACAACCCCCACCTTCCCCACGTTCTTCGTCTCCCACGGCGGTGGCCCCTGGCCCTGGGTCGATGGAATGAAGCAGCAGTTCGCCAAGACGGCACGCGAGTTTGCGCAGATGCCCGGCCTGCTGCCCGCCCGGCCCAAGGCCGTGCTGGTCATCACCGGCCACTGGGAGGCGCAGGAGTTCACCGTGTCCACCGCTGAGCACCCGCCCATGGAGTACGACTACTCCGGTTTTCCCGAGCACACCTACCGCATCCAGTACAAGGCCCCAGGATCGAGGGCGCTCGCAGGTCGCGTCGGCGAGTTGCTGGGTGCCGCCGGCATCGGCTGGAAGGAAGACGCCCACCGTGGCTTCGACCATGGCACCTTCGTTCCCCTGAGCCTGATGTACCCCGAGGCCGACGTTCCGGTGGTCATGCTGTCGATGAAGTCCAGCTACGACCCGGCGGAGCACATCCGCCTGGGGCAGGCCATTGCGCCGCTGCGCGACGAGGGCGTGCTCATCATCGGCAGCGGCCTCACGTACCACAACATGCGCGGCTTCGGCCGGCCGCAGTCCACGCCGGTGGCCGAGGCCTTCGAGGCCTTCCTGAACGCCGCCATCACTGCCCCCAATGCAGAACAACGCAACGAGATGCTGGTGCACTGGCAGCAGGCCCCCGGCGCCCGCCTGGCGCACCCGCAGGAGGACCACCTGATCCCCCTGATGGTGGTGGCAGGCGCCGCCGGTGCCGATGTCGGTCACCGCGTCTTTGTCGACCACGTCATGGAAGTGGCCATGGCCTCCTACCAATTCGGTTGACTGAACCGCAGTTCTGCCAGGCGCTGCGATGCACGGTAGCGGCAAGAGCAGGCACCCTTGTCCTACCCCGTCCGCAACGCACCAGCGCCTATGATGGCTGCCCCCTGTCCGCAATCAATCGTCCCATGCAACGCGAAGAAGACATCCTCCAGTTCTGGTTCCAGGAACTCATGCCCCAGCAGCAATTCGTGAAGGACGAGGGGCTCGACCAGGCCATCGCCACCCGCTTCGGTGCCACGCTGCAGGCCGCACGCCAGTGCGAGTTGGCGCCCTGGCGCGCCACGCCCGAGGGCCGGCTGGCCGAGATCATCGTGCTCGACCAGTTCTCACGCAACATCCACCGCGACACGGCACTGGCCTTCGCGCAGGATGCGCAGGCGCTGACCCTGGCGCAGGAGCTGGTGGCCAGCGGCCAGCACAAGGCCCTGCCTGTGGCGCAGCGCGCGTTTGCCTACATGCCCTACATGCACAGCGAGTCGCTGGCCATCCACACCCAGGCCATGGAGCTGTTCGACCAGCCGGGGCTGGAGAACAACCTGGCCTTCGAGGTCAAGCACCGCGAGATCATCGCGCGCTTTGGCCGCTACCCGCACCGCAACGCGGTGCTGGGCCGCAGCTCCACCCAGCAAGAGCTGGAGTTCCTCCAGCAGCCCGGTTCCTCGTTCTGACAGGGCCTGGTGGTCAGAGCTGCACGGCGGCGCTGCCCACGCCGTCGAATTCGACTTCCACCTTGTCGCCCCGCTGCGCGGGCAGCATGCCCACCCACGAGCCCGTGGTCACCACCGTGCCCGCCGCCACCGTGGCGCCGTGGCGCGTGGCGTGCTGCAGCCAGGTCGGCAGCAGCCACACCGGGTCGGCCAGCGGGTGGGTGCCCGTGCGCACCACGGGCTCGTGCTGGCCGATGCGGGCCATGCAGCGCTGGGCCGCCCAGTCCCGCGCCACATAGGGCAACCACTCGCCCAGCACCAGCGCGCCGTGCGACTGCAGGTCGGCCAGGCGCAGCAGGGCTGGTGCACCGCCGGCCTCGCTCCAGCGCGAATCCGTGATCTCGATCGACACGGCCATGGCGTCGACGAACATTCCCGCCGTCTCGGGCGTCAGCGCTGCTGCCTGCGCGGGCGAGACGGCCTGGCCCAGGCGCAGCGCGATCTCCGCCTCGATGCCGATGGTGTGGAACTGCATATCCGCATACTGCGCCGGGCTGCTGCGCACGCCCGCTGGCGGCAGCGGTGCATGCGTGAGCACGGCCTGGCGGTTGGGACCGCCCGACTTCCAGTGCAGTGCCGGCCCCGGCGGGAACCAGCCCATGGCCTGCGCCAGCGCATCCTGCGCGGCATAGGCTGCGGCGGCATCGGCCAGGGCCCAGGGTTGGGCGCTGGTGGTCTGCCCACCCTGCCATGCGGCAGCAAGCGCTTTGGCTACTGCGTTCGTCGGGTCGTTGTCTGCCTGCATCTGATTGTTCCCAATGTTTGTTGCCACGCACAGTCCATAAAAGCGCACGCCCCACGCCAGTGCCGCCGTGCAAGGGCCGCCCCGCCGCACGGGTGGCGTCCCCTTCCCGAACTGCGCAGCAGGTCGGGAAGGGGGCGCAGGGCCATGGCTCCAAGCCTGCCTGCGCAGGCTTGGACGTGCTCGAAGGACCGGCGCCTCCGGTGGCGGCTCCTAGACGCGAAGCGCCTCAGGGAGCAGCCTAACTTTCCACTTTCACATTGCCATCCTTCACCACCTTCGCCCACTTGGCGATCTCGGTGTTGATGAAGTCCTTGAACTTGTCGCGCGATCCACCGCCGTCCTCGGCACCATAGGTGTCCAGGCGCTCCTGCACGTCGGGCATGGCCAGCACCGTGTTCACGTCGCGGTTGATCTTGTCGGCGATGCCCGATGGTAGCTTGCCCGGCCCCGCCAGCCCGTACCAGGTGGTGGCCTCGAAGCCGTTGAAGCCCTGCTCCTGCATGGTCGGTACGCCGGGGTGGCCTTTGGCCCGCTTGGTGCGCGTCTGCGCCACGGCAGCCACCTTGCCGCTCTTGACGTGCGGCGTGGCGGCGGTCATCGTCTCGAAGCAGTACTGGATCTGGTTGCCCATGAGGTCGGCGAGCGCGGGCGCACTGCCCTTGTAGGGCACGTGCAGGGCATCCACCCCGGCCTGCAGCTTGAACATCTCCAGCGCCAGGTGCTGGGCCGATCCCGGGCCGGCCGAGCCGAAGCTCACCTTGCCGGGATCGGCCTTGCACAACGCCACGATCTCCTTCACGGTCAAGGCCTTCTGCCCCGGCCCGGCGATCAGCAGGTTGGGTGTGACGCCCACCATCACGATGGGCACGAAGTCGCGCTGCACGTCGTAGCGCAGCTTGGGCTGCAGGCTGGGCGCCAGCGCATGGCTGTTGATGTGCGCCATGAGCAGCGTGCTGCCGTCGCTGGGTTGCTGCGCCACGTACTCGGCCGCCAGCACACCCGAGACACCGGCCTTGTTCTCCACGATGACCGACTGCTTCCACATCGCCGTGAGCTTGGTCGCCACCACGCGCGCCAGCGCATCGGTGCCGCCGCCGGGCGGAAAGCCCACGATGATGCGCACCGGGCCGTTCGGCCACTCCTGCGCGAACAGGCGCGGCGCGCCGAGCGTGGCCGCCGCCGCGCCCGCGGACTGGATCAGGGAACGTCTTTTCATCATCGCTTGTCTCCTTCGTTGGCCCTTTTTTGTGCAGGCCGGGTTGAATGAACTCAGCACAGCCCCGGCAGCACGGCCGGTGGCATGAAACACGGGTCTATCGATCAATCGAGGAATCCACCGCTGCGCCGCAAGGGGCCGCAAGCGGGTAAACACATGCCAGCGGCCAGCGCCTCCCGCAGGCGCCGGCCGTCAATCCATCAGCGGGAAGAAAACAGGGGGCCGGGCTCAGGCCGCCTTCTTCAACGCAGCAGGCGCCGCATGGCTGGCGAAGTAATCCATGCTGGCCTGCACGCCGCTGCCGGCCAGGGCAATGCCCGAGAGCTTCATCCCCATCTCCACGCCGGCCACCATGGCCACCAGCGTGAGGTCGTTGCTGTCGCCCAGGTGGCCCATGCGGAACATGCGCCCCTTGAGCTTGCCCAGGCCCGTGCCCAGCGACAGGTCGAAGCGCTGGTGGATGAGGCGGCGCAGGGCATCGGCATCCACGCCCTCGGGCGTGATCACGCCGGTGAGCACCGGCGAGTACACCGCAGGGTCGGCGCACTGGATGGGCAGGCCCCAGGCGTTGACGGCGGCGCGCACGCCCGCACCCCAGCGCTGGTGGCGCGCGAAGACGTTGTCGAGCCCCTCGGCGAGCAGCATGTCCAGCGCTTCGGACAGGCCGTACAGCAGGTTGGTGTTGGGCGTGTAGGGCCAGTAGCCGTCCTTGTTCATCTCCACGATCTCGTCCCAGGCCCAGAAGGCGCGCGGCAGCGTGGCGGTCCTGGAGGCTTCGAGCGCGCGTGGCGACAGCGCGTTGAAGCTGATGCCCGGGGGCAGCATCAGGCCCTTTTGCGATCCGCTGATGGTCACGTCCACGCCCCATTCGTCGTGGCGGAAGTCGGCGCTGGCCAGGCCGGAAATGCTGTCCACCATCAACAGGGCCGGGTGGCCCGCCGCGTCGATGGCCTTGCGCACCGAGGCGATGTCGGAGGTCACACCGGTGGAAGTCTCGTTGTGCACCACGCACACGGCCTTGATCTTGCGCTCCGTGTCCTTGCGCAAGCGGGCCTCGATCAGGTCGGCCTGCACGCCGCGGCGCCAGCCGCCGGCCAGGGGCAGGTGCTCGTCCTTGCCCTCCCAGGTGAGGAACTCGGTGGAGATACCCAGGCGCGTGGCCATCTTCTGCCACAGCGAGGCGAAGTGCCCGGTCTCGAACATGAGCACATGGTCGCCCGCACTCAGGGTGTTGCACAGGGCCGCCTCCCACGCGCCGGTGCCCGATGCGGGGTAGATCGCCACCGGGTGGCGGGTCTGGAAGATCTTCTGGATGCCCGAGAGCACCTTCAGGCCCAGGCCCCCGAATTCGGGGCCCCGGTGGTCGATGGTGGGCAGGCTCATCGCCCGCAAAATGCGGTCTGGCACCGGGCTCGGGCCCGGGATCTGCAGGAAATGGCGGCCAGTGGGATGAAAGTCGAGTTGAAGCATGGAGCGTCCTTTCTGTCTTCAGTTTTGCATGCAAAAAACACAATTGCATGCGGGAATACCCTTAATTGTGGCCATTGATCCCCAATTTTTTTGCATGCAAAATGCAATTCAGAAAGAACCAAATGGCTGAAATCATCGAAATCTCCCGCCTCGCGCTGCACGACCAAGTCGCCGCGCGTCTGCGCACCATGCTGGTGGAAGGCCAGATCGCGCCCGGCGCCAAGCTCAATGAACGCGAGCTGAGCGAGCAGCTGCGCGTGTCGCGCACGCCATTGCGCGAGGCCATCAAGCTCCTGGGTGCCGAGGGCCTGGTGGACCTGCTGCCCAACCGGGGCGCGGTGGCCGTGAAGCTCACCGAGGCGGACGTGGTGAACACCTTCGAGGTGCTGGCCACGCTCGAAGGCATGTCGGGCGAGCTCGCAGCCCAACGCATCACCGATGCCGAGCTGGCCGAACTGCGCGCCCTGCACTACGAAATGATGGCCTGCTTCGCCCGGCGCGACCTGTCGGGCTACTACCGCATCAACGCCAGCATCCACACCGCCATCAACGAGGCGGCCAACAACCCGGTGCTCACGGCCACCTACCGCTCCATCAACGCGCGCGTGCAATCGCTGCGGTTTCGCACCAACCAGAACGAAGCCAAGTGGAAGCAGGCCGTGGCCGAGCACGAACAGATGATCGAGGCCCTGGCCGCCCACGACGCCGGGGCCATGCGCCGGGTGCTGGTGGCCCACGTGCTGCGCAAGCGCGACACGGTGCTGGAGCTGCTGCGTGCCGGCGAGATTTACCCCCAGAGACAAGCATCCACCTAGGAACACCCCATGCGCATCGAACCTGCCAGCACACTGCAGCCAGCCGGTACCACCCTGCCCCCCAACGAGACCTGCGAGGCGCTGGCGCGGCGCCTCTCCAGCGAAACCGAGGGCGAGGTGCTGTTCGATGCCGGGTCGCGCGGGCGCTATGCGACCGATGCCTCCATCTACCAGATCATGCCGGCCGGCGTGCTGGTGCCGCGCAGCGAGCGCGACATTGCGGTCGCCATCGATATCGCACGCGACCTCAAGGTGCCCGTGCTCGCGCGCGGCGGTGGCACCAGCCAGTGCGGCCAGACCACCGGCGCGGCGCTGGTGATCGACAACACCAAGCATTTCCGCAAGGTGCTGGCGCTGGACACCGAGGCCCGCACGGCCACGGTGGAACCCGGCATCGTGCTCGACCACCTGAACGCCCAGCTCAAGCCGCACGGCCTGTGGTACCCGGTGGACGTTTCCACCAGCGCCCAGGCCACGCTAGGGGGCATGGCGGGCAACAACTCCTGCGGCTCGCGCTCCATCGCCTACGGCAACATGGTGCACAACGTGCTGGGAGCGAGTGCCTGGCTGAGCGATGGCGAGCTGGTGGACTTCGGCGCGCTGGCCACGCTGGGCCCACGCGCCAGCGCCATCGCGCAGCACGTGCACGCCCTGGCCCAGCAGCACCGCAGCGACATTGCCGAGCGCTGGCCCAAGGTGCTGCGCCGCGTGGCAGGCTACAACCTCGACATCTTCGACAACCAGAACGAAAAGCCCTACACCGCCGACGGCAGCGTGAACCTGGCGCACCTGCTGGTGGGGTCCGAGGGCACGCTGGCCTACACGCGCAGCCTCACGCTCAAGCTCAGCGAGCTGCCGCGCGCCAAGGTGCTGGGCATCGTCAACTTCCCGAGCTTCCACAAGGCCATGGACTCGGCGCAGCACATCGTCAAGCTCGGCCCCACGGCGGTGGAGCTGGTGGACCGCACCATGATCGAGCTGGCGCTGGCCAACCCGGCCTTTCGCCCCACGGTGGAGACGGCCCTCATCGGCAAGCCCGAGGCCATCTTGCTCGTGGAATTTTCGGGCGCCGACAAGGCCGCCCTGCTGCCGCAGCTGCGCCAGCTGGTGGAGCTGATGGGCGACCTGGGCCTGCCCGGCAGCGTGGTCGAAATGCCTGACGAAGCCCCGCAGAAGAACCTGTGGGAGGTGCGCAAGGCGGGCCTGAACATCATGATGAGCCTCAAGGGCGACGGCAAGCCCGTGAGCTTCATCGAGGACTGCGCCGTGCCCCTGGAGCATCTGGCCGAGTACACCGACGGCCTGACCGAGGTGTTCGCCAAATACGGCAGCCGCGGCACCTGGTATGCGCATGCCTCGGTGGGCACGCTGCATGTGCGCCCCATCCTCGACATGCGCACCGATGGAGCGGCCAAGATGCGCGCCATCGCCGAAGAGGCCAGCGCCCTGGTGCGCAAGTACAAGGGCGCCTTCAGCGGCGAGCACGGCGACGGCCTGTGCCGGGGCGAGTGGATCGAGTGGCAGTTCGGCCCCGCCATCAACGAGGCGTTTCGCGCCATCAAGAACCACCTGGACCCGATCGGCCTGTTCAACCCCGGCAAGATCATCGACCCGCCCAAGATGGACGACGGCGCGCTGTTCCGCTTTGCACCGCCCACGGCGCCCAGGCCCTACAAGCGCATCCCCCTCACACCCGTGCTCGACTGGTCGGCCTGGAACGTGCAGGCCGACCCCGTGACGGAGGTGACCACTGCCCCCGGCACCGGCGGCGACGTGACCGGCGGCTTTGCCAAGGCCGTGGAGATGTGCAACAACAACGGCCACTGCCGCAAGTTCGACGCCGGCACCATGTGCCCCAGCTACCGCGTGACGCGCGACGAACAGCACCTGACGCGCGGGCGTGCCAACACCCTGCGCCTGGCCGTGTCGGGCCAGCTGGGGCCCGACGCCTTCACCAGCGAGGCCATGCACGACACCATGGACCTGTGCGTGGGCTGCAAGGGCTGCAAGCGCGACTGCCCCACGGGGGTGGACATGGCGAAGATGAAGGTCGAGTTCCTCGATCACTACAAGCGCCGCCACGGCCACACGCTCAAGGACAAGCTGGTGGCCCACCTGCCCGGCTATGCGCGCACGGCCAGCCACTTCGCCTGGCTGCTCAACCTGCGCAACACCGTGCCCGGCGCGGCCTGGCTGGGCGAAAAACTGCTGGGCTTCTCGGCCCAACGCTCGTTGCCCGCCTGGCGCAGCGATACCTTCTGGCGCAGCCACGATGCCTCCCTGTTTGCCAGCAAGGACGACACCATCGCCGCCGCTCAGGCCGGCCGCAAGACAGCCGTGCTGTTCGTCGACACCTTCAACGGCACCTTCGAGAGCGAGAACGCCCTGGCCGCCGCACGCGTGCTGCACGCCGCCGGCTATGTGCTGCACACGGTGGAAAAGGCCGGCGGCCACCACTGCTGCGGCCGCACGTACCTCGCCACCGGCATGGTCGATGAAGCCAAGGCGCGCGCCGGCGCCCTCATCGACGCCCTGCTGCCCCTGGCCCAGGCTGGTATCGCCATCGTGGGCCTGGAGCCCTCGTGCCTGCTCACCCTGCGCGACGAGGCCCTGGTGATGGGCCTGGGCGAGAAGGCCGTGACCGTGTCCCAACAGGCCCTGTTGTTCGAGGAGTTCCTGGCCCGCGAAGCCAAGGCCGGGCGCTTTGCACCATCACTCAAGCCCGCTGGCAAGCCCATCCTGCTGCACGGCCACTGCCACCAGAAAGCCTTCGGCGCCGTGCCCCCCATCCTGGAGGTGCTGCGCCTGATCCCCGAGGCCCAACCCGAGCTGATCGAAAGCTCCTGCTGCGGCATGGCCGGCAGCTTTGGCTACGAGGCCTCGCACTACGAGGTCTCAATGCAGATGGCCGAGGCAGCGCTGCTGCCCGCGGTGCGCAAGAGTCCCCATGCCATCGTGGTGGCGGATGGGACGAGCTGCCGGCACCAGATTGCGGACGGGGCTCAGCGCGAGGCGGTGCATGTGGCAAAGCTGCTGGACAGCTTGCGCGCATGACCCGCCATTCCACTCATCGTTGACCGGCATGCAGGCACGGCCCACCCAGAGCCGGGTTGCGGAATGCGAAGCGCGCTGGCGCTCAGGCAGCGGCAGCGCGCGGCGTACCGGTGCCGTTTCTGTTGCGCTTGAGCAGGGCAATCAGTACGTGGGCCCCTACCGCCAGGGCCAGAAGCACCAATGCCCCCACCCCCCACACGGCCCAGGCCAGCAGCGAGATGGCGCCCGAGAGCGCGGGAACGGCCTCCAACGCGCCCTGGATGACAGGGCCGATGGAAGCAACCATTGACCCGAACTCCTGCGCCAGTGCAGGCGGCAACCAGATCGCCAGCCAGTCGGGCAACGCAACCTGGTCCACCACCGCAGGGCCACTGCCGGCCAGGGTGCCCGCGCCCGATACCGCCCACAGCATCACCGTATGCGCGCTCCAGCAGGCCACGGACCACAGGGCCAGCAGCGCCAGCGCGAGAAACCAGCTGATTGCGTAAAACATGGGGGCATCGTCCTTTCAAGATGGCAAGCAAGCCCCGGAGTATGGGCAAGGCGCCGGGAAAGAGACAGCAGTCCAGGGCGAAACCTGAGTCCGGTTTTTACGAACTTATTTTGACCATTGCATCAGCAAGAAACGAAGCCCCGATCCACAAACCCCCTGCCGCTCAGATCGGCCGCGTCAGGTACACCGCCTCGCGCCCCACGATGGGTTCGCGCGTTGGCATCAGCACCGTGCAGTCGTCGCACAGCGCGCGGATCTCCACGGTGCCGTCGGTGGCGATGAGTTCGTCCTTGGCGAAGGTCTCGAAGCCCTGCACCGGGCGCGTGAACGCAAAGTCGGGCGTGAGCACCATGCAGGTCTCCAGCAGCTCGAAGCGGCGCTGCGGGCCGGGCGCGGCGCGGTCGGCGCGCGGGGCGGTCAGGCCGAAGTGGGCGATGAAGTCCTGCGCCACCTGGGTCGCCAGGTCGGCCGCCGATTGGAGGAAATGCTGGCCGCATTCGACCACCATGGCCACGCCGGCATCGCCCAGGGCCTGGCCGTGGCGGCCGTGCTGGATGAGCGGTGTGCCCGAGCCCAGGCCGTTGGGCATGACCATGTGCACGGGAGGCAGGCCGATGGCCAGGGCCGCCGCCGAGTTGCGCTCGTAGGCCGGGTAGACCCAGAAGGGCTGCACGTCCTGGCTGGTGGAATGGATGTCGAGGATGTGGTCGGCCGCAGCCACCACGGGGCGCAGCTCTCGCGCGCGGCGCAGTTCGGGGCTGTCGTCGCTGCCGTCGAGCTCGGCCGCCGACCAGACGCGGTTGAGGTTGTGCACCAGCTGGCGGCTCTCGAACGGGCGGGATTCGTCGAACGACTCGTAGGCCGCCACGTTGGCGAAACTGATGGTCAGCGTGCCGATGAGCGGGCGCACGCCGCTGTCGAGCAGGTGCGTGGCCGCGACCATGCCGCAGATCTCGTTGCCATGGGTGAGCGCGTTGACCAGCACATGGGGGCCGGGCTTGCCCGATTCGAAGCGGTGCACGTAGTCGATGCCGACATTGCCCTGGCGGTAGGCGGACAGGTCGCGGGGCAGCACTTCAAACAAGGGCGGGTTCTGGCTCATGGTGGGAGGGTTTAATTAATAAGACAACACATCATTGTCGGCCCAAAGTGCCACGCGTGCACGCGGTGTACGATGCCCGCCGACTGTTCATTGCCCTGAAAGCACCATGCCCAGCCTGCGTTTTGTCCCCCTGGCCGATGTGGCCCACCTGATCCCCGCCGACTCCTGGATCGCCACGCGCCTGCGCGACGACGCCGAGGGGCTGGCCGATGAAACCGCCGCCTGGATCACCGGTGACGTGCAGTGGCCCGAGCTGCACCTGGACACCCCGCTCGCGGCCGATGGCGGCCTGCACCGGCTGGCGCAGGCGCACCCAGACGCTGCCCCCCTGCCCCGCCGCGCCCCCTACCTGGTCCTCGTCGAAGGCAGCCTGCGCATCGACAGCGCGCTGACCGCCAGCGACACCGATGGCACGACGAACCTGGTGGTGCTGGGCGGCCTACACGTGCAGCACGCGGTGATCGGCGGGCAACTGCTGTACGTGCAGGGCGCGCTCACGGTGGACGAACTGCTCTGGGGCCACTACAACCATGGCAACCTGCAGGTGAACGGCGGGCTCAGCGCGCGCGTGGCGCTGTTCACCGACGAGTACCACGTGCAGGTGGCGGGCGGCGAACAGGTGGAATTTCTGCTCGACGAAGCGCGCGGCGTGCCCAGCCTGGCGGAGTTTTCCGCCGAGGTGGCAGGCCTGGTGTTTGCGCCCGAATACTTCGATGGCATCGACGACGGTGCGGACGGCATCGGCGCCCTGCTGGACCGTGACCGCGTGGTGGAGGCCGTGCGCGCCGGCGAGAGCCCCCTGCGTGCCAGCGCCGAAATCAACGCCGACATGCCGCTGGCCGGCGACCTTTTCGCCGACGAAGCCATCAGCGTGGCCAACATCCTCGCGGCGGTGAATTCACCCATCGTCACGCACAAGGAGAAGAAGGCACCCGGCTGGTTCGGCCAGACCGACTTCTCGCTGTGCCGCCGGCATGTGGACGCCGATGGCGACCAGCGCGATGACAACGTGTTCATCACGGTATGGAAGACCTGGGACTTCTACCTCTCGGTGGAGCACGAACCCCAGCGCACAGGCCTGCTGGCACGCCTGGCGGCTGCCGTGCTGCGCCGGCCCATCCCGTTCACCAAGGTCACCACGCTGCTCTACCGCAGCTACACCGAGGGCACTGACGAGGGCTGGAAGGTGCTGGACGATGAAGCACCTGCCCAGGCGCGCGAAGCCGCTACCCGGGCCTGGCGCGGAGTGCTCGACTATGTGCGCCGTGCCGTGGGCCAGTCGCGCGCCGGCTACCCGCTTTACCACCGGCTGCAGGCCGAACTCACGCCCCGGCGCATCGAGCAGTTCACCAGCCTGCCCTACTTCACCGAGGAGTACAACGACTGGTGGGACAGCGACAAGAACGGCGACTGGCACGGCGATGTGTGGGTGGGCGCGCGCCAGCCCTGCCTGCACGAGGGCGAGCCCTACGGCCGCGCGCTCAAGCTCAGTTGGGAGAACGGCGAACCACGGCCCGGCGACGATTCGGACGACGCCTACGGCGCCTACCAGCTCGACGTCGACGAGGCCCGCACAGGCCCCCCGGTGGTGGAGTTCAAGTACACCCAGCGGCAGAGCGAGGCCAGGACCACATTGCCCCGCGGCGCGGTGGACCACATTGCGCGGCTGCTGCGCCTGTACGCCCAGGTGGAAGCCAAGATCCAGGGCGCGTACGAGCAGCAGCAGGCGCAACAGACCGAACAGCGCCGCATCGAGGCCACCGTGCAGTTGCTGGCCACGCCACCGCTGGCGCACGACCTGCCGGACGCGGCTGTGTTCCCGGCCGAGCTGATGCTGCTGTCCGGGCAATGGCAGGCCGATGGCGAAGCCTATGTGGCCGCGATCCGCGCCCACCAGTTCGCGATGACCGACCGCGAGGACGAAGAGGAAGAGGAAGAGGACGAGGATGAAGACCAGCCCGAGGCCGACCTGCCGGACGACCCGCGCAAAGCCAGCGCCCCTGCGGTGCTGCAGCTTGCCCGCCTGGTGAACCGGCATGCAGACGCGGCGCTGGCAGCGCGCTTTCGCCAGCGCTTTGCCTTTGCCCCCGACGCCTTTGTGCGCACGGCGTCCAAGGCGGGCCAGTTCATCGGCCCGGTCCTCCTGCTGGCCGATGGCCGCATGCTCGCGCGCATTGGCCCCACCTACAGCGAATCGGTGCACTGGGTACAGATCGAGGACGCGGCGCTGACCCCGCTGCCGGCCCTCGAGGGCCTGGGGCGCTCAGCCGATGGCAGCTGCTTCGCACAGAGCGACGGCACGCACATCACCACGCACCGGGGCTTTGGCGGCCCGCAGATTGCGCAGTTGCCGCTGCCACGCGGCAACGAGGGCATCCCCGAGTCCATGGGCCTGGTGGCAGGCTCGCTGGGCCAGCGCTGCGACGAAATCATTCCCTTCAACGACGGCCAGCGCGTGCTGCTGCGCAACCCCACCGGCGTGTACCTGATCAGCGCGGCACACGGCGTGCAGCGCCTGCACCCGCAGGAGTTCGACGAGGGTGATAGCGGCGAGGACGATGGCGGCCCCTACACCTGGCTCAAGAACCACCAGGACGCGGCCGATGGCGAGCCCCAGGGCAGCCTTTTGGCCATGGACATGCTGCACATGGCGCTGTCGCCCGATGAGCGCTTCATCGCCCTGGGCGACCAGGACAGCGCCCACATCCTGCTCGATGCGCAGGACGGCCGGCCGCTGCGCACGCTCGACACCCAGTCCTCCTACCCGCACCACGCGCGCTTCTCGCACGACGGCACGCGGCTGTGGTTCAACTCCTGCCACCTGTACAACGGCATCACCATCGCCACGCCCGCGGATGCGGCCGACGACACCGAGGGCACGGTGGTCGATGCGCAGTGGCGCGTGTACGCCTCGGCCACCCTGCCCGGCATGGTCGTCATGGGCGACGCCAGCGGCTACGTGTACGCCATGGACGATGAAGGCCGCACCCTGTGGCGCCACCACGTGGGCAGCAGCATCAGCGCCATCGAGGCCTCGCCCGATGGCAGCACCTTGCTGGTGGGTAGCTACGGCGGCTACCTGGCCGTTCTCCAGCGCACGGAGACGGGGCTGGACCCCTACTCCATCGGCACCTCGCCCTACACGGAGGCAAGCCGCTGGATCTTCTGGGACAACGAGCCCACACCACTGCGCTGGTGAGCCCTCGCCCGGCCGCTCATGCGGATTTGCATTCGACCGTATAACCAGGCAGGAAGCCGCAGACAGTGCTGTAGCACGGCAAGGCGAACCAACGACTTTAGACGGTTGAAGGCGAATCCGTATCAGAAATGCGGACCGGGGCCCTCCTGCGCCAGCGCATCCTGGGCATTGCGCAGCGGGCAGACCTTGAGCGACAGGCAGCCGCAGCCGATGCAGCCGTCGAGCTGGTCGCGCAGTGACGTGAGCGTGCGGATGCGCTCGTCGAGGTCCTCGCGCCAGCGCTCGGACAGGCGGCGCCAGTCGGCCACCGTGGGCGTGCGGCCCGCTGGCAAGGCCTGCAGGGCTTCGGCGATGGCGGCCAGCGGCACGCCCATGCGTTGGGCCACCTTGATCACCGCCACCCGGCGCAGCACCGAACGCGGGTAGCGCCGCTGGTTGCCCGCGCTGCGCACGCTGGCGATGAGGCCACGCGTTTCGTAGAAATGCAGGGCCGACACCGCCAGCCCGCTGCGGCGCGCCACTTCGCCCACCGAAAGATCGGCGGCCAGCTCTGCCATGGAATCGCCGTGTGCGTCGTCGTGCTGCTTCATGACCCTGCTCCGAAAAGTGCCCGTTGACCTCAACTTAACTTGAGGTTGAATACTAACAGCCTCTTCCACGATTTTCAGGACCACACCCCATGCCGCACATCGCTTCGCGCCTGACTCCCGCCCACACCGCCACGCTCACCCACATCAACCCCGAAGGCGTGTACGACCCGGCCCCCAACGGCTATACGCATGTGGTGGTCGCGCCCCTGGCGGGCCGCACGGTCTACGCCTCGGGCCAGGGCGGCGAGAACCTGGCGGGCGAGCTGTCGCCCGACTTTGCCGAGCAGCTCGCGCAGGCGCTGGCCAATATGCGCACCGTGCTGGAGGCGGCTGGCGCCAGCGTGCATGACGTGGTGCGGCTCACGCTGCTGGTCGTGGACCACACCGAGGCCCGCCTGGCCCTGTGGTCCGAGGCCGCGCGCCGCGTCTGGGGCGACGCACCCACACCCGGCTGCACGCTGATCCCCGTGCCGCGCCTGGCGCTCGACGGGATGCTGGTCGAGGTGGAGGCCACCGCCGTGATCACGGCGGCGCAGGCCTGACACCTCCACGCTGCCCGGCGCCCCGAAAAAGAGCCCCCGTCGGTCATCCCGGGCACCCCGGTTGTGGCGTACCATGCTGCGCAGCGGTCCCATCCGGAGACCCACACAGGAGGACCCATGGCCAAAGGTGAACAGCGCAGCAACAAGATGGCGAAAAAGCCCAAGAAGGACACGTCGATTCCCAAGGAATCCCACGGCTCCGACCG
>JAZKEE010000181.1:17865-20823 GCA_040387235.1 Pseudomonadota bacterium
GGGCCCGGAGCCAGCCTGGCCAGCCAGTCCTCGTGTGGCTCGGGCCGGCCGAACAGGTAGCCCTGGTAGAAGATGCCGGGTGCACGCTGGCGCAAAAAGTCGGCCTGGGCCCGCGTCTCCACCCCTTCGGCCACCACGCGCAGCCCGAAGTGGCTGGCCACCGACAGGATGCCCTCGACCAGCACCCCATCGTCGGCGTTGGTGGGCGCCTCGTGCACGAAGCTGCGGTCGATCTTGATCTCGCGGATCGGCAGGCGCTTGAGGTAGGCCAGCGACGAATAGCCCGTGCCGAAGTCGTCCAGCGAAAACTCCACCCCCAGTGCGCCCAGCTCGCGGATCTTGGCCACGGCATCGTCGAAATCGTCGATCACCAAACCCTCGGTGACCTCCAGTGTGAGCAGGGACGGATCGGCCCCCGAGGCCGCCAGCAGCGAACGCAGCTGCGGGATGAACCCCGCCTGGCGGAACTGGCGCGCACTGAGGTTGACCGACAGGCGCAGGCGCCGCTCGCGCATGGCGGGCAGGGCCAGCAGCGCACAGGAGTGCGCCAGCACCCAGGTGCCCAGGTTCACGATCAGGTCGGACTCTTCGGCGATGGGGATGAAGGCGCCGGGCGCCAGCAGGCCATCGCGCGGGTGCTGCCAGCGCACCAGCACCTCGGCCCCCGTGAGCTGCCCCTGCGCATCCACCTGCGACTGCAGGAACAGCCGCAGCTCGTCGCCTGCGATCGCCTGGCGCAGCGTGCGTTCCACCAAAAAGCGTTGCTCCACCGCCTCGCCCATGCCCTCCTCGAAGAAGGCCGAGCGCCCGCCCCCTGCCTGCTTGGCCCGGTGCAGCGCCGTGCCCGCGCGGCGCAGGGCCTCCTGGGGCGAATCGGCCGGGCTCTGCGGGTACAGCGTGATGCCGATGCTGGCGCCGAGCTGTGCCTCGTCCGCATAGCCCTCCAGGCGCAAGGGCTGCAGCAGTTGCGCCTGCACCTGTTCGGCAAAGGCCAGCGCGCGGCGGCTGGCCTGCGGCCCCTGGTTCGCCAGGTCGTGCAGCACGATGGCGAACTCATCGCCGGCCACCCGCACCAGCAGGCCCTGCTCGGGCAGCAGCGCCGACAGGCGCAGCGCCACGGCGCACAGCAGGCGGTCGCCCATCTCGCTGCCGCGCGCGTCGTTGAAGGTGGTGAAGCGGTCCAGGTCCAGCAGCACCAGCGCGTGCAGGGCCCCCGATGCGCCGGGGGCACGGCCGGTGCGCCACTGCAGGGTGGCCAGCCGGTCCACCAGCATCCGGCGGTTGGGCAGGCTGGTCAGGGCGTCGAAATGCGCCAGGCGGTGGATCTCCTCGGCCGCGCGCTTGCGCTCGGTGATGTCCTGCTTGAGCTCCACATAGTGGCTGATGTGCCCGTCGGTCTGGCGGATGGGTGCCACCACCACGGCCTCGACGATCTCCACACCGTCCTTGCGGCGGTTGGTCTGTTCGCCCGCCCAGTTCTCGCCGCGCGCCAGGGTGTCGCGCAGGCCCAGGCGCTGGGCTGCGGCCATGCCGTTGCTGGACACCAGGGCCGACGGCTGTCCCAGCACCTCATCGCGCGCATAGCCGGTGCGGGTCAGGAAGGCGGCGTTGACGTATTCGATGCGCCCGGCCAGGTCGGTGATGGCAATGCTCTCGGGGCTTTGCTCCACGGCGCGCAGCAGCTTGCGCAGCTCGGCCTCGCTGGCGGCCAGGCTCGATGCGGTGTGCTGCGCCTCCTGCACGCGGCGCAGGTAGCTGCGCCGCGAGAGCAGCGTGGCCGCGGCCGTCACCGCCAGAATGCCGGTGAGGTAGGCCAGGTAGGCCAGGCGGTTGCCGTAGCGTGCGTCCGGCAGCCAGCCGCGCAGGTCGGCCCAGAGGAAGAACAGCAACAGCACGCCCGTGCAGCCGGTGAGCCACAGCGTGGCGCGTGCGCCCAGGATCCAGCCCGCAAACACGATCAGCACCGGAAAATTGAGCAGGTTGGGCCCGCGCAGGCCGCCATTGCTGGCCGCCACCAGCGCCACGACGCCCCACACCCCCCAGACCAGCACCAGCGCCGCCTGGTGCCAGCGCCCCATGCGGCCCAGCACCACGGAAAGCAACCCCATGCCCCCCGCGCCCAGGTTTAGCAGCACATGCGTCCAGGACAGCGGACTGTCCCGCAGCAGCAGCGCGGCGATCAGGGTGCCCGTGACTGCGACCACCCACGAGCCGGCACTCACCAATTGCTGCGTGGTGGCGTCGTCGTCTCGCTCGGCGGGCAACAGATGGGCAACAGCGCGCATGGTGGTAGCGGTGGCAACCGGTGATAGACCATGGTAACGCGATAACCCGCGACTATCGAGCCCTCAATTGCCAATGGATGCCACCGGCCGTGCAGCCAGTGCAGCCGCCCGTCCACCATGCCGGGGGACAGCGCCTACCCGGCGTCGTCGCTGTCGCCGTTGCCGTCGTTTGGCGCGGGCTCACGCACGCCCGAGCCCTTTCCCTTGGACTTGGCGCGCGCATCCTTCTTGGCCTGGCGCTTGGCATCCTCGGCCAGGCCGGCAGTGCGCCAGGCTTCGAACTCGGTGGGCGTCTCCAGCGTGATGCGCCCCAAAATGGCCGTGCGAAAGTCGGTCATCACGATCTCGGCCGTCTTTTGCAGGTTCACCCGGCCCCCGCCCAGCATGGCGCCACGCTTGCGTCCGATGGCTTCGAGCAGCTCTTCGTCGTGCATGGTGGCCATGGCACCCGCAGGCAGGCCCAGCTTGTAGCGGGCCTCCAGCAGCGGCGCATAGTGCTGCTGCAGGCGGCGCAGCAGCTCCAGCGCCACCAGTTCCTCGTCATAGGCGTTGCGGCCCACGGCGCCACTGGCGGCCAGGTTGTAGCCACTCTCGGGCACGATGATGCGCGGCCACAGCATGCCGGGCGTGTCCCACAGGTAGAAATCGTCGGCCAGCGTGATGCGCTGCTCGA
>JAZKEE010000182.1:0-10809 GCA_040387235.1 Pseudomonadota bacterium
ACCAGCGAGGGCCTGGGCGACTGGGACATCTCGCGCGACGCGCCCTACTTCGGCATCGAGATCCCCGACGCGCCGGGCAAGTACTTCTACGTCTGGCTCGACGCACCCGTGGGCTACCTGGCCTCGCTCAAGAACTGGTTCGACAAGGGCGGCCCCAAGGACAAGCACGGAGACACGCGCAGCTTCGACGAATACATGGCTGCGCCCGACACCGAGCAGTACCACTTCATCGGCAAGGACATCGTCACCTTCCACACGCTGTTCTGGCCCGCGATGCTGCATTTCAGCGGCCGCAAGACGCCCGACAACGTGTTCGTGCACGGCTTCCTGACCGTGAACAACGGCGAGAAGATGAGCAAGAGCCGCGGCACGGGCCTGGACCCGCTCAAGTACCTGGGCCTGGGCATGAACCCCGAGTGGCTGCGCTACTACCTGGCGGCCAAGCTGTCCAACCGCAACGAAGACATCGACTTCAACGCCGACGACTTCATGGCGCGCGTGAACAGCGACCTGATCGGCAAGTTCGTCAACATCGCCAGCCGTGCGGCGGGCTTTTTGACCAAGCGCTTTGACGGCAAGCTCACGACGCAGTTCGGGGGCGATGGGGCTGCCCTGCTGGCCGACGTGCGCAGCGCAGGCGATGGCCTGGCGCAGCTGTACGAGGCGCGCGAGTTCGGCAAGGCCACGCGCGAGATCATGCTGCTGGCCGACAAGGTCAACGCCTACGTGGACCAGAACAAGCCCTGGGACCTGGCCAAGGACGCGGCCAACAACGAAGCCCTGCACCAGGTGTGCTCGGTGCTGATCAATACCTTTGCCGTGCTCACGCGCTACCTGGCCCCCGTGCTGCCAGGCCTGGCCCGCGCGGTGGAAGGCTTCGTGGGCAGCGACATGCAGCGCTGGACCGTGGCCGGCGACGTGCAGGCCATCGCCCCCTACCAGCACCTGATGCAGCGCGTGGCGCCCGAGCAGCTCGACGCGCTGTTCGAAGCCCCGGCCCAGCCCGTGGAGGCGGCGCCTGAAGTGGCTGCCCCCGGCGGCGAGGAACTGGCGCCCACGATCACCATCGACGACTTCACCAAGATCGACCTGCGCATCGCGCTGATCGTGAACTGCGAGCCCGTTGAAGGCTCGACCAAGCTGCTGCGCCTGACGCTGGACGTGGGCGAAGGCCGCACGCGCAACGTGTTCAGCGGCATCGCCAGCGCCTACCAGCCGGCCGACCTGATCGGCAAGCACACGGTGATGGTGGCCAACCTGGCACCGCGCAAGATGAAGTTCGGCGTCTCCGAAGGCATGGTGCTGGCCGCCAGCCATGGCGACGAGAAGGCCAACCCCGGCATCTACGTGCTCAACCCCTGGCCCGGCGCCACGCCCGGCATGCGCGTGCGCTGAGCCTTACGGGAACTGCAGCGCCTGCGGGCGCTGCAGGCGGCCCTGGCGCCGCAGATACCACTCGGCCACGAGCGCATTGGGCACCCAGCACAGCCAGGCGATGAAGGGGTAAGAGAGCTCTTCGTCGATGTCGGCTGCCATGCTGGCGCCCAGGTAGATGCGCAGCGTGATGGCGGCGGCCGTGAGCGCAAAGCTGCGCAGCATCCAGCGCCGGTGCTCGGCAAAGCGCCGTTGCAGGGCGTGCGCCAGGCCCATGCCGGTCGTCACCACCCACGCCAGGCCCAGCACGAAGAAGCCGATGGCCGCCACCGTGCCCGTCATGGCGTTCACGGCCAGCGGCAGCGACGACAGCCAGGCCACCGCAACCGACAGCACATAGGCGCGCCCCACCCAGCGGTGCAGGGCCGGAAGCCGCGCACGCCATGCCGGCACGAACTGCAGCGGCCCGAGCACCAGCGCCAGCGAGGCGCTGACCGCATGCACGACGAAAGGCCGAGGCGACAGGGCGAGGCTGGGCAGGTCCGACGGCAAGGGCATGCCGGGCAGCGCATAGCGCAGCGAAAAGAGGCCGATGGCCAGCGCCGACAGCGCCAGCAGGGCCCAGGACCAGGCCAGGGCGGGGGAGGAAAAGAGGCGTGTCTTCATCGCGAGAACCTTGAAGGGATGGGATTCCATCCACTCTAGGCAGCGCGACTCAGGCCCGCATTAGCCCTGACTTACGGATGAATGAGCAAGATGCACCCGCGCCACCAGGCCCGCCACCCCGTCGTCCCGCGCCCGCAGCTCCACCCGCAGCCCATGGCGCAGCGCCGCGGCCCGGGTGATGGCCAGGCCCAGGCCGCTGCCGTCGGCCGCGGCGCCGGGCACGCGATAGAAGCGGTCGAACACCCGCTCCAGCAGCTCGGGCGGTATGCCGGGCCCGGTGTCGACGATGTCCACCACCGGGCCCTGCGCCAGCCTATGCAGACGCACCTCGACGCTGCCACCCTCGGGGGTGTAGCGCAGCGCGTTGTCCAGCAGGTTGTCGAACACGCTGCGCAGGTCGCTGGCCACGGCATCGACGCGCACGGAGCAGGCACCGCTGAAACCCACCTCGATGCGCCGCTGGTCCGCCAGCGGCATGAGCTGGCCCACGCTTTCGCGCAGCAGGGCCGTGATGTCCACCGGCTCGGCGGTCAGCCCCGTGGATGCCGGCGCCTCCTGGCGCGAGAGCCGCAGCAGTTGGCCGATCAGGTGCCTGCCCCGGCGCATGCCGGCATCGAGCTGGGCAAACTGCTGCCGCGCCTCGCCCGGGGGCAGCAGCGGATGCAGGTTCTCCATCTGCAGCGCCATGGCGGCCATGGGGGTGCGCAGCTCGTGCGCGGCGTCCTGCACGAAGCGGCGCTGGGCGGCGAAGGCCTCGTCCAGCCGCGCGAGCAGGGCATTGAACGAGCCGACCAGGGGCACGATCTCCTCGGGCACGCGGCCCATGGGAATGGCGCCCAGGCTGCGGTCGTTGCGCTGCGCCACCTCGTCGGCCACGGTGCGCAGCGAGCGCGACGCACGGCCCACCACCCGCCACAGCGTGAACAGCAGCGCGGGCACCAGCAGGGCCAGGGGCACGATGGCGTACAGGGTGCGCACGGCCACCTCTTCCTGCAGGAACTGCTCGCTCTGCAGCACCTGCACGCGGTGCGGGTGCGGCCCGGCTGCAGGGGTGGTGTAAACGCGCCACCCCGGTGCCCAGGCATCCCTGGTGCGCACGCGCTGGTGGCCGGGCGCGGCCTGCAGGGGCACGCCGATGTCCGGGCCGGAGGTGGCGAGCAGGCGCCCGTCCGCCGACCACACCTGCACCACGAAGGCGCCCCATTCCACGATGTTGGTGCGGCTGAGCAGGGGCAGCGGCTCGACCGGGGCCTCTGCCTGGCCCGCCCGCGCCGGCCCGCCGGCCAGGTGCGAGCGCGCCAGTATCTCCATCTGGTACTGCATGAAGGTGTGGATGAGCGCGCTGTAGCTGGCCCAGAAGGCCCCGCCCGCCACCACGGCCCCCGCCAGGATCCAGGGCGCCAGCCACAGCACGATCTGCCCGCGCAGCGACCGGGGGCGAAACCAGCGCGCGCCCGCCTCGGGCACAGCGCCCGTCACGGCGCCGCCACCCGCCAGCCCAGGCCGCGCACGTTGCGGATGGCATCGGGCCCGAGCTTGCGGCGCATGCCGTGGATCAGCACGTCCACGGCATTGCTGCTGACCTCCTCGCCCCAGCCGTAGATGCGGTTTTCGAGCTGCTCGCGCGAGAGGATGGCACCGGGCCGCTCCAGCAGTGCGTGCAGCAACGCGAATTCGCGTGCGGTGAGGGCGCCGCGCACGCCGCCCTGCAGCACCTCGCGCGTGGCCAGGTCCAGCTGCACGGCCCCGTTGCCCAGCACCGACTGGGCGGCCCCACTGCGTCGGCGCACCACGGCGCGCATGCGCGCCAGCAGTTCGGCCATCTCGAAGGGCTTGAGCAGGTAGTCGTCGGCCCCGGTATCGAGCCCGAGCACGCGGTCCTCGACCCCGTCGCGCGCCGTGAGTACCACCACCGGCGTGAGGTCGCCGCGCGCCCGTGCCCGGCGCAGCACCTCGGTGCCGTCCAGCCCGGGCAGGCCCAGGTCCAGCAGCACGCAGCTGTAGTCGCCGTCGGCCAGGGCGCTGTGGGCCAGCTCGCCATTGCGCACCCAGTCCACCGACCAGCCCGCGCCCTTGAGTGCGTGCGTGAGGCCGCGCCCGATCATGTCGTCGTCTTCCACCAGCAATGCGCGCAACGGGGTTCTCCTTTGAAACAGGGGGCCAGGCACAGCGTAATGCGCCATTCTTAGCCGGGCATGAGCAGCGCCTGCCCTGGCAGCCAGGCGATTGGCGCACAGGGCTAACGGCGGGCTAAGAAAGCCTTCCTACAGTCCACCGGCCAGCCGCGGCACGCTACCACCGCACCGGCACCGTGTCCACGCAGGCCTGCCCTGCCCCGAATCCCTTATCTGTGGAAATTGAGACCATGACGCTTCGCCTCCCGCATTCCATCCTCCGCCCCCTGGCGGCTCTGGCGGCCACGCTGCCCCTGCTGGCGCCCGCCCGCATCCAGGCCCAGGAGGCAGGCGCTGCCTCCTCCTGGGGCCTGGGCCTGGCCGTGGCCGCCGACCGCAAGCCCTACCGCGACTTCGACGACAAGCTGCAGCCGTTGCCCCTGCTCACCTACGAAAACCGCTGGATCCACATTGCCGGCCCGGGCGTGGACGTCAAGCTGCCCTCGCTGGGCCCCATAGGCCTGCGGCTGCGCTCGCGCTTCGGCTTCGATGGCTACGAGGCCGAGGATTCGCCCTGGCTCGCCGGCATGCAGGAGCGCAAGAGCAGCCTCTGGCTGGGCGCCGCAGCGACCTGGGACACCGGGCCGGTGCAACTGTCGGCCGAGCTGCTGGCCGATGCCTCGGGACACAGCAAGGGCCGCCAATTCACGCTGAAGGCCGAGCGCCGCTTCCAGCAGGGCGCCTGGGACATCACGCCGCGCGTGCAGGTGCAGCAGCAGGACCGCAAATATGTGGACTACTACTATGGCGTCGAGGGTACCGAGGCCCGACTGGGTCGCCCGGCGTATGAAGGCAGCTCGGCCGTGAACCTGCAGGCGGGCGTGCGCGTGGGCTACACCCTGGCACCGCGGCAGTGGGTGTTCGTGGACGTGAGCAGCACCCGGCTGGGCAGCGCCATCCGGAACAGCCCGCTGGTCAACCGGTCCAGCCAGCCGGCGTTGATGGCCGGCTACCTGTACCGCTTCTGACCACCCTGAACAGGTTCTCAGTGCCCCACGTAGCGCCCGGGCCGGTGGCTGATCCACAAGAATCCGCTCATCACCAGCACCGCGAGCACCGAGTACGCCACCCGCTCGGGCGGCACGATGAACAGTGCCATCAGCACCACGGCGCCGTCGATGCCCATCTGCACCTTGCCGGCGCGCACGCCGTAGCGGTCCTGCATGTACAGCGAAAGCACGGTGGCGCCACCCAGGCTGGAGCGGTGCCGCGCCAGGAACAGGCAGCCCGTGCCCAGCAGCAGACCACCGAGCAGCGAGGCGAACAAGGGGTTGAGGTAGTCCACGTGCATGACATGGGGGAACAGCTCGGTCAGCCCCGAGAGCAGCGCCACCGACAGAAAGGTCTTGATCGTGAACTCGCGCCCCATGCGCGTCCAGGCGAACCAGTAGAACGGCAGGTTCACCAGGAAGAACAGCTTGCCGAACGAGATGCCGGTGACGTAGTGCGCCAGGAAGGCGATGCCCGCCGTGCCACCCACCAGCAAGCCCGCCTGGTTGAACAGCATGAGCGCCATGGCCACGAACAGCGTGCCGGCGAAGATGGCCTGGGCATCCTCGTAGGTGCCGTGGCGCAGCGACTCGGGGGCGTCGGGTTCGAGGGGTGAAGTGGAAGGATCGGGCATGGGTCGGTTCGTCAGGATACAGCGGCCGTGGGGCAGTGCAGAGTCCATGGATGCAAGCAAGCACTGCGCCAGACCCGATCGGCAGCGGCCGGCACAGGAAATGCTTGCATCCCCGTTGCCCTGCGCACCCCCGTGCGCAACGGTGTCCCGGCATTGCGCCTGCGTGGCCGGGGAATACACTGGTGCCCTCCTTGCCATGCAGCTGTCCTTCGCCTTCCACCCGCGGCTGATCGATGCCCTGAACGGCTACAGCCGCAGCCGTTGCCTGGCCGACGTGGGTGCGGGCATCACCGTCGGCATCGTGGCGCTGCCGCTGGCCATGGCGTTTGCCATTGCCAGCGGCCTGCCACCGGGGGCGGGGCTGTGGACGGCCATCATCGCCGGCTTCCTGATCTCGGCCCTGGGCGGCACCAATGCGCAGATCGGCGGGCCGGCGGGGGCCTTCATCGTCATCGTCTACGGCATCGTCGAGCGCTATGGCGTGGCCAACCTGCTGATTTCAACCGCCTGCGCGGGCGTGCTGCTGGTGCTGCTGGGCCTGTTCCGCCTGGGCACGCTGGTGCGCTTCGTGCCGGTGAGCATCGTCATCGGCTTCACCAACGGCATCGCCGTGCTGATCGCACTCTCGCAGGTCAAGGACTGGCTGGGCCTGTCCATCGCGCGCATGCCGGGCGACTTCTTCTCGCAGGTGGGCACCATTGCGCGCCACATCGACAGCTTCAACCCCTGCGCCTTCGGCCTGGGCGCCGTGTGCGTGGCGGGCCTGTTCGTCTGGCCGCGACTGTTCATGGCCGGGTCGCCGGTGGTGCAGCTCATGGATGGCTACCGCGTGCGCAGCTTCGCGCGCGTGCCCGCGCCGGTGGTGGCCCTGGTCACGCTGAGCCTGCTGGCCTGGGCTCTCGAATTCCCGGTGGAAACCATCGGCTCGCGCTTTGGCGGCATTCCGCAGGGCCTGCCGACCTTCGAGCTGCCCGACTTCTCGTGGGAGACGGTGCGCCTGCTGGTCACGCCCACGCTCACCATCGCCCTGCTGGGTGCCATCGAATCGCTGCTGTGCGCCCGGGTGGCCGACCAGCTGGCCACCGACAGCCACCACCGCAAGCACGACCCCAACCAGGAGCTCATGGCCCAGGGCCTGGCCAACCTGGTCGTGCCCTTCTTCGGCGGCATGCCGGCCACCGGCACCATCGCCCGCACGGTGACCAACATCCGCTCGGGCGCCACCTCACCCATCGCCGGCATCGTGCATGCCGCCACGCTGGCGCTGATCGTGCTCGCGGCAGCACCGCTGGCGCTGCACATCCCCCTGGCGGTGCTCGCGGGCATCCTGCTGTTCGTGGCCTGGAACATGGGCGAGTGGCACGAGTTCGTGCGCCTGCGCCAGTTCAGCAACCACTACCGGCTGCTGATGCTGGGCACCTTCTTCCTCACGGTGGTGTTCGACCTCACGGTGGCGGTGGAAGTGGGACTGTTCATGGCCTGCGCGCTGTTCGTGCGGCGCATGAGCGGGCTGTTCAGGGCCGAGTTGCAGCCGCCTGCCACGGCAACGCCAGGGCGGGCCACCCAGACCTGGCGCCTGCACGGCGCCCTGTTCTTCGGCGCGGCGGCCAAGGTCGACCCCATCGTGCAGGCGGTGGAGGCCGGCCCCGCCGGCATGGACGTGGTGCTGGACGCGAGCGAGCTCGTGGCGCTCGACACCACCGGCCTCGATGCGCTTGGCCAGGTGCTCAAGGCGGTGGCGCAGCGCGGCGGCCACCTGCAGATCGTGCACCTGCACGAGCAGCCGCGCTCGCTGATGGAACGCTCGGGCTTTGCCGACCGGCTGGCCGCGCAGGGCGCTGCCGGTGTCAGCGTCTGATCCGCTTCATTTGCCGCCCTTGAACTCCGGGGCATCCAGGTCGGGGCCGGTCTCGGTGCGCAGCACCTGGGCGCCCGGCCCCTGGACCACGGTGAAGACCTGCGGCTCGTTGCGCGCGCTGGCAAAGCGCCACTGCACATGGGTTTCCCCCTTGAGCGGGTAGGGCAGCACCTTCGCCGCCTTGCCCAGCAGGCGGCGCACGGCATCCATGCCCATGCCGGGTTGCACCTTGGCGAAGTTCTCGGGCGTGAGCACCTGGCGCACGGCGATCAGCTTGCCGTCGGGGCCGATGGCGATCATGTAGTTGACCTGGCCGGCCGGCTGGCGGTTGTACTCGAAGGTGCGGGTGCCGTCGGCCTCGTTCCAGGTGTTTTCGGGCACGCCGAAGCGGTCGCGCACGTCCGCCTCGGTGGACACCCCGGGCTGCAGTTCGCTGATGCGCTGGGGGTCGCAGCCGGCGGCGGCGAGCAGCGCCAGGGTGGTGATGGCGGCTGCCGCGGCACGAAAAAATGGGGGCATGGGGTCATCCCGGTAAAATCAAGGAAAAGAGGTTACCAGTCCATGTCCATTTTCCGCCGCCCCGATTACCAATCCGACACCACGCAGTTCATCAACCAGCTCAAGGCGAGCCGGCCCGAACTGGACGCCCAGCAGGTGGCTG
Organism: Pseudomonadota bacterium; assembly: GCA_040387235.1. Taxonomy (GTDB): domain Bacteria; phylum Pseudomonadota; class Gammaproteobacteria; order Burkholderiales; family Burkholderiaceae_C; genus Acidovorax. The sequence continues at coordinate 8,358 of JAZKEE010000182.1, forward strand.
GCCGCGCCCTGCTGTGGGACAAGCAGGTGGACCGCAAGATCTGGGGCGAGTACCGCGAAGGCCAGGTCGAGCAAAAGCCCTACGTCTACCAGACCAACGCGGATTGAGCAGATTTCTAGCATGAAAATGGCTTCTATCGCTTTTTCACAAAGCGTTTGAAGCTCTTCATTTCATAGCAATTGATGAGCAGCGCGAGCGAAGCCGATGCCGCGGTCAAGGACCAGGGCATGCCCGACGTGGTGGACCAGGTCGCCCTGGCGCGCCTGTACGGCGAGCCGCTGTTCGCCCTGCCCACCGACCTGTACATCCCGCCGGATGCGCTCGAAGTCTTCCTGGAAGCCTTCGAAGGGCCACTGGACCTGCTGCTGTACCTGATCCGCAAGCAGAACTTCAATATCCTGGACATTCCCATGGTGGGGGTGACCAAGCAGTACCTGGCGTATGTGGACGAAATCCGCAGCCGCAATCTGGAGCTGGCCGCCGAATATCTGCTGATGGCGGCGATGCTGATCGAGATCAAGTCGCGCATGCTGCTGCCGCCCAAGAAGCAGGCCGAGGGCGAGGAGCCCGTCGACCCCCGGGCCGAGCTGGTGCGCCGCCTGCTCGAATACGAGCAGATGAAGATGGCCGGCATGCGCCTGTCGCAGCTGCCGCAGTACGGCCGCGACTTCCTCAAGGCCCAGGTCTACATCGAGCAGAGCCTGCAGCCACGCTTTCCCGATGTGCACGTGGTCGAGCTCCAGGAGGCCTGGCGCGACATCATGAAGCGCGCCAAGCTGGTGCAGCACCACAAGATCACACGCGAGGAACTTTCGGTGCGCGAGTACATGAGCATGGTGCTCAAGACACTGCAGGGCCGCCGCTTCGTGGAGTTCGAGGAGCTGTTCGAGCCCGAGCGCGGCAGCACCGTGCTGGTGGTGACCTTCATCGCGCTGCTGGAGCTCGCCAAGGAAACCCTGATCGAGATCACCCAGGCCGAGGCCTTTGCGCCGATCTACGTGCGCCTGGCGTACACGCCCGCCTGACGACGACCGCCGCCTGATTTCTGGCCATGGCGGGCGGCCATGGCCCTCCCACAACCGACCCTGGTAGCCATGGCATCTCACGATTTCGACGTTCTCATCGTAGGCAGCGGCCTCGCCGGGCTGTCTGCCGCGTTGCACCTGGCGCCCACGCACCGCGTGGCGGTGATCACCAAGCGCCAGCTGCACGACGGTGCCAGTGCCTGGGCCCAGGGCGGCATTGCCGCCGTGCTGGCCGATGGGGACAGCTTTGGCGCGCATGTGGACGACACCCTGGTGGCCGGCGCCGGCCTGTGCGACCTGGCCGCCACCCGCTTCGTGGTGGAGAACGCGCCTGACGCCATTGCCTGGCTGCAGCAGCTGGGCGTGCCGTTTTCGCTGGAAGACGGCGCACTGCACCTCACGCGCGAGGGCGGCCACAGTGCGCGGCGGATCGTGCACGCCACCGATGCCACGGGCGCGGCCGTGCAGCGCACCCTGATCGACGTGGTGCGCGCCACGCCGGGCATCACCCTGTTCGAGCAGCACACGCTGGTGGACCTGATCACCGCACGCAAGCTCGGCGCCAAGGGGGCCGACCGGTGCCTCGGCCTGTATGCGCTGGACGAGGCCACCGACGAGGTCATCACCTTCCGCGCGCGACAGACCATCCTGGCCACGGGTGGGGCGGGCAAGGTCTACCTGTACACCACCAACCCCGACACCGCCACGGGCGACGGCATCGCGGCCGCCTGGCGCGCGGGCTGCCGCGTGGCGAACCTGGAGTTCATCCAGTTCCACCCGACCTGCCTGTACCACCCGCACGCCAAGTCGTTCCTGATCACCGAAGCGGTGCGCGGCGAGGGCGGCCTGCTCAAGCTGCCCACAGCGGCCGGCGGCACGCGCTTCATGCCGCAGCACGACGAGCGCGCCGAGCTGGCACCGCGCGACGTGGTGGCCCGCGCCATCGACTACGAGATGAAGCGCCATGGCCTCGATTGCGTGCACCTCGATATCTCGCACCAGAGCCCGGCCTTCCTGCAGGAGCACTTTCCCAACATCCTGGCGCGCTGCGCCGAGCTCGGGATCGACATCACGAAGGAGCCCATCCCCGTGGTGCCGGCCGCCCACTACACCTGCGGCGGCGTGCTCACCGACCTGGCAGGCCGCACCGACCTGCCCGGCCTGTTCGCCATCGGCGAGACCGCCTGCACCGGCCTGCACGGCGCCAACCGCCTGGCCAGCAACTCGCTGGTGGAATGCATGGTGTTCGCGCAGGGCGCCGTCAACGCGATCCGCTCGGCGGCGGCCGGCCCTGGCACCCCGGCGCTGCCGCAGTGGGACGAGAGCCGCGTGACCGACGCCGACGAGCAGGTGGTGATCTCGCACAACTGGGACGAGCTGCGCCGCTTCATGTGGGACTACGTGGGCATCGTGCGCACCAACAAGCG
>JAZKEE010000183.1:0-7313 GCA_040387235.1 Pseudomonadota bacterium
GCCTGGTCGGCCATGGTGGCGCGGGCGCGCTGGTGCAGGTAGTCGGCCCAGGACTCGACGATGAAGCGCTCCACGTAGCGCGAGGGCTCGCCCAGATCCTTGTACACGCGCCAGAAGGTGGCGCCATCGCGCCGGCGCGGCGCCTTCATGCGGCTGATGGTATCGAGGAAGTCGGCGTCGTTGCCCGGCGCGATGCGGTAGCCCACCTCCACGGCCACCGGTCCGGCTTCGGGCAGGGGCTCGGCCTCGATGAACAGTTCATCCCAGGGCGTGGCTTGCGTCACCTCGTGCAGGGCGCCCATGCGCAGCGGCATGGGGCGCGCCAGCAGCAGGCCGGCGCCCATGATGGCGGCGGCGACGCACAGGGTAGGGGCCAGGCCCACGATGTCCGAGGCCGCGCCCCAGAACGCCGAGCCCATGGCGAAGGCGCCCAGCGCCGCCACCATGTGCATGGCCACCGCGCGTGAGCGCACCCAGGGCGGGGCGCTGGCCTGTGTGGCGGTGTTGAAGGTGGACATGGCCGACATCCATGCCGCGCCGCCCAGCACCATGGCCAGGTACACCACGAACGCGGTGTGCGAGAACGCAGCCACCAGCATGGCCCCGGCGAACACCAGGCAGGCCACGTTGACGATGGCGTCCAGGCTGAAGCGCGCACGCAGCTTGCCGATCACCAGCCCCACGGCCACGGCCCCGGTGCCCAGGCAACCCATGAGCAGGCCGAAGCCCTGGGCGCCCGAGCCCAGCTGGCGCTGGGCGATCACGGGCAGCAGGGCCCACAGGGCCGAGCCCGCGGCGCTGAAGGCCATCACCCGCACCAGCTGCGCCAGGATCATGCGCGAATGCCAGGCAAAGCGCAGGCCGCTGAGCGTGCCGCCCCACAGCCGCTCGGCCGGCAGCCGGGTGGGTGGATGCGGGCGCGGCGGCCAGCGGCGGATCGACTCCCACATCACCACGGTGGTGCACGCCGCCACGGCGAACACCCAGCCCGCCCCCAACTGTGCGAACACCAGACCGGCCAGCGTGGGGCCCACGGCGCGCGCAGCGTTGTAGGCGATGCTCACGGCCGTGATGGCCTGGGGCCATTCGTCGCGCGGCACCGGGTCGATGACCGAGGAGTTCCACGCCGGCGTGAGCACCGCTGTGCAGCAGCCGCACACGAAGACCAGGAACAGCACCGAGGCCGGCCCGCCCCAGCCCATGAGCACCAGCAGGGCCAGCAGGCTGCAGGCGCCGATCTGCGCCAGCAGCGCCCCGGAGATCAGCCGGCGCCGGTCCGTGGTGTCGGCCAGCACGCCCGCCGGCAGGGCCAGCAGGAACATGGGCATGAACACGGCGGTCTGCACCAGCGCGGCCAGGAACGAAGAGCCCGACAGCTCCACCATCAGCCAGGCCGCCGCCATGGTCTGCATGCCACTGCCGATGAAGAACACCCCCCCGCACAGCCACAGGCCCCTGAAGGCAGGTTGGCGCAGGGGACTCCAGAGCGAGGTGGATGCGGACATGGGTGGCGGGTGGGGTTCTTATATATAGACGGGGCGCGCGGCGCGCCCGTGGTTACAGGATAGCGTTACCCGCTGCTTTGGTGTGGCATCAGCGGCAATTTCCTGTACATCGGCCAATGAATTGTCCTACTCGAGGTGCCGCCCACCCCGCAGCCGGTAGGTGCGCGGCACGTCGGTGCGGGTGGCCACCAGGGCTTCGGCCCGGCTCTGCATGTGGGCCAGGGTGGCATCGAGCGCTTCGACCGCGCCCGTCTCCAGCCCAGCGAGCAAACCTTGGTTGAGTGCCTTGATCTGCGGGAACAGCGCGTCGTGCACAGCCTGGCCCGCCGGGGTGAGCGAGAGCACGGCCTGGCGCCGGTCGCCTGGCTTGGCGTCACGGGTGATGAGTTTCTTGGCCAGCAGCGAAGTGATGGCGCGCGAAGTGCGCGCGCGGTCCAACCCCAGGCGCTGGGCCAGTTCAGCGGGCGGCATGCCCGGGCGCTCGGCCAGCCACATCAGGAGGCCCCACTCGCGGCGCGTGATGCCGTAGCCGCCCTCGCACAGGCGCACCACCAGGCTGCCGGCCACTGCCAGCAGGCGGTTCAGGCGGTACATCAGCAGGTGCTGGGCCGCCTCGGGGTCGGTCAGCCGGGGTGGAGTGGCGGGTTCGGGCATCAGGGTATGTCCGGGCATCGGTTGTTTAGATCAATCGATTGTGGGCCTTCTACAGTGCGCCTACCTTCTTTGGAGCATCGCCATGTGGAAACCCCTCGCCTCCGTACTCACTGCCGCGCTCGCGCTGTCGGCCTGCCTGGCCCATGCCCAGGAGGCGCCGCTGCGCATCATCGTCGGCTACGCTCCTGGCGGCTCCAGTGACCGCGTGGCCCGCATCGTGGCCGACACGCTGCAGGCCAAACTGGGCTCGCCGGTGATCGTGGAGAACCGCACCGGTGCCGGCGGCCGCCTCTCGGCCCAGGCCGTCAAAAGCGCGCCGGCCAACCAGCCCGCATTGCTGCTGGCCAACCCTGCCGTGATGCTGGTGGCGCCGCTGGTCTTCCCCGATGCGGGCTATGACGCCGAGCGCGACTTTCGTCCCGTGAGCCACGTCAACAGCTACGAGTTCGGCGTGGCGGTCTCCGCCGCGGTGCCCGTGCGCGAGCTGCCCCACCTGATCGCCTGGCTGCGCGCCAACCCCGACAAGGCCAACTTCGGCGTGCCCGCCACAGGCAGCCTGCCGCACTTCTTCGGCCTCATGGTGGGCGATGCCGCCAAGGTCAGCGCCGAGGTGGTGGGCTATCGCGGTTCTGCCCCCCTGCTCAACGACCTGATCGGCGGCCAGGTGCCCGTGGCCTTCGACACCTTCGACACCCTGCTGCCTCAGCACGAGGCGGGCAAGATCCGTATCCTCGCGGTATCCAGCGCCAAGCGCAGCCCGCTCGACCCGAAGATCCCGACCTTCAAGGAAGGCGGCATGGACCTGGCCGCCACGGGCTGGAACACCTTCTTCGCTCCCATGAGCATGCCCAAGGCCCAGGCCGAGCGCCTGGCCGGCCTGATCCACGAGGTGATGAAGGACCCCGACACGCGCCGCAAGTTCGAAGCGGCCAAGATGGAGCCCGTGGCCAGCACCATGGCGCAGACCGAAGCCATGCTCAAAGCCTACCGCGCGCAGTGGGCACCCGTGGTGCAACGCTCCGGATTCAAGCCCTAGGGCACCACCATGAGTCATACACGTCCCAACATCATCTTCATCGTCGCTGACGACCTGGGCTATGCCGACCTGGGCTGCTACGGCGGGCGCGAGGCCGCCTTCGGCCCGGTCTCGCCCGTGCTCGACGGCCTGGCCGCCCAGGGCCTCAAGCTCACGCAGGGCTATTCCAATTCCCCCGTGTGCTCGCCCACGCGCTTTGCGCTGATGACCGCGCGCTACCAGTACCGCCTGCGCGGTGCGGCCGAAGAGCCCATCAACAGCAAGAGCCGGGGCAGCACCACCTTGGGCCTGCCGCCGGCGCACCCCACGCTGCCCTCGCTGCTGCGTGCCGGCGGCTACCGCACGGCGCTCATGGGCAAATGGCACCTCGGGTACCCGCCGGCCTTCGGGCCGCTGCAGTCGGGCTACGAGGAGTTTTTCGGCCCCATGTCTGGCGGGGTGGATTACTTCACGCACTGCAGTTCCTCGGGCCAGCATGACCTGTACCTGGGAGAAGAGGAGGCGCAGCAGGACGGCTACCTCACCGACCTGATCACCGACCATGCGCTGGACTTCGTGGAGCGCATGGCGCCCGGCGCCCAGGCCGGCACGCCGTTCTTCCTGAGCCTGCACTACACGGCTCCGCACTGGCCCTGGGAAACGCGCGACGATGCCGCGCTGGCCGAGGAGGTGCGCCAGAATTTGTTCCACCTGCACGGCGGCAACATCGAGACCTACCGCCGCATGATCCACCACATGGACGAGGGCATCGGCCGCATCATGGCATCGCTGGCCCGCCACGGCATCGACCGCGACACACTGGTGGTCTTCACCAGCGACAACGGCGGCGAGCGCTTCTCGGACAACTGGCCCCTGGTGGGCGGCAAGATGGACCTGACCGAAGGCGGCATCCGCGTGCCATGGATCGCCCACTGGCCCGCCGTGATCGCGCCGGGGGGCGAGAGTGTGCACAGCTGCATGACCATGGACTGGTCGGCAACGATGCTCGACGCGGCCGGCGTGGCGGCCGACGCGGACTACCCGCTCGATGGCGTCTCGCTCATGCCGTTGTTGCGCGATGCCGACTGGGAGTGCGAGCGCCCGCTGTTCTGGCGCATGAACCACCGCGGCCAGCGCGCCATGCGCCTGGGCGAATGGAAGTACCTGCGCGTGGATGGCAACGACTACCTGTTCAATCTGGCCGACGACGAGCGCGAGCGCGCCAACCGCGCCGGAGTCGACCCCGAGCGCCTGGCCGCGATGCGCGCGGCATGGGAGACGTGGAACGCCACCATGCCGGCCATCCCGGAAGACGCCACGGTCAGCCTGGGGTATTCCGTGAAGGACATGCCCCAGCGCTGAGGTCGCTTACTGCGCAGCCGGGGCGGCAGCCACGTGCTCGCGCCGCTGCACGATCACGAAGCGGTCGGCCACGAAGGCCAGGTTGGTGTAGCTGGCGTTGGCGGCCGGGTTGCCGCCCGTGGCGTGGTAGTCCGAGAACGAGGCCGACTGGTTCACGAAAACCCCCTGCGTGAGGTTGATGGACAAGGCCACGCGCGTGCGCCGGCCCAGGGCGATGGCGGCGTCGATGTAGGCGCGGTCCGTGGAGTACACACCCAGCGTCAGCGCGCCATGCGCGCGCAGCGTGGCCTCGGCCACCTGCAGGCTGGCGGCGCCCGAATCGGTGGCCACCAGGTAGGACACGGGCCCGAAGCATTCCTGGCCGTAGATGGCGCTGTCGGCCTGCTCCAGCGCCACGATCACCGGCGTGTGGATCTGCGCGTTGGCGAACTCGGGGTGGGGCAGGGCGCGCGAGGCCAGCACCAGGCGCCCCTGGCCGCTGGCCTGCTGCATGCGGGCCACGGTCTCGGGCGAGCCCACGGCGCCCAGCACCGAGGTGGCCACGCGCGGGTTCGAGGCCAGCTCGGTCACGGCGGCGGCCAGGTCCGCGCCCACCTGCTCGAAGCTCTTGTGCCCTTCGTCGGTGGCGATGCCGCCGCGCGGCACCAGGAGGTTCTGCGTGGTCGTGCACATCTGGCCGCTGTACAGCGACAGCGTGAACGCCAGGTTGCGCAGCAGCGCCGCGTACTGGTCGGTGGATTCGATGATCACCGTGTTCACCCCGGCCATCTCGGCATACACGCGCGCCTGGCGGGCGTTGTCGATCAGCCAGTGGCCGAACTGGTTGCTGCCCGTGAAGTCGATGCTCGCCACCGCGCTGTGCGTGGCCAGGGCCTGCGTGTCTTCGGCGCGGGGGCTCAGCGCCAGGGTCACGGTGTTCGGGTCCAGCCCCTGCTCGGCCAGCACCTCGCGCAGGATGTTCACCGAGATCGCGGCCGGCAGCACGGCATTGGGATGCGGCTTGACGATGACCGGGTTGCCCGTGGCCAGCGCGGCGAACAGGCCGGGGTAGGTGTTCCAGGTAGGAAAGGTCGCGCAGCCGATCACCAGGGCCACGCCGCGGCCCACGATCTCGTAGTGCTTTTGCATCACCAGCGACGGGTTCTTGCCCTGGGGCTTGTCCCACAACGCCTCACCGGGCACGTCGGCCATGGCCTTCCAGGCATAGGCGATGGCTTCGAGCGCGCGGTCCTGTGCATGCGGGCCGCCGGCCTGAAAGGCCATCATCGGGCCCTGGCCGGTGGTCAGCATCACGGCGTGCGCGATCTCGTGGCTGCGGCGGTGGATGCGCATGAGCGCCTCCAGCAGCACGCCCACGCGTCCCTGCGCACCCAGCGCCTGCCAGGCTGGTTCGGCGGCCTGGGCCGCGGCCACCAGCGCGTGCACGTCGCAGTCGGGGTAACGCACGTCCAGCGCCACACCATAGGGCGAGCGCTCGGTGGCCAGGCGGCCCTGCTCACCGGGCTGCTGCAGCGGGAAATCCTTGCCCAGCAGGGCGGCCACGGCCGCCTGGCCATCGGCCTGGCCGGTCTCGCCATAGACCTTGGGCGAGGGCGATTCGGGGAAGGGCGTCCAGTGGCCGCGCGTGGCCAGGGCATTGAGGGCTCCCTCCAGGAGGGCTCGGTGGGTATCGCACAAGGGCATCAATTTGTCTCCGCTAGGGTTTGCCCTGATGGGTTTGACTTGCATCAGGATTCGGGAAAGTTTATTCTCTACCGAACGGTCGGTCAATAATGTTTGCGATCGGTCAACACCAGATTTCCCCACCTTGATAGGCAGGAGCATCCATGTCTGAACCCCTGGTCCTCGTGACGCAGTCGGGCGCTGTGCAAACGCTGGCGCTCAACCGGCCGGCCGCGCTCAACAGTTTCACGGCCGAGCTGCATGCGCAGTTGCTGGCCGCGCTGGAGGTGGCCGCAGCCAATGCCGAAGTGCGTTGCGTGGTGCTCACGGGCTCAGGCCGGGCCTTCTGCGCGGGGCAGGACCTGGCCGACCCGGCCGTGGCACCGGACCTGTCGCCCGGCGCCGCCCCCAAGGACCTGGGCGTGGTGATCGAGAAGCTTTACGGCCCGCTGTGCCAGCGCATCCGCAGCATGCCCATCCCGGTGATCGCTGCCGTCAACGGCGTGGCTGCGGGCGCCGGGGCCAACCTGGCGCTGGGCTGCGACCTGGTGCTGGCCGCGCGCTCGGCCAGCTTCATCCAGGCCTTCACCAAGATCGGCCTGGTGCCCGACACCGGCGGCACCTGGCTGCTGCCGCGCCTGGTGGGCCGCGCCCAGGCCCTGGGCCTGGCGCTGCTGGGCGACAAGCTGCCCGCGCCCGAGGCCGAGCGCCTGGGCCTGATCTGGCGCTGCGTGGACGACGCGGCCCTGCAGGACGAAGCCCAGGCCCTGGCCCAGCGCCTGGCAGCCATGCCCGTCAAGGCGCTGGTGGCCACGCGCAATGCCATCGATGCCGCAGCGCAGATGGACTATGGCCAGGCCCTGGCGCACGAGGCTGCGGTGCAGCGCACGCTGGGTGCATCCGCCGACTACCGCGAGGGCGTCGAAGCCTTCATCGGCAAGCGCGCGCCCGTGTTCAAAGACCGCTGAGTATCCCCATGGATTCCACCACTTCCACACGGGACCCCCAGGCCATCGCCGAGCATGTGCGCCGCGGCATGCTGGCCAACGACCGCGCCACCCAGGGCCTGGGCATCGCCATCACGGCCATCGGCCCGGGGCAGGCCACGCTCGAGA
>JAZKEE010000184.1:0-36493 GCA_040387235.1 Pseudomonadota bacterium
CCTCGACGTCTTCATCGACGAGGCCTTCGTGAAGTACCGCGAGATGGAGATGGGCCGCGGCGGCATGATGAAGGGCCAGGACCTGGCTTCGACGTTCAGCTTCCTGCGCCCCAACGACCTGGTCTGGAACTATGTGGTGGGCAACTACCTCAAGGGCGAAACGCCACCCCCGTTCGACCTCTTGTACTGGAACAGCGACAGCACCAACCTGCCCGGGCCGTTCTATGCCTGGTATTTGCGCAACTTCTACCTCGAAAACAGCCTGGTCAAGCCGGGCAAGCTCACCGTCTGCGGCGAGAAGATGGACCTCGGCCAGCTCACCCTGCCCACCTACATCTACGGCTCGCGCGAGGACCACATCGTGCCCGCCACGGCGGCCTATGCCTCGACCCAGGTACTGCCGGGCAAGAAGCGCTTCGTGATGGGGGCCTCGGGCCACATCGCGGGCGTGATCAACCCGCCCGCCAAGGGCAAGCGCAGCCACTGGATCCGCGCCGACGGCAAGTTCCCCGGCACGCTGGACCAATGGCTGCAGGGCGCGACCGAACACCCAGGCAGCTGGTGGACCGACTGGTCCGGCTGGCTCAAGGGCCATGCGGGCAAGCAGATCGCAGCGCCCAAGGGCTATGGCAAGGCCCCCAAATTCAAGGCCATCGAGCCGGCCCCGGGCCGCTACGTCAAACAAAAAGCCTGAATCTCCAGACCTGAGAGAATTCACCACAAGATCCGAAAGCACAGGGCCCCCTGTACCGCCGGTGGGCCCGTATCCACCCCCAGAAAGAAGGACATTCCATGGAAGACATCGTCATCGTTTCGGCCACCCGCACGGCGGTGGGCAAGTTTGGCGGCGCACTGGCAAAGGTACCCGCCACGGAGCTGGGCTCCATCGTGATCCGCGAAGCCCTCACGCGCGCGGGGCTGGCCGCCGGCCAGGTGGGTGAAGTCATCATGGGCCAGGTGCTGGCGGCCGGCGTGGGCCAGAACCCTGCGCGCCAGGCCTCCATGAAGGCCGGCGTTGCACAGGAGACGCCCGCGCTCACCATCAACGCCGTCTGCGGCTCGGGCCTGAAGGCCGTGATGCTGGCTGCCCAGGCCGTGGCCTGGGGCGACAGCGAGATCGTGGTGGCCGGTGGCCAGGAAAGCATGAGCCTGGCACCCCACGTGCTGCCCGGCTCGCGCGACGGGCAGCGCATGGGCGACTGGAAGCTGGTCGACACCATGATCGTCGATGGCCTGTGGGATGTGTACAACCAGTACCACATGGGCATCACGGCCGAGAACGTGGCCAAGCAGTACGGCATCACCCGCGAGCAGCAGGATGCGCTGGCCCTGAACAGCCAGCTCAAGGCCGCTGCCGCGCAGGACGCCGGCAAGTTCGCCTACGAGATCGTGGACGTGGCACTGGCGCAGAAGAAGGGCGACCCCATCTTCTTCAACACCGACGAATACCTCAACCGCAAGACCAATGCCGAGGCCCTGGCCGGCCTGCGCCCCGCCTTCGACAAGGCCGGCAGCGTGACGGCAGGCAATGCCTCGGGCCTGAACGACGGCGCGGCCGCCGTGGTGGTGATGAGCGCCAAGAAGGCCGCCGCCCTGGGACTCAAGCCCCTGGCGCGCATCGCCTCCTTCGGCACCACCGGCCTGGACCCCGCCACCATGGGCATGGGCCCGGTGTCGGCCACGCGCAAGGCCCTGCAGCGCGCCGGCTGGAACGCCGCCGACGTGGACCTGTTCGAGCTCAACGAAGCCTTCGCCGCCCAGGCCTGCGCCGTGAACAAGGAGCTGGATATCGACCCGGCCAAGGTCAACGTCAATGGCGGTGCCATTGCCATCGGCCACCCCATCGGTGCGTCCGGCTGCCGCATCCTGGTGACCCTGCTGCACGAGATGCAGCGCCGCGACGCCAAGAAGGGCGTGGCCGCGCTGTGCATTGGCGGCGGCATGGGCGTATCGCTGGCGCTGGAGCGCTGAGCATCCTGAGTGCGGTACCTCGCCGGTGCCGCAGCCAACGAAGCCCACCGCCCGGTGGGCTTTTTTTATGGCCCTGGCTCGCTCAACCCGTAAAGCCCGCCAGGTTCAGCGTGTGTGAATGCCCCAGCCAGATCGCGCAATCGCGGTGGTCGCGCAGGCCGTCACCGGTATTGGGGTGTGCAAACACGTCCAGCGTGCCGTGGTTTAGCGCCAGCCAGCCGATCACGTGCGAAAAATCGGCCGTGCCGAAGGCGAGCTGGTAGCTCCACACCGGGTGCGGGCCCACCGGCCGCTCGTGGAAGCGGCCCAGCTCCACACGGGCGGCAAGTTCCCGGGCAATGGTTTCGCGCAGCGCCCAGGCGGCATCGCGGCTCTTTGCGTCGAAGTAGATGTGGGCGTGCCAGTCGCGGATGAGGGCAGGGTCGAGCAGGGGCATGGGCAGGGGGAGGGCGCAAAACGCGGGTACGGCATGTTACGGCCTGGCTGTCCGCCGTGCAGGACGGGCCGGCGCACTCCCCCGCCGCCACCGCAGTGTCGGGTTCCCGCATCATCTGCAGGCGGTGGGCGGCCATCGGTACCCGTTGGTACTTGGCGTGGAGTTCGGTGCACGCTACATTGGGCGATTGCGCGGGCGCCCTATGGCGAAATCCATTTTCCAAGGCATCGACACCATGACACTGACACGACGGCCCACCGCATCGCTGATACTGCTGTTGCTTGGATCCACCCTGGCAGGGGCCGCGCAGGCGAGCCCGACCGATGAATGCCGCACGGGTGCCCGGTATACCGCCGCGCAGGCCGAGATCGATGCGGCGCTCAAGACCGTGGGCGAGGGGGGGCTGCGCAACCAGGCGCGCCTCGAATCGCAGCTCAAGGCCAGTGGGGCCACGCGTGGCTGGTCGCAGGAGCAGCAGGCCGAGATGCTGCGCAAGGCCTACAGCTCCGCAGGCTATTGGGAGCTCGAGAAGGCCAAGCAGCCGCACGTGTCCGCGCTCATGCAGGCCGTGACGGCGAGCTCCGGCCCCGATCCGCGGGTCTCCAAATGCACCGCCGCCAAGCAGGTGAAGGCCAGCGCCTGGGCCGTGGCCGACATCCACGGCCGCCAGTACGCCTATGTGGCGCGCGAAGTGGGAATCAGCCAGGGCATCCAGGCCAAGGCGCGTTGAGCCCCGCTTGCGCGGCAGACCGGGCCGCCGTCCGGGGCGCACGAGGACACATCGCATGGCACAGGCAAGCATCCGCATCGAGGAGACCGCGCAGGCAGTGATTCCATGCCCCTGCGGCTGCGCCGCCCTGCACGAGCAGCACGATGGCGTGGTCCACTTTGCGCAGGGCGGCGGTCACTTCCGGGCGCTGCTGATGCGCGAGCCGGCAGGGGAGCCCAGCATCTGGCTGTCCATCACCACGCGCGGGCCGGCGCACGACCCGCAGGACTGGCTGGTCACCCTGCATGGCGATGCCGAAGGCGCACGCATCGAGGATCCCGGCGCGTCGCCCATCGCGTTGCCGGCCTCATATGCCGGCCGCCAGCTGCAGCGCGAGGAACTGATGGCCATGGCCGGTGTCCCCGGGTTCTACTTCGCCTGCTTCGATGCGCTGCTGGAGCAGCATTCGCGCATGCGCGACTTCCTGCGCGAATAGCCTCTCCCCGGCCGGTCATTTCGCCAGCCGGCGCCAGCCGATCACCACGCCGGTAACCGACACGGCCAGGCCTGCAAGCGACAGCAGCCAGATCGCAAGGTACCACCACGGTGTCTTGAGGAACAGCGGAAAGTCGAAGCTGTGCAGCCCGTTGAAGAGCCAGCGGCGCAGCCGGCTGTCCGAGGTGCTGGTGGACAGCAGCTGCCCCGTGGCGGCGTCCACATGCAGCCAGGTCGCTGCCTCGTCGTGCAGCACGATGCGCCACACCGGCAGCACGGGCGGCACGTGGCGCGCATACCAGTAGCGGTCGGGCTCGGTCAGTAGTGCCGGCGTGTCTGCGGCGACGCCGGGGTGGCTTGCAGACGTGGCCTCGGCCAGGTCCTCGGGCACGACCGCCACGGCCAGGCCGGTGCCGGCATCCACGCTGCGGCGCCCGCCAGCCGCATCCGACACCACCCACACCGGGCGGCCGCCATACCAGGCGGCTTCCACCGCCTTGGTGGGCGACCGGCCGCTGGCCAGTGCGCTCAGGCTCGCCAGCCCGTGCGTGAACACCGGCCCCGCCTGCCCGAACGTGGCAGCCGCCTGGCCCGGTGTGCTGTGCGAGAGCCAGCGGTAGGGGCCCATCGAGAACCAGCCGCTGAACACCCAGGTCAGGATGGCGACGCCGCCGATGAGGCCCAGCACGTGGTGCCAGGCCATCCACCCCCGGTAGGGCGTGGGCGAGTCGCCGCGGTAGCGGCGGCGCAGTCGCACGCGCAGCACGCCCACGATGAGCCCGCTGCCGGCCGACACCATGGCCAGGCCCGAGGTCCAGAGCACCAGTTGCCGCCAGAAGTCCGCATGCCGGCGGATGGGCGCATAGGTGTAGTAGTGCAGCAGCGTGCCGAACAGGGTCCAGCGGCGCTCGAAGGCGCTGGTGTCGCGCACCACCTCGCCGGTCTTCTGCGATACATAGAGTTCCGTGCCCGCCTCGTCGTCGATGGCGACGCGGTGCAGCGGCCGCGCCTTGTCGAAGCTGTTGGCGTTGGGCAGGGTCCACTGGTCGTCCATGCCGGTTTCCAGATAGCGCGCAGCCGCCGCATGGGCGAATCCGCGTGCGATGACCTCGGCGCGATCGGGCGTGACCGCACCCACCGGCATGGCCGAAGCAGAGGCCACATGGTGGTTGCCCTTCGCGTCGACAACACGCCAGACGGGCGCATCCAGGCCCTGTTCCAGCACCATCTTGCGGGGTGCGGCCAGCTGGAGCTGCGCCAGCGCCTGGTCCGGCGTGACCTGCACCTGCGCGAGGTCCAGCACTGGCAGGCCGGTGATGCGCTCTTCTGGCGTGAGCGCCGGAAAGCGCACATGCAGCATCACCAGCCCCGACACGAACCACAGCACGAACAGGATGCAGCCGGCAATGCCCAGCCAGCGGTGGGTGAAGTACAGCGCCCGCCGCAGCGGGCGCCACAGCGCGTGCAGTGCCGGGTTCACCGTGCGCAGCCGGTCAGAAGCGCACGTGGGCCGACAGCTCTGCCGAGCGCGGGCGGCCCAGGATCCACTGGCTGTTGCCGCTGTACAGCGTCTGCGCGTAGACGCGGTCAGTGAGGTTGTAGACGTGAAGCGCCAGCACCGTGCCCGGGCGCACGGCCCAGCGCAGGCTGGCGTCGGCCACCGTGAACGAGGCCGCGCTGCTGCTGTTGGCGTTGTCCACCTTGCGCGCACCCACGTAACGCACGCCCAGGCCCGCCTCCCACGCGGGCATGAAGGCCCAGGTCACCCAGCCGTTGGCCGTGCGCTCGGGCACGCCTGGCGGGGTGTTGCCGTTGCGCGAGACCACGCGGCCGCTGACCACTTCGTTGAAGTCATCGAATTTGGCGTCGAGTACGGCCGCATTGAGGTCCAGCCGCACGGTGGACACCGGCGCGTAGCTCACCGATGCCTCGATGCCACGTGAGGATTGGGCGCCCACCTGCTGGAAGAGATTGGGGTCCACCGCGTCGCGGATCAACAGCTTCTTCTTCTCGATCCAGTAGGCCGCCAGCGTGAATTCGCCCTTGCGGTTGTCGAACAGCTGTTTCCAGCCGATTTCGGCCTGTCTGCCCGTGGCCAGGTCGAACTGGCTCTGCTGCGCCGAGGTGTTGACCACTCCACCCAGCGGGTCGGCCGCCGTCGAGTACTGCGCGTAGACGGAGGTGACCGGCGTGACGGCATACACCGCGCCGATGCGGCCCGACAGGTGGTTGAAGCTCTTGTTCACATCGGGATCGATGCGTTTGGAATCCTGCTTGCCGTAAGAGATCGAATCCCAGCGCAGGCCCGTGACCAGCGAGAGCTGCCTGGTCACCTGCAGCTGGTCTTCGACGAACAGCGAGCGCGTATCGGTCTGCGCCTTGAACAGCTCGCCCACGGTCACGCCCGAGGTGGGGAAGTTGCCGGGCACGAACTGGTAGGGGTCGAGCGACTGCGCGGCCGCGCCGTCGCCCCGCGTCTTGGCGTATTCGAGCAGGTTCACGTCGAAGCCCACCGTGAGGGTGTTGGGCAGGCCGGCGATGGGTTGCTTGAGGGTGGCGTCGAAGCGGTTGCCCACCTGGTCCAGGGTGTAGTCGATGCCGATGAAGCTCGAACGCGTGACGCGCCGCGTGGCCGGCACGTAGGCATAGCCTTCGGCATTGTTCCAGTGGCGGTCCGAGGCGATGCGGTACAGCGAATTGCGCAGGGTGAGTGCGCTGGATGGCGTCCACTCCGTATCCAGGCGCGTCCACTGGTCGCGGAATTTCAGGTAGGCATCGGCCACGTTGAAGTTGGCCTTGCGCAGCGCCGGGTCGATCCGGCCGTTGACCAGGGGGATGCCGAAGTAGGGCGCCGGCTCCTGGTTGCCGTAGTCGTGCGACAGGGTGAAGCGCAGGTCGGGCGTGGCATCGAGGCGCAGGGCGCCGGCGGCCACCAGCGACCTGGAGTCGCCGCGCTCCACATGGCCGTCCGAGCGGTTGTGCGACAGGTCCACGCGGTACGACCACTGCTCGTTGATGGCGCCGCCGCTGCCGAACGCCGTGCGCGCCGTGTTCTGCGAGCCGTAGGCCAGGCGCACTTCGTTGGAAATGGCACCGCGCGTGGGCTTCTTGGGCACGGTGTTGATGGCGCCGCCGATGGCGCCTTCGCCATACATGATGGAGGCGGGACCGCGCAGCACCTCCACGCGCTCGGCCTGCCAGGGGTCGAACGGAAAGGTCACTGTGCCACCCGACACGTACTGGCGCGTGCCGTCGTACAGGCGCATCACCGAGGTATTGCCGGCAAAGCCGCGCGCCACCAGGGCGCCGCCGGCGGCCGAGGCCGTCTGCGTGATACCGGTGGCGCGCGAGGCGGCGTCGGCAATCGACTGGTCACCGCGCTGGCGGATGGTCTCGCCCTCGAGCACCTCAACCGAGGCCGGGGTCTCCAGCGCGGTCAGGCCCAGGCGGCTGCCGGTGCTGGTGGGTGTGGTCAGCGCCTGCGGGGCTTCGATGAAGGCACCGGATTGCACGGTGACCGGTGCCAAGGTAGCGGTCTGCGCCTGTGCGCCTGTGGTGGCTGCCAGGGCCACGACTGCGCCATAGAGGCACGAGAATGGGAAACGCGCGGGCGCATGCCCGGCCGAGGGGCGGCAAAAGTTGGGATTCATGGGACAACGGATACAGGGGCATCCTCCCCGGCATCCCCGCCGGGTCTGGACTGAACGGTCTGCAGGCGAACCTGCGGACCACTTCGTTGGCCGGTATCCGGGCTGGGTGGAAAATGCGTCCCTTGCCTTCCCAGGCGCCGTTGGCGCCCAGTGGCTTGATGAAGGATGCCGAGCCGTAAGGCTCTTCCACCGACCGTTGCGGGGGCAGCGCAGGTCAGGCTCGTTGCCAAGCCCTCCTGCTTCCCGTTGAACTGCGTTCCAGAAAAGGACCGCGAGCACCAACAGGGCGCAATTGTAGGTGGTTGTGTATGCGGTTGTTACCCGCCGCTGGATTTCAGGGCGCCGCGAGCCGCTGCAGCACCTCGGTGGTCGGGTAGCCGTCGGCCACCGAGCCAAGGCTCTGCTGGTACTGGCGCAGCCCGGCGCGCGTGGCCGGGCCCATCACGCCGTCGGGCGTGCCGGTGTTGAAGCCGCGCTGGTTGAGCAGGGTCTGCATCTGCTGCATCTGGCTGCGCGACAGCGGCGCAAGGTCGCGCGGCCAGGCGGTGGCCACGCCGCTGCCGCCATCGATCTGGCGCGCCAGCAGGCCCACGGCCAGCGCATAGCTCACCGAGTTGTTGTAGCGCAGGATGGCGCGGAAGTTCGGCCCCACCAGGAAGGCCGGGCCGCGTGCGCCGGCCGGCGTGGCGATGGAGGCCGCGTCCAGCGCGGGCAGGGGCTGGCTGTCCATGCCCTGCACGCCTTCCGCGGCCCACTGGGAAGCCGTCTGGCGCACGTTCTGCTCGGCACGCGCGTAGTCGAAGCCGGGCGGCAGCCGCACCTCCACGCCCCAAGGCTGGCCGGCCTGCCAGCCCATGCGCGCGAGAAAATTGGCGGTGGAGGCCGCCACGTCCGGAATGCTGCCCCAGATGTCACGGTGGCCATCGCCATCGGCATCGACCGCATAGGCCAGAAAGACCGAGGGCAGGAACTGCGTGTTGCCCATGGCGCCAGCCCAGGAGCCCACCATGCGCTCGTCGCTGATGTCGCCCTGGTCCAGGATACGCAGGGCCGCCAGCAGCTCACTGCGTGCCCAGGCGGCGCGGCGGCCCTCGAAGCCCAGCGTGGCCAGCGCATCGACGGCGCGGAAGGTGCCGAAGTTGCTGCCGTAGTTGCTCTCCATGCCCCAGATCGCGGTGATGATGGAGGAGGGCACGCCATAGCGCGTGGCCGCGGCGTCGATGGCCGCCTGGTGCTCGGCCCGCTTGGCCTGGCCCTGGGCGATGCGCTGGGCTGACACGGCGCTGTCCTGGTAGGCCCAGGGCGTGCGGTTGAATTCGGGCTGGGCGCGGTCGAGCTCGATCACGCGCGGCTGCAGTTGGGCATGGCCCAGCGCCTGCTGTACAGTGGCGGGCCGTATGCCTGCGGCCAGCGCCTCGCGCGAGAAGCCGGCGATCCAGGCGGCAAAGCTGGCCTGCTCGGCGTCCTGGGGGGCGGGGCTGGCTACTGGGGCGGAGGCTGCAACGGGTGGGGCCGCGGGGCGTGGCGCTGGTGCTGCGGCAGGCGCGGCAGGGGTGTTGGAGGCGGGTGGTGTGGCGCAGCCCGCAAGGGCACAGGCCAGGGCCAAGGCAGTCAGGGCGGGGCGGGGTGCAACCTGCAAGAAGCGGCGGGCAGAATGGGGGGCAAGCGAAATGGGCATTCCCCATTGTCCCGTGCCCGGCATACTTGCGGGTTCCGGTGTTTCTGACCGTAGCAATTTCATTCCATGCATACCTTTCTCTGGCACGACTACGAAACCTTCGGCGCCAACACGCGGCGCGACCGGCCTGCGCAGTTCGCCGCCATCCGCACCGATGCCGACCTCAACGAGATCGGCGAGCCGCTGAACATCTTCTGCCAGCCGGCCAACGACTACCTGCCCGATCCGGTTTCGTGCCTCATCACCGGCATCACCCCCCAGCAGTGCCTGGAGCAGGGGATTCCAGAGCACGCCTTCGCCGCCCGCATCGAAGCCGAGCTGGCGCGCCCCGGCACCATCGGCGTGGGCTACAACACCATCCGCTTCGACGACGAGATCACGCGCTTCATGTTCTGGCGCAACCTGATCGACCCCTATGCGCGCGAGTGGCAGAACCAGTGCGGCCGCTGGGACCTGCTGGACGTGGTGCGCATGACCTACGCCCTGCGCCCGGACGGCATCACCTGGCCCCAAAAGGAAGACGGCGCGCCGAGCTTCAAGCTCGAGCACCTGTCCAAGGCCAACGGCCTGCTGCACGAGGCCGCCCACGATGCGCTGTCCGATGTGCGCGCCACCATTGCCCTGGCGCGCCTCATCCGCCAGCACAACACCAAGCTCTTCGACTTCGCGCTCAGCCTGCACAAGAAGGATCGCGTCGCCGCCGAGCTGCGCCTGCCGGCCACGGCCATCACGGCCAAGCCGTTTTTGCACGTGTCGGGCATGTTCCCGGTGGAGCGCGGCTGCCTGGCCGTGATGTGGCCGCTGGCCAGCCACCCGACCAACAAGAACGAGCTGATCGCCTGGGACCTGGCGCACGACCCGACGCCGCTGGCCAGCATGGGCGTGGAGGAGATCCGCCTGCGCATGTTCTCGCGTGCGGCCGACCTGCCCGAGGGCGTGACGCGCCTGCCCATCAAGACCATCCACCTGAACAAGTCGCCCATGGTGGTGGGCAACGTGAACACGCTCACGGCCGAGCGTGCCCGGCACTGGAACATGGACCTGGCCCAGGCCGCTCAGCATGCCGAGATCGCGCGCGTGCTGCCCGACATGAGCGGCATCTGGCCCCAGGTGTTCGCCCGGCCCGAAGAGCCCACGCCCGACGTGGACCAGGACCTGTACGGCGGCTTCGTGGGCAACGGCGACCGGCGCCAGCTCACCGACATGCGCGCCATGGGCGGCGAGAAACTGGCCCGCACGCGCCTGTCGTTCGACGATCCGCGCCTGAAGGAGCTGGTCTGGCGCTACCGTGCGCGCAACTTCCCCCAGACGCTCACGCCCGAAGAGCAGGCGCGCTGGGAGAAGCACCGCGCTGCCTGCCTGTTCGACGGGGCCGGCGGCGCCCGTACGGTGGAGCAGCTGTTCACCGAGATCGACAATCTCTCCGAGACTGCCGACGACGACCGCACCCAGGACATCCTGGGCGCCTTGTACGATTACGCCGAGCACATCGCGCCCGAGCGCTGAGAACCTTCCTTTTTTACGCCTGCCGAGCAGGCGCGCATTCCCATGAGCAGCAGCAACGACAAGCCCACCCGCCAGTTCACCACCGAGATCGTGCATGCCGACCGCCTGGCCGGCACCGAGTACGGTGCGGTGCACCAACCCATCCACACTTCGGTGCAGTACGGCTACGACAAGGTGGAGGACCTGATAGGGGTGTTCCAGGGCACGATCAAGGGTGGCTTCAACTACGCCCGCCAGGGCACGCCCACCACGGCGGCACTCGAAGCCAAGGTCACGCAGATGGAGCGCGGCCAGGGCTCCATCGTGTTTGCCACCGGCATGGCAGCCGTCTGCGCGGTGTTCCTCACCTTGCTCAAGGCGGGCGACCACCTGCTGGCCAGCAAGTTCGTCTTCGGCAACACCAACAGCGTGTTCGGCACCCTGGCCGACCTGGGCGTGGAAGTGACCACGGTGGACGTGACCGATGCCGCCCAGGTGGCGGCCGCCGTGCGCCCCAACACACGCATGGTCTTCGTGGAGACCATCGCCAACCCCGGCACGCAGATCCCCGACCTGGAAGCCATCGGCACCCTGTGCAAGGAGCGCGGCCTGCTCTACGTGGTGGACAACACCGTGGCCTCCCCCTACCTGTTTCGCCCCGTCACCGTGGGCGCGGGCCTGGTCATCAATTCGCTGACCAAGAGCATCGGCGGCCTGGGCGATGCCCTGGGCGGTGCGGTCACCGACACCGGCCTGTTCGACTGGAGCAGCTACCCCAACATCTTCGCCGCCTACCGCAAGGGCGACGCCAAGGGATGGGGCCTGCAGCAGGTGCGCAAGAAGGGACTGCGCGACATGGGCGGCATGCTTTCCTCGCACGCGGCACACCAGATCGCGCTGGGGGCCGAGACCTTGGCCCTGCGCATGGACCGCACCAGTGCTACGGCCCTGGCCCTGGCCCAGTGGCTGGAGCAGCACCCGGCCATCGCCCGGGTGCACTACCCGATGCTCGAATCGCACCCGCAGCACGCGATCGCGCGCAAGCACTTCAAGGCCGGCTCGTGGCTGCTGGCCTTCGAGCTGCGCGACTCCGCGCAATGCTTGCAGGTATGCAACCGTTTGCAGCTGCCGATCAAGGCCACGGGCCTGGCCGACACGCGCACGCTGATCATCCCCGTGGCGCACACCATCTTCTGGGAGGCGGGCCCTGCCGTGCGCGCCAACATGGGCATTGGCGACGGCATGATCCGCTTGTCGCTGGGGCTCGAAGAGTTCGAGGACCTGCAGGCAGATTTCGCCCAGGCGCTGGCGTAGACAGGCTCTAAAGTCCCTGATGCCAGCCTGCCGGTGCAAGCTGGCGTAAGGCCGGCATGCTAAGGTTTCCTGAAATGCCGGGCAGTGCCAACTGCCCCGGCCGCAAGGAGACAAGCCCATGCACCTGGAGCCAACCGCCCTGGCGGCGCCGCGCGACCTGATTCCCCATGCCCATGCGCGTTCGGCCGCCTTCGGCCTGCGCGCGCAGGACGCCATGGATGCCATGCCCCTGGCCAGCGCTGACCTGCGCTGTGCGCTGCAGCGCAACCGCACCCTGGCCGACCATGCGCTGCCGGTGATGGAGACGCTCTACCACCAGATCGCCGGCACCCACAGCATGGTGCTGCTCACCGACCCCGAAGGCGTCATCCTGCATGCCCTGGGCGACGACGATTTCGTGGCCCGGGCCGATCGCGTGGCCCTGCGCCCCGGTGGTGTGTGGACCGAAGAGCGCAAGGGCACCAACGCCATCGGCACCGCGTTGGCCCTGGGCCAGGGTGTGCAGGTGCATGCCGGCCAGCACTACCTGCGGGCCAACCAGTTCCTCACCTGCTCGTGCGTGCCCATCCTCGACCCGCAGGGCAGGGCGCTCGGTGCGCTGGACGTGAGCGGCGACCACCGCAGCCAGAGCAAACACACCATGGCGCTGGTGCGCATGTCCGCCCAGATGGTGGAAAACCACCTCTGGAACCAGGTGCACGCGGACGCGGTGCGCCTGCATTTCCACGCGCGGCCCGAGTTCCTGGGCACGCTGGTCGAGGGGCTCGCGGCCTTCAGCGCCGATGGGCGCTTTCTTTCCGCCAACCGCAGCGGACAGTTCCAGCTGGGCTTGTCGCACAGCGCGCTGCAGGCCCATACCTTTGCCTCGCTGTTCGGAGTGGACATGGCGAGCGTGCTCGACCATGGCCGCAGGGCACCTGGCGCGCTGCTCACGCTGCGCCTGCCCGGCGGCGTGGCGGTGATGGCCCGGCCCGAGGTCCGGCCGCAGGCCGAGCGCCTGTGGTCCGGCGGTGCAACCGAGCCGGCCAGGGCTCCCATCCAGGTGCGGCCTGCCCGTTCGGCAGGGCTCTCGGGCCTGCGCTACCTCAACACCGGCGACCCGGCGCTGGCCTTGGCCATTGACCGTGTCACCAAGCTGCTGGGCCGCGACATTGCCACCTTGATCCAGGGTGAAACCGGCACCGGCAAGGAGCTGATGGCGCGCGCCATCCACCACGACGGGCCACGGCGGCAGGCGCCGTTCGTGGCGGTCAACTGCGCCTCCATCCCCGAGTCGCTGATCGAGTCGGAGCTGTTCGGCTACGAGGAGGGCGCCTTCACCGGTGCACGGCGCAAGGGCAGCCCCGGCAAGATCGTGCAGGCCCACGGCGGCACGCTGTTCCTCGACGAGATCGGCGACATGCCGCTGGCGCTGCAGGCCCGCCTGCTGCGCGTGCTGCAGGAGCGCAGCGTGGCGCCCCTGGGTGGCACGCGCCAGGTCGAGGTGGACATCCAGGTGGTCTGCGCCACCCACCGCAACCTGCGCGAGATGATGGCCGAAGGCAGCTTTCGCAAGGACCTGTACTACCGCCTCAACGGCTTGGCGGTGCGCCTGCCCGCGCTGCGCGAGCGCAGCGACCTGGCGGCCATCGTGCAGCGCATTTTGCAATCGGGCACCGAGTCCGCTGCGCCGCCGCTGCCCGTGGGCCCCGAGGTCATGGACCTTTTCGCGCGCTGCGCCTGGCCGGGCAACCTGCGCCAACTGACCAACGTGCTGCGCACCGCGGCGTTGATGGCCGAGGGCGATACCGCCATCCGGCGCGAGCACCTGCCCGAGGATTTCCTGGAGGAATGCGAGGAGGCTGCCGCGCCCGCAGTGGCGGCCGTACCCGCACCCGCCGCGCAGCCCCTGCAGGCCATCACCGCCGCGGCCATCGCGCAGGCCCTGGCCGCGCAGGGCGGCAATGTATCGGCCGTGGCGCGTGCGCTGGGCGTATCGCGCAATACCGTGTACCGGCACCTGCGCGCGCAGGTGGCGGGCTGAAGCGCGCGGCCTTGCGGCAGGGCGGGCCTTTCGGGGTCAGTTGAACAGGTTCTGCATCTGCCCGTAAGGAATCTGCCCCTGCAACTTGTCCGACTCGCCCCCTTGCAGGAAGTCCGTCGCCAGCTTTGCGGCATGGCCCCACAGCACCTGCGGGATGCCGGAGCCCGCGCTGAGCCGCTTCACCCCCAGGCCCTGCAACTGCGTGGCGTTGGCCAGGCCGCCCCAGGCCATCAGGTTCAGAGGCAACTCGACACCGGCCACGATGGCTTTGATTTGCCCAGCATCGGTGAGCCCGGGGACGAACAGGCCGTCGACGCCCGCGCTGCGGTACAGCTGGCCGCGTGCGATGGTTTCCCCGGCCTGGCTGCCCTCATCGACCAGGCGCTGCAGGACCACGTCAGTGCGCGCATTGACAAACAGGTCCAGCCCGTCCTTGCCCAGCCGCTCCCGGATCGCCTCGGCCTTGCGCGCCAGCAGCTCGGGCGGCTTGCGTCCGTCTTCGAGGTTGATACCCGCAACGCCTGCGTCCGCCAGGCGCGCGGCCAGGTCCGCGACCTGTGCCGGGTCGTCCGAATAGCCGTCTTCCATGTCCACGGACAAGGGCACCTGCAGCACCCGCACCAGGTTCTTGGCATACGCCAGCACCACCTCGACGGGCATGGCGTAGCCGTCGGCATACCCCTGCGACCAGGCCACGCCCGCGCTGGTAGTGGCGATGGCCGTGGCGCCCAGGCTCTCGAACAGCCTGGCGCTGGCCGCGTCCCAGGCGTTGGGCAGGCGCAGCAGGGTGCCATTGGCGTGCAGCCCGCGGAACGTGGTGGCATGTGCGGTCACAGGGTCTCCTTCGGTAGGTCTTTGCGCAAGCATACCGCCGGTGGACTTCGAAGGCATGGCCTAGGCACTGAATGATGACCGCCTGGGGTGCTTGGTGCCCCAGGCGGGTTTCATGTCAGGCCACCGGGTACAGCTTCAGCATTTCAGCCTCTGCTTCGCTGAACAGCCGCGAGCGGATCAGAAAGCGCAGCCCCGTGGGCCGCTCCAGCGAGAACATGCCGCCCCCGCCGGGCACCACGTCCACGGTGATCTGGGTGTGCTCCCACACCGCGAA
The DNA here is from genome assembly GCA_040387235.1 of Pseudomonadota bacterium. Lineage (GTDB taxonomy): Bacteria > Pseudomonadota > Gammaproteobacteria > Burkholderiales > Burkholderiaceae_C > Acidovorax. The sequence continues at coordinate 14,870 of JAZKEE010000184.1, forward strand.
CTGCGGGCGGCTCATGTAAAAGGGCTCGCCACCAACATGCCCGAGCAGCACGTCGGAGTCGCCCACCAGGAACTCGCCGCGCGCAAAGCACATGGGCGCGCTGCCGTCGCAGCAGCCGCCCGACTGGTGGAACATCAGCGGGCCGTGCTGATCGCGCAGCCGCGCGATCAGTTCCAGGGCCGCGGGCGTGGCCGTGACGCGGACCGGTGGGTCCGTGCCATGGCCTTGCCGGGTGGCCTCGTGGGCCAGGGTGTCGGCCATGCTGCGCTTGCTCAGAAGAAGCCCAGGGGTGCCTGCGTGTAGCTCACCAGCAGGTTCTTGGTCTGCTGGTAGTGGTCCAGCATCATCTTGTGGTTCTCGCGGCCGATGCCCGACTGCTTGTAGCCGCCAAAGGCCGCATGGGCCGGGTACTGGTGGTAGCAGTTGGTCCACACGCGCCCGGCCTGGATGCCCCGGCCCATGCGAAAGGCGCGGTTGCCGTCGCGGCTCCACACCCCGGCGCCCAGGCCGTACAGCGTGTCGTTGGCGATCTCCAGCGCTTCTTCCTCGGTCTTGAACGTGGTGACCGACAGCACCGGGCCGAAGATCTCCTCCTGGAAGATGCGCATCTTGTTGTGGCCCTTGAACACGGTGGGCTTGATGTAGTAGCCGCCGGCCAGATCGCCTTCAAGGTGGTTGCGCTCGCCGCCGATCAGGCACTGCGCGCCTTCCTGCTTGCCCAGGTCCAGGTACGAGAGGATCTTTTCGAGCTGCTCCTGGGAGGCCTGCGCGCCGATCATGGTGCCTTTGTCCAGCGGGTGGCCCTGCTTGATGGCGGCCACGCGCTTCAGGGCGCGCTCCATGAAGCGCTCGTAGATCGATTCCTGGACCAGCGCGCGGCTCGGGCAGGTGCAGACCTCGCCCTGGTTCAGCGCGAACATGGCAAAGCCTTCCAGCGCCTTGTCGAAGAAGCCATCGTCGGCGTCCATCACGTCCTCGAAGAACACGTTGGGGCTCTTGCCGCCCAGCTCCAGCGTCACGGGGATGATGTTCTGGCTGGCGTACTGCATGATCAGCCGGCCCGTGGTGGTTTCGCCCGTGAAGGCGATCTTGGCGATGCGCGGGCTGCTGGCCAGGGGCTTGCCGGCTTCCAGGCCGAAGCCGTTGACCACGTTGAGCACGCCGGGCGGCAGCAGGTCGGCCACGATCTCCAGCAGCACCAGGATGGAGGCGGGCGTCTGCTCTGCGGGCTTGAGCACCACGCAGTTGCCGGCGGCCAGGGCCGGGGCCAGCTTCCACACCGCCATCAGGATCGGGAAGTTCCAGGGAATGATCTGCCCGACCACGCCCAGCGGCTCGTGGAAGTGGTAGGCCATGGTGTCGTGGTCGATCTCGCTGATGCCGCCTTCCTGCGCACGGACGCAGCCCGCAAAATAGCGGAAGTGGTCGATGGCCAGCGGGATGTCGGCCGCCATGGTTTCGCGCAGCGGCTTGCCGTTGTCGATGGTCTCGGCCACGGCGATGGTCAGCAGGTTGGCTTCCATGCGGTCGGCGATTTTCAGCAGGATGTTGGCGCGGTCGGTGGTCGAGGTCTTGCCCCAGGCGGTCTTGGCCTGGTGGGCGGCGTCCAGCGCGGCGTTGATGTCCTTGTCGTTGGAGCGCGGGATGGCGGTGAACACCTGGCCGTTGATGGGCGAGCTGTTCTCGAAATACTGGCCGTCGATGGGGGCCACCCACTGGCCGCCGATGTAGTTGCCGTACTGCTTCTTGTAGGGGTTGGCGATGCCGAGGCTCGCGATTTCTGCCATGTTCATGCGTTTGTCTCCTGCGGTGGTTGGGTTGTGCCAGGCCTGCTCAAAGGGCCTGCACCGGGCAATGGGCGCAATGCCCATGCCAGCGACAGAAAGGGCGTGGCGAAAGCGCTCAAACCCAATGCCCATGCGGTTGTGCTCCCATCGGGGCGCGGCGCAGGGGCAGGGCGCCGGGTGTGCCATGGCACAGCCCTTGTTCAGAAACGGAACAGCGGTTGGCACACTGCCCGGCACACCGTGGGCGCCTGCGGCGTGCAAAAAGCCACTGTTGCGCCTGCCGGCGGCGGTGGCGGGCCGCGGGTTTTGCCACAATGAGGCCATCGCCACCCGGATGCCCATGACCGCCACGCCCACCCTCATCCCCCCGACCATCGGCAAGTACCGCATCGAGCGCGAGCTCGGCCGCGGCGCCAGCGGCATCGTGTACCTGGGGCTCGACGGGTTCCGCGGCAAGCGCGTGGCCATCAAGCAGATGCACGCCCACCTGCTGGCCCAGCCCGACCAGGCCGAACGCTACCGCCGCCTGCTGCGCAACGAGGCGGCGATGTCCGGCCGGCTCAAGCATCCCCACATCGTGCGCCTGCTCGACGCCGACGAGGACGCCGCCCAGCCCTACCTGGTGCTCGAATACGTGGACGGCCAGGCCCTGGCGGCCCATGCCCGGGCCGATGCGCTGCTGCCCGTGCCCCAGGTGCTGGACATCGCCTTCAAGTGCTGCAATGCGCTCGAATACGCCTACCGCGAAGGCTTGGTGCACCGCGACATCAAGCCTGCGAATCTGATGCTGGCCGCCAATGGCGATGTCAAGCTCACCGACTTCGGCGCCGCGCTGTCGCTGCGCAGCGATGCCACGCAGCTCTCGGGCATGGTGGGCTCACCCTCGTACATGTCGCCCGAGCAGGTGCGCGAGGAAGACCTCACGCACCACAGCGACATGTTCTCGCTGGCCATCGTGGTGTACGAGTTGCTGACCGGGCGCCGCCCGTTCGATGGCGAAACCGACTTCGCCACGCTCTACAAGATCAGCCACGAAGAGCCCACGCCCCCGAGCCTGCTGCGCGCCTCGCTGCCCGGGCATGTGGACGCGGTGCTGCTGCGCGCCATGGCCAAGAAGCCGGCCGACCGCTTTGCCACCTGGGGCGACTTTGCCCAGGCCCTGCTCGATGCCCACCGCGACCTGCCGCGCCAGCGCTCGCAGGACACCGAGGCCGAGCGCTTCGGGCGCCTGCGCGAGCTGCCCTTCTTTGCCGACTTCCACGACGTGGCGCTGTGGGAGCTGATGCGCCTGGGCAACTGGCGCCGGCTGGAGCAGGGCACGGTGCTCATGCGCGAGGGCCAGCCTGGCGACTCGTTCTGCATCCTCATCGAGGGCCAGGTGACCGTGAGCCGCCAGGGCTGGACCCTGAGCACCCTGGGCGCGGGCGTGACCCTGGGCGAGATGACCTACCTGCGCCCCGACAACCGCCTGCGCACGGCCACCGCCGTCGCCGAGACCGAGGTGCTGGTGCTCAAGATCCGCAACCCCGCGCTGCGCGAAGCGTCCGAAGACCTGCAGTCGCGCTTCGACAAGGCCTTCATCAAGCTGCTGGTGGGCCGGCTGGTCGCCGCCAACGAGCAGATTGCCGAATGGGACATGGTGGCCGGCCAGGTGTTCACGCCGGACGACGAGCAGGGCTGACGGTCTCCTGGAAATCCCGCAGCACCCACCGCAGCCTTGCGTGAAAGGCCGCAGCCAGCACCGCGCTGAGCAGCGCCGCCGCCATCCAGCCACCCCATGCGCCCCAGCCCAGGGCCGGCACGCTGGCGCCCAGCGCATCAAGTGACAACCATGCCGCCAGCGGCACGAACAGCAGCAGCGAGCACACGGTGTTGACGGCGCTGGCCCAGCGCACGTCGCCCAGCCCCCGCAGCGCAAAGGCGCTGCCCAGGTTGATGCCATCGAGCACCTGGTAGGCGGCCACCAGCCCGAGCAGCGAGGTGGCCAGGGCCAGCGCGGCCTGGCCGCCGGCCCCGGCATCGCTGCCCAGCAACGCCGCCAGCAGAGGCGGGCCGGCGAGCACCATGGCGGCGCTCACCAGCGCCATCCAGCCCGCCATCAGCCACAGGCTGGCGCGCACCAGGGGCGGTATCTGGTGGCGCTGGCCCGCTCCCATGGCATGGCCCACCAGCGTGGCACTGCCCGTGGCCAGGCCCAGCGCCGGCCAGAAGGCCAGGCCGGTGAGCGACAGCAGCAGCAAGGTGGCCGCCCCCTCGGCCGGGCCGATGTGCGACATCATGAGCTGGAACAGCGCCATCGCCAGCACATCGGCCGCGGCGGCCACGCCGATGGGCAGGCCGGTGCGCAACAGCTCCACGGTGCGGGCCCGCAGGGAGCCGAGGGACGATCTCCAGCCCGCGCGGGGAACCATGCCCAGCCCTGCCGCCACACCGACCAGATTGGCCAGCGTGGATGCATGGGCCGAACCTGCGAGGCCCAGGCCCGCATCGAAGATCAGCCACTGGTTGAGCGGCACATTGGCCACGGCCGCCGCCAGGTGGGCCCCCAGGCTGGCCCGCGTGCAGCCCATGCCGGCCAGGTAGCTCGACACCGCGAACAGCAGCACCACCGATACCCCGCCCGCCATGCGCGGCTGCCAGTACTGCACGGCCTGCGCGGTGGACTCCGCGGGCAACTGCCACAGCGCAAACAGCCAGGGCCCGGCCCAGGCCAGCGCCCAAAAGCAGGGCAGGGTCAAGACGGCGGCCAGCAGGCCCGCGGGCAGGTAGGCCCGTGCGGCCTGCACCTGGCCGGCACCCAGGGCCTGGGCCACCGGCACCTGCACGGCAAACGCCACGCCGCCCAGCCCTACGAAGACCGCCAGGTTCAGGAAAGTCTGCGCCCCCAGCCCGGCCAGGGCATCGGCCGAGATGCGGCCGGCGAACCAGGTATCCGTCACGCCGACCACGGCCTGCAGCGAGTAGGTGGCGATCAGTGGCCAGGAGACGGCCAGCAGGGCACGCACGGGGCCCCGGGTGGTGCTGCTTGCTTCAGCCATGGTCAGCCGGCCATGTACGGGTCCCAGAAGCCCTCGGCGGGCTCGGCCTGCTCCACGATGTCGAGCACCAGGCCCGACGGGTCGCGCACCTGGAAGCGCACCTGGCCCCAGGCCTCGTGCTGCACGGCGTAGACGATTTCCACGCCGGCCGCGCGCAGTCGGGCTTCTTCGCGGCGGGCATCGTCCACCTGCAGGGTCAGCAGCAGACCCTGGCCGTTGAAGACCTCGGGGCCTGGCGGGCGCGAGGGATGGTCGGGCGCCATGAAGGCGATGGACGCCGCACCGCCCTCGCTGCTGGTGCGCGACAGCAGCACGAACCACGAGGCTTCGAAGACCACCTCGAAACCCAGGTGCTGCACGAAGAAGTCGCGCGAGGCCTGGACGGTGGCCGTGGTGACCAGGGGGTAGGCGGAGGTCAGTTGCGAAAGGGGAGAGGGGGTTGGCATGGCGGCTCCTGTTGCATCGGATGAGTACTGTGTACATACTGTCTGTATGTTCAATTAAATATAGATACGTACAGTCTGTATGTCAACAGGAAAACCCATTTCCGGCCCCGCCGCGGGCAATCGGCGTCTGGAGCAGGGCGCCCAGTCGCGCACCAAACTCATTGCAGCGGCGCGCGCGCTGTTCGAGCGGGATGGCTATGCCGCCACCTCCACCGAGGCGCTGCTGGTGGCCACAGGCCTCACGCGCGGCGCGCTGTACCACCACTTTCGCGACAAGAAGGACTTGTTCGTCGCTGTCTGCGAGGCCGTGCATGCCGAGCTCAGCGCCGCCATCGACGGGGCGGCCGATGCGCAGGCAGCCCCGCCGGACCAGTTGCTGGCGGGTGCACTGGCCTGGATCGATGCGGTGTCGCAGCCCGGCCCACGCCAGGTGCTGCTGATCGACGGCCCCTCGGTGCTCGGCGCCCAAGCCTGGGCGGAACTCGACGGGCGCCATGGCTACCAGCAGCTGCATGCCGTGGTGGCCGAGATCCTGGCGCCCGCGGGCCTGGCACCGCTGGAGGTGGATGCCTGCGCCTCGGCCTTGAACGGCGCCATCAACGAGCTGGCGCGCTGGCTCGCGCGCCACCCTGCCGACGAGCACCCCGGCGCACGCGATGCTGCCATCACCGCGCTGCAGCGGGTGTGCGTGAGCGTGCTGCCGGCCGAAGGAAACGCGGGGAGGGGCGCCTGAGCGCGTCTATCGAGCTGCCTGGGCCTTGAGCCCTGCCAGCAGCTCGGCCAGTGGCATGGCCTTGGCAAATAGCCAGCCCTGCGCATGGCGCACACCGCGCTCGCGCAGGAAGTCGGCCTGGAACTGGGTTTCCACGCCTTCGGCGATCAAGTCCAGCTCCAGCTTCTGCGCCATCTCGATGATGTGCGTGGTGACCGGGCTGATGGCGGCCTGCGCGCCGATGCTGGCGATGAAGATGCGGTCGATCTTGAGCGTGTCGATGTCAATGGATTCGAGCATGGACAGGCTCGAATAGCCGGTGCCGAAGTCGTCCATGGCGATCGATGCGCCGATCTGCCGGCCCGCCTGCAGAGCAGGCCTGGCGGCCTCGATGTCCACCAGGCCGCGCTCGGTCACCTCCAGCATCAGAGAGCCGGGCGGCATCCCGATGGCTTCGAAGCGCTGCTGCAGGTACTGCACGGGCCCATCGGCCACCAGATCCTGGGTGGAGAGGTTCAGGCTGACGTGGAAGCCCGGGCTGGCCTTGAGCAGATCGGGCAGGTCTTCGAGCACGCGGTCCATCACGTAGGGGTGATGTGCGCCACCACGCCCGTGCGCTCCGCTTCGGCAATGAATTCGTCCGGCGGTACCAGGGTGCCCTTGTCCTTGCCGCTCCCAAGGCGCCAGCGCAGCAGGGCCTCGGCGCCCACCCACTGGCCGGTCTGCAGGTCCACGATGGGCTGGTAGTCAGTACCCGCCGAACGTCACATAAATTGGCGGAACGGAGCCCTCAATCGGCTGCACCTTTTCATACGTGGAGCCGTAGGAGCTCCAGCGCCAGATCTCGGCCACCTTCCAGGCCTCTTGCTGCTTCTCCATCACATACTTGTACTGGTCACCTTCCTCCCGGCGCTTTGTGTCGGCGGCAGTCAACGTGGTCCCAGGTGGCAGCGGCGTACTGTTGCGAATCTTAGTGACGACTATCGCCCGCGAGTCCGTTTCGACCTTGGCCTCGGAGATCTCGCGCGAGTAGGTGTAGAGCGGTTGTTCAAACTTCACGTCGCTTACGAGCTGCGCGGTCGCCACCTTCGACAGGCCCGCTGTTCCCTGCTGGAAAGAATTACCAGCTCGGTTCTGGCGCTTGAGGGCATGGTCCGACGCAGTCAGCCAGTCGATCTGGGCCCAGTAGGACTTGAGTGCCCTGTCAGGGGTGGAGACGTCCGCCACAGGCAGCGGAGCTGTTTGAGCGGCTTGCGGCTGTTTCGGGTCGCAGCCTGCCAGTGCTGCGGACAGCACGAGACCCGCTGCCAGCGCAGCGATAGTGGTAACGCTCGTTCCCTTGTTCATACGTCCCTTCTTCGTTTTTGATGTTTGTTTGAGCCTGCGCTCAGTGTGTGGCAGGTGCCGCAGCAGCTAAGCATCGGCAGGATCAGGTCTACCACTATGACGTTGCCTTGGACGCAGCCAACTGCACCATCGCCCCAATTCTTCAGATATGCCTGCGACTTCAACCCTTCGACGAGACGCTGCATCCAAGCCCATTCGATCAATCTGTATCTCCTTTGTTGCAGCCACTGTGAACAAAGGTTGGGGATTTGGTGCCTGCCTCCCCCATTTGGACTAGGTGTCCGTTACTTGCGTTTGCTCGGCTGAATCACGCTGCCTTCGACTGAGGGCGAAGCACTGGGGCGGGCAGACCATTTCCTTCCCCCAAAGACCTGCTGCGAGCTGGTGCGCCATGAGCTGGAAATTTGGAGCAAGTTCCTTAGCGACAACTAGGACGACCTGGCCCGCCAGTACGACATGACCGTCAGCGGCATGCGCAAGCTGATCACCCGCATTCGCACCAAGCTGGCAGCGGACACCCTGCACGACCTTTTCGACCCTGCCCGAGTCGGCTGAGCGGCTGGCGCCAATCGTTGCAGCCATTACACCGGGCCTGTCCCACTCCATTCCCGCCACGTTCCCGAAAATCCCATTTACAGCGACGTTGTTGGTTGGTTTATATCAACTCCCGTGAACTTGTCTTCCGCTGATCTTGCGTCGGATGCAGGCTTCCGAGTTCACGCCCACGGACCCTCAAAGCCCCCTCACTAGACAATACGAATGAGAATGAATATCATTTTAATTGCCTGAGTACGCTACGCCCCGTCCACCGCAAAAGGCTCCCACCAGGAGCATTGCCATGGATCTGCGCCACGCAGCCAGCCTTTCGACCGCCAACACCGCCCGGGACGCCTTGGCGCCCGAGCCCGCCACGCTGGCCCATTGGGAGCGCACGCTGCAGCGCGCCAATGCCGCCCTGCGCATGGACCAGCCGGTGATGGCGCTGGCTTACCAGCAGCAGGCGCTGGTCATTGCCCTGCGCATTGCCCAGGAGCCCCCGGCCGGCCGCGAAGACGACTGCATTGCCGCCCTGGTGGTCTCGCACCTGAACCTGGCCGACCTGCAGGCCGAAGCCGGCGCGCTGGACGCGTCTGCGCAGTTGCTGTGCAGCGTGCATGCCACGCTGCTGGGCCTGATGGCCGATGGCAGCCAGGGCACCGCCCTGCAGCAGGCGGCCTGGCGCCACAGCCGCGAATCCCATGCCGCGCTGCTGCGCCACGTGCAGGCCCATGGCCCGCACCCCGACACCACCGCCGTGCTGGCCGCCGCCTCGGGCGTGCTGCAGGGCACGGCCCATTGAGCTTTCCCGATTTTTCCACCTGGCCATTGACGACCCCACCTGAAAGGAACCCATGCCCTATTCGCTGCCTGCCTTGCCCTATACCTATGACGCGCTGGAACCCCACATCGATGCCCGCACGATGGAGATCCACCACACCAAGCACCACCAGACCTACATCAACAACCTGAACGCCGCGCTGGACGGAACGCCCCACGCCGGCCTGCCGGTGGACGAGCTGGTGGCCGGCATTGCGCAATTGCCCGAGAACCTGCAGGGCCCCGTGCGCAACAACGGCGGCGGCCATGCCAACCACAGCCTGTTCTGGACCGTGATGTCGCCCACGGGCGGCGGCCAACCGCAGGGCGAGCTGGCGGCGGCCATTGCCACCGAGCTGGGCGGCTTCGATGCGTTCAAGGACGCCTTCACCAAGGCGGCGCTCACGCGCTTTGGCAGCGGCTGGGCCTGGCTGTCGGTGACCAGCGCCGGCAAGCTGGTGGTGGAAAGCTCGGGCAACCAGGACAGCCCGCTGATGGCCGGCCTGATGTCAGGCAACACCCCCATCCTGGGCCTGGACGTGTGGGAACACGCCTACTACCTGCAGTACCAAAATCGCCGCCCCGAGTACATCGCGGCGTTCTATAACGTAGTGGACTGGGCCGAGGTGGCACGCCGCTACGCCCTGGCGCGCGGCTGAATCGATCCGCGCTGCTGCGCCTCGCACCCTGAACAGATGCCTTCCGGAGCCGACACCATGCCCGTTCCCTCGCCGTCACCCGACAACGCCGCGTTGCCCAGCCAACTGACCGAGACGCCCCACCAGCCTTTGCACTGGCGCCAGTGGATCGGACTGGCCATCGTGGTCACCGGGGGCGTGGTCAGCGCCTGGCAGATCTGGCAGTGGATCGCGGGCCAGCCGGTGGTGCTGTCGGCCCTGCTGGGCGGCAGCGTTGCCGCCCTGGCCACGGCCCTGGGCACGCTGCCGGTGATGCTGTCGCAGCGCATCTCCGAGCGCACGCAGGACACGATGTTCGGCTTTGGCGCAGGCGTGATGCTCGCGGCCTGCTCGTTCTCGCTGATCATCCCGGGCATCAATGCTTCGCGCGCCGCCGGGGCAGGGGCCTGGGAAGCGGGTGGCACCATGGGCGCAGCCATCCTGCTGGGTGCGCTGGTGCTGCTGCTGATGGAGCGCCTGCTGCCGCACGAGCATTTCATCAAGGGCGTGGAGGGCCAGACCTCGCGCACCTTGCGCCGCACCTGGCTCTTCGTGTTCGCCATCGCGCTGCACAACCTGCCCGAGGGCCTGGCCATCGGCGTGGGTTATGCGAGCGGCGACGCGGTGCGTGCCAGCGCATTGACCACCGGCATCGCCATCCAGGACGTGCCCGAGGGCCTGGTCGTGGCCGTGGCGCTGCTGGCCGCCGGCTACAAGCGCTGGCTGGCCGTGGGGCTGGGCATGGCCTCGGGGCTGGTGGAGCCCATCGGTGCGGTGATGGGTGCCGCGGTGGTCAGCTATTCGGTGAGCCTGCTGCCCTGGGGTCTGGGCTTTGCTGCTGGGGCCATGTTGTTTGTGATCAGCCACGAGATCATCCCCGAATCGCACCGCAAGGGGCACGAGGCCTGGGCGACCGGTGGGCTGATGCTGGGCTTTGTGATCATGATGGTGCTGGATACCGCCCTCGGCTGATCCCGGAAAAGACATCTCCATCGGCCACGGCAAGGATCATTGCCGTGGCCTTTGTGCTTTTCAGGGCAGGGCCTCGTACGCTTCCTTGAGCGCTGGGGCCAGCGATTGCAGCGGGGTGGCGGTGGTATTGCGCGCGCTGCGCCCTTCAAGCGAACGCACGCGACCCTCGTTGAGGGCGCGGGCCATCTCGGCGAGCAACTGGGCCAGGTCGGGTGCGATGCCGGCCTGGGCCATGCCCTGGGCTGCGTCGTCATAGGGCAGTTGCTGGTAGGCCAGCGTCGGCTGGCCGATCACTCCGCCCACGAAGGCTGCAAGCTGGTCGTGGCTCAGGTCGCCGGGCCCCAGCAGTTCGCGCACGCTGTGGCCGGCCCAGCTGCGCTGGTCCAGGGCGCCCGTGGCCGCATCGGCAATGTCGCGCGTGGCGATCATGGGGATGGGCAGGCCGGGTGCGAAGGCATCGGCCAGGCTGCCGCCGTACTTCACGCCGGGCAGCAGGTTGAACAGGCCTTCGAAGAACATGGCCGGGCGCAACGCCAGCACGTGGCTGTGCTGCAGCGTGGCCAGGCGCTGTTCCTGCTCGTGCAGGCTGACCAGCACACCCGTGCCGGCAGGCTGCTCGGCCCCCAGGCTGCTCAGGGCCACCACATGCGGCACGCGCGCGGCCTGCAGGGCCGCCACGATGGCCTGGCCCTGGGTGCGCTGCAGCTCCATGAAGCCGGGGGCCGTGGGGTCGAAGGGCATCATGGCGTAGGCGGCATCGGCGCCTTCGAAGGCGCGGGTGAGGTAGGCCGGGTCGGCACAGTCGCCCACAAGCACCTGCGCACCCTGTTGCCGCAAGGCGTCGAGCCGCTCGGCCGAGCGGCCCATGGCGCGCACGCGGTGGCCCAGCGCGAGGAGGTTGCGGGCGATCACGCTGCCCGTGTGGCCGGTGGCACCCATCACTGCGATTTCAGACATGTGGAACTCCAAGGGGTTGTGGAACAAACAGGCGTGCAGTGTCTCGGCCAGCCCCAGGTATGCCAATGATGAATCAACGGTGTTTTTTGATTATTCGTCCAGACCGGATTAGGATGGGGGCATGGACATCCAGGTTGAAGCCGCTTCTGCCGCCACCGACCCACTGGGCCGGGCCTTGCACCTGTTGCGCATGACGGGCGTGATCTACTGCTACTCCTACCTGCACCCGCCGCTGGGCATCGCCCTGCCGCCGATCCCGGGCTGCCTGATGTTCCACGCCATCACGGCCGGCGAATGCTGGCTGCGTGTGCCAGGGGCCGAGCCCGTGCTGCTGCGCGCGGGCGACTTCGCGTTGGTGCCGCGCGGCGAGGGGCACGACCTGCTGTCCACCGCCACCTCGCACGCCGATGCATTCTTCGACCTGCCGCGCGTGCAGCTCGGTGGCCGCTTCGAAATCATGCGCCATGGCGAGGGCACGGAGCCCGTCTCTCTGGTCTGTGGTGCGGTGCGTTTCGACGACGTGCTGGCGCGCCGCCTGGTGCATGCGCTGCCGCGCCAGATCGTGCTGGGCGGGCAGTCGCTGGGCCCATCGAACTGGCTCTCGCCCATCCTGGCCCTGTTGCAGGACGAGGTGCAGCACCTCAAGCCCGGTGGCGAGGCCGTGGCCACGCGCCTTGCCGACGTGCTGGTGCTGCAGGCCATCCGCACCTGGCTGCAGAACGACCCGGGTGCGCGCACCGGCTGGCTGGGTGCGCTGCAGGACGCCCAGTTGGGCCCGGCCCTGGTGCTGATGCACGAGCAACCCGGCACCCCCTGGACGCTGGCCTCGCTGGCCAGCGCGGTGGCCATGTCGCGCTCGGCCTTTGCCGCGCGCTTCGCGGCATCGGTGGGCATGCCGGTGATGCAGTACCTGACCCTGTGGCGCATGGCCCTGGCCCAGTCGCGCCTGCAGGAGGGGCAGGTGCGCCTGGCCGAGCTGGCCGACAGCCTGGGCTACCAGTCGGAGGCGGCATTCAGCCGGGCGTACAAGCGCTGGTCGGGGCGGTCGCCGGGGAGCGAGCGGCGGGTGGAGGCTACCGTTTTGGTTTAGCCAAAGAACCAGTAGCAGACGGCGATGGCGGCGATCACGCCCGCCAATTCGGCCAGCAGCGCGCATGCCACCGAATGCCGCGCACGCTGGATGCCCACCGCGCCGAAGTACACCGCAAGCACATAGAAGGTGGTCTCGGTACTGCCCTGGATGATGGCGGCCGCGCGTGCGGCAAAGCTGTCCACGCCCTGGGTCTGCATGGTCTCGATCAACATGGCGCGGGCGGCGCTGCCCGAGAACGGCTTGACCAGGGCCGTGGGCAGGGCGTCCACGAAGCGCGTGTCGGCGCCGACCGCCTCCACGCACCAGCGGATCGCGTCGAGCACATAGCCCAGCGCCCCCGAGGCGCGGAATACGCCCACCGCGCAGAGCATGGCCACCAGGTAGGGCAGCAGGCCCTTGGCCACGTCGAAGCCCTCCCGCGCGCCCTCGATGAAGGCCTCGTACACGGCCACCTTGCGCCAGGCGCCCAGCACCACGAAGAGCACCACCAGCGAGAACAGCGTGAGGTTGCCCAGCAGCGAGGACAGGCTGGCCAGCGCCGCCGCGCTCAGCGTGGTCAACAGCGCCATGAAGCCGCCCAGCACCAGCGCCACAGGCAGCAGGTAGGCCAGCACCACGGGGTGCCACAGCGGCAGCCGCTGCACCACCGCCACCGTCACCAGCCCGACGAGGGTGGAGACTGACGTGGCCAGCAGGATCGGCAGAAAGACCAGCGTCGGGTCTGGCGCGCCCTGCTGCATTCGGTACATGAAGATGGTCACCGGCAACAAGGTGAGCGACGACGCATTGAGGACCAGGAACAGAATCTGCGCGTTGGTGGCAGTGTCGGGCCGGGGGTTGAGCTCTTGCAGCGAGCGCATGGCCTTGAGGCCCATGGGCGTGGCCGCGTTGTCCAGCCCCAGGGCGTTGGCGGCGAAGTTCAGCGTGATCAAGCCCAGCGACGGGTGGCCGCGCGGTACTTCGGGCATGAGCTTGGCGAACAGCGGCGCCAGCCAGCGGGCGAGGGCGTCGACGATGCCGGCCTTTTCTGCAATGCGCAAAAAGCCCAGCCACAGGGTGAGCGTGCCGAACAGCAGCACCATCACCTCGACCGACAGTTTGGCCATGGCGAACAACGCCTCGACCATGGCGCCGAAGATCTGCGCATTGCCGCCCACCAGCCACTGGGCAAAGGCCGCCACGGCGGCGACGATGAAGAAACCCAGCCACAGGGTGTTGAGCATCCGGTCTCCAGGAGATTGATGGCCGAGGTTAACCCGGCGGGGCAGGGCGCTGGCGCTTGCGTTGGTGGCGATTTGTCCGGGTGCCGCGCAGCGGGCAATTCTGGTAGCGCCGGCGCCGTCGCAACCCGGTGGAAAGCTTCTTGTTGGGTGCACGGCACGGACGAGCCGCCGGTCGCGGTAGAGGTGCATTTGCCCCCGCAGCATTTCGGGCGTCGCGACAGTGGTACTCTATAGGGTTCGGCTGGATACGGTTTTGCAGCGTTTTTACAACGCTTGCGGCCCCGTTTCCCAGGCCTGACGGGGCGCCGCCTGTAGGGGCGGAGCGCCCGACCAACCAAAACTCACCGAGGAAGAGGTCCAACATGGGCGCGCAGTGGAAAGCAAAAGGCAAGGCACAGGTCGCTGATGCCAAGGGCAAGCTGTTTGGCAAGCTGGTCAAGGAAATCATGGTCGCCGCGCGCGGCGGTGCCGACCCGGCCGGCAATGCACGCCTGCGCCTGGTTGTGGAGCAGGCCCGCAAGGTCTCCATGCCCAAGGACACGCTGGAGCGCGCCATCAAGAAGGGCTCGGGCACCGGTGCCGACGCGGTCAACTACGAACATGTGATCTATGAGGGCTTTGCCCCCCACCAGGTGGCGGTGATGGTGGAGTGCCTGACCGACAACGTGAACCGCACCGCGCCTGAGATGCGCGTGCTGTTCCGCAAGGGCCAGCTGGGTACCTCCGGCTCGGTGGCGTGGGATTTCAACCACGTGGGCATGATCGAAGCCGAGCCTGCCAAAGGCGATGCCGACCCTGAAATGGCCGCCATCGAAGCCGGCGCGCAGGATTTCGAGGCCGGCGACGAAGAAGGCACCACCACCTTCTGGACCGACCCGACCGACCTGGACCTGGTGAGCCGCGCGCTGCCGGCCCAGGGCTTCACGGTGCTGTCGGCCAAGCTGGGCTACAAGCCCAAGAACCCGGTGAACCCGGCCAACCTGACGGCGGAACAGCTCGAAGAAGTGGAAACCTTTCTGGCGGCCATCGACTCCAACGACGACGTGCAGAACGTGTACGTGAGCCTGGGCGGTTGAGCCCGGCCGCCGCCCTGGCGCCGGCGCTCGCTTTGCGCGCCGGCCACCGCATCACCTGGATTCCATGACTGCAGACCTCTACGCCGCCCTCGGGCTGGCGGCAAACGCCTCGCTTGCCGACATCAAGAAGGCCTACCGCCAGAAGGCAGCCTTCTACCACCCGGACCGCAACCCGGCGCCCGACGCCGCGCAGCGCTTTCAGGCCGTGCAGAAGGCTTACGACGTGCTGTCCGACGACGAGGCTCGCCAGGCCTACGACGACAACCGCCGCCGCAACCTGCTGGACGACCCGCTGCAGACCGCCCAGGAAATCTGGCACACCTATACCCAAGGCATTCTTCCTTCGTGAAACTCTCTCCCTATTTCCATGACCTGCGTTCGGCCTACCAGGCCGAGCTTGATGACCTGACCCAGGATTCCGAAGGCAAGGATGTGCTGCGCAAGCGGCTGGCGCAAAAGCGCAACGAAATCGCCTTTCTCGTGCAGATGATGGAGCTGGCCCCCGAGATGGTGGCCGTGGTCTTCCACCAGGGCTTTCGGTTTGCGCGGCCTGCTGCGCTGGAGGGCCTGATCGGCCGGGGCGCCGACAACCTGCCGGCCTGGAGCACCCTGGCCGATGGCGCGGTGCTGCTCGAGCCCTGGGCCGAGGGCCTGGCCAAGACGGTGCTGGCCGAGCCCGGCGGCGAGCGCTTCATGGCGGTGGCTGCGGGCCTCGAATACCTGCAGGTGCATTCGCGCCTGGCGCCTGCGGCCCAGCATGCCGACGCCGAGGAAGAGGGCGACGATGAAGATGCCGCCGAGCACGACGACGACTACGACAACCTGAGCGCCGACGACGCTGCCGACCCGCACAACGCCCGCTCGCGCGACGAGGCCAGCGACAACTGGCTGTCCGACGTAGGCTTTGACCGCAAGGACTGACCATGAGCAACAACCACCTGGCCCTGATCACCAAGACCACCAGCCTCATCGCGGCTGGCGACATCGTGGGCGCCGAATCGGCGCTGGCCGAACTGGCCGACACCGATGGCGACAACGCCCTGATGGTGGTGCTGGACCAGCTTGCGCCCAAGGACATCCTGGCCGTGATGCGCGAGTACGACGACTCCAAGGCCTCGGTGGTCAACCTGCTGGTCACGCCCGAGCAGTTCGCGCGCGCCATGGTGCTCGAAAAGCAGTACAAGGACCTCACCCATACGCACCTGCGCAACATGGTCAACGCCGTGGTGTTCCGCGACGATGCCGACCCGGTGGCGTTTTTGACCGCCATCGGCGACCTGGAGGGCGGCAGCGAGGCGCTGGCCAACTACTTTGCCGAAAAGTGGAGCCGCATCGAAGCCTTTGCCCGCACCGGTACCTTCGACGCGGTGGAAGACTACGGCCCCACGCTGACCGACGACGAACTGCTGGCCTCGGGCTACGTGCAGCCGCGCATCGACCAGGACGAGGTGGCCGACCGCGACTGGATGCAGATGGCCTGGCTGCTGCGCTACGAATGCCGCGACCTGTTCATCGAAACCCTGCTGGTCTTGCGCGCCAAGGCCCGCGCCCATGACCTGGGTCTGGATGAAGGCGATGAGCCCGCCGAAGAGGACGACGGCAAGTTCGAGACCAGCGAGACCGACCGCGGCAAGGCGACGCCTGCCGCCCGCGCATCCGACGAAGAATCCGCAATTTAGGCGGGCGGAAAACCCATGCCTTTGCCCGAGACGACTTCGCCAATGGATCAGCCCGCGCCTGCAGCCGCCAACGCGCTGCAGCTGCACGACGCGCGCCCGTTCTTTGAAAAGGCCCTGGCCCATGGCGTGGCGCACGGCATCATCGATGCCGCCAACCTGACGGCGATGAACACCGATGCCCCCAAGGGCATGGTGCAGATCGCGCGCTACTTCGGCAGCGAGTTCCTCAGGCCCGAGCTGGAGAAGGCGCGCGACCGCATGGTCAACCTGATCAGCCTGTACCTGCTGGACACCACGGATGGCGACCTGCAGAAGGCCGCGGTGTCCCTGCGGGACAACTCCTTCCTGTCGCGTTCCAAAGGCGGCTCGGACATGCTCAAGCGCCTGATCGCCATGCCCGAGAGCAGCAACTTCGGCATGGGCGGCTATGCCGATGCCGAAACGCCGCTGCTGGCCGTGTGGTCCCTGCGCAGCCATGCCGACTACCGCGCCGAATTGGCGCGGCGCACCCAGATCCAGGCGGCCATCCGCGCCGCGCAGTGGCTGGCCGATCAGTACGACCTGGACGATGATGCGCTCGAAGAGTCTGGCGCCGACGCCGAGGCCGTGGTCCGCACCGGTCTGCTGCTGCAGGCCCTGGCCCCCAAGGTGGGCGACTGGCCGAACGCCGTGGTGTTCGAGAAGATCGCCACCGCCCACCGCAAGAAGAAGACCACGGCCGACCAGGTCAAGCTGGTGTTGCCGCCGGGCCTGCCTGCCGACCTGAAGGAGGTGGTGGATGCCCAGCGCGCCACCGTGCTGGCCGACCTGCCCAGGTTGCTCGATGCGGCCACGCCGCTGCGCAACCTGCTGCGGCCCACCAGCGGTTTTCGCGCGCGCTACTTTTTGCTCGACGACCCGCTGGCCGAGGTGGACGACTACCACCGCAACCTGGCCGACCTGGACGAAGAGGGCGATGCCCCCCAGCCCGCCAGCAAGACCTGGACCAAAACCGTGCAGGGCAACGAGGACGAGCCCAGCCTGCTCACCCTGTTCCTGTGCCTGGCCACCGGCACGCCCAAGAAGACGGTGCTGACCGAGAAGACCGCCGCCAGCCTGGTGCGCAAGCTGCGCAAGAGCGGCTGGCAGCCCGCGCTGGCCACCGATTTCATCCGCGCGAACGCCCCCGGTGCGCGCCAGGCCGACTACGTGGACCTGTGGAACAGCTTCGTGCAGGAGTCGCAGGCCACGCTGGCCAGCGACATGGACTACCAGATGCACGATGCCCTGGCGCTGCTGCGCCGGGAGTGCAATGTGGTGGCGGGCTGACGAGCCGCCCGGGCTACTGCTGGAAGTCCGACAGGACCACCGTTTCGGCGCCCGCGGGGTTCTTGCCCAGCTGGAAGGCGGCGCTGGTTCCCGACAGGTTGTTCTTTCCGCTGGTCTGGGTGTAGATGACCCGGTAGCGGCCTGCGTCCAGCCGTTCGGTGCTGTAGGCGTGCCGGGGCTCGAGGTAGACCTGCCTCAGCGGAACGCATGGGTCGGCGTCGGCCGCGCACAGGCGTGCCCAGAGGCCTTCATCCCCGGGGTTGCGCAGCAGCAGGATGGCACTGCCGCCATAGGCCAGGTAGGGCTGGTCGGGCAGGGTGTCGCTGGAGCTCGGCCATTCGCCCCGGGCATTGCGAGGTGATTTGCCGTAGGGGTATGGCAAGGTGTGCTTGACGCGGAGCTTGGCCGGTTGCCTGGTTGCGTTGTGCTGGTAGGCCGGGCTTTCACGGCGCTCGGGCGGCGCACCCCACACTGCGTAGCCGATGAGAACGTAGACCAGCGACGCGACGGCCACGAAGCCCATGGCGCCGTAGGTGGTCGGGTTGAAAAGGGACTTGCCCGGGCGGCTGAACCGGTCCATCAGGTCGCCCACCGCATCGCGGCCGGTCACGAAATAGGCCGCCCAGCAGAGCGCAGCGATCCCCCAGATGGCGCCAAGCACCCAGGGCCGTGCCAGCTCCTGGTAGATGCCCACGAGGATGATCTTGGGCATCAGGAGGATCAGGTCCGCGAGGGCGGCTTCGGCCCTTGCAACGCCGCTGAAAGTCAAGGCGCCAATGAAGGCGGTCGCGTGTCTGCGCATGGTGGCGGTCTCCTCGGTGGCAGACCGTCAACGGACCTGGATGGCCCGCTTGAGCGTGACGCTCATCCACGGCTCCCAGTCCGGGCTGCCTTCGGCCTGCAGCGACCAGGTGCCCGACATCTCGCTGCCATCGCCGTTGAAAGCGCCGCGAAAGCGTACTCCGTCGCCGTCGTAGGCCACGTTCTTGCCGTTCACCACGGCACGCATGGTTTCGGCCTTGCCTGTGCTGTCGAAGGAATGCATGGTGTAGTGGTCGCCCGCGCCGTCTATGCCGTCCGGCGCATCGGGGCCGATGATCTCGATGCCCTGAGACCGGCCATCGGGCATGGCCGCGTCCCAGCGGTGCACCAGGAAGTGACCGCCTGGCAGCCATTCGTAGATGTCCGTGGCCGTGAAGGCGGCCGACGTGGCGACCACCATGCCTTTGGTCTGCCAGGTGCCCACAAAGGGCGTGAGGTTCTGCAGGGCAGCTGCGATATCGACGGACATGGCAGGTCTCTCCTTGTGGTTGGCCTCTACTGCGCGAACAGATGGCCCAGCATGCGCTGCGGGTCCATGAGGAAATCACGGGTCACCCGGAAATGCTCGGTGTCCTGGTAGGCGACCTCCTCGATCCCATCCTTGCCGCAGTGGAAGATCGTTGCGTCCGGATAGGCCATGAGAATAGGCGAGTGCGTGGCGATGATGAACTGGGAGTTCTCTTCCACCAGGTCGCGCATGCGCACCAGGGTGGCCAGTTGCCGCTGGGGCGACAGCGCGGCCTCGGGCTCGTCCAGGATGTACAGGCCCTGGCCCCGGAAACGTTCCATCATCAGCGCCAGAAACGATTCACCGTGGGACTGCTCGTGCAATGAGCGGTTGCCATACGCGCCAATGATCGGTGGGCCGCCGAAGGGATCCTCGTCCAGCTTCTCGATCTCGGTGGCCACGTTGAAGAAGCTCTCGGCCCGCAGGAAGTAGCCGTCGCGCGGCCGGCGCAGACCTTTGGCGATGCGCAGGTACTCGTGCAGGTCGGAATGCGAGCGCCGCGTGCCGAAGCTGAAGTTCTTCGATCCACCCTCGGCATTGAAGCCCAGCGAGACGGCGATGGCCTCGAGCAGCGTCGACTTGCCCGAGCCGTTCTCGCCGATGAAGAAACTGACGCGCGGGTGCAGATCGATCTGCTCCAGGTGGCGCACGACGGGCAGCGAGAAGGGGTATTGCCCGAAGGACTCCACCTTGTCGCGGCGCAGGGTGATGCGGCAGACGTACTGGGATGCGATCATGGCAGCAGGCGAAGGGGTTCGTTGTGTTCGTGCCTCAGCCCGCGGCGTCAGGACAGGGCAGGTTCACGCTGTGCGTGTTCTGTCTCTTTTTCCCCCTGCGGCCGGGTACGCTGGCATGGAGTCAGCCACAGGTCATGGGGCAAGAGTAACATTGATCCCCATCGCCCTTCAGCACTGTTCGCCACACGCCCCAGAGCGCGCCCACCACCCGCCAGCCAGCCTTCAGTGCACAGCCCCACCCTCGTCATCCTCTCGGCCATTCTTGCCGCACTCGTCACCGCAGTGCTGTTCGTGATGTGGCATTTCAACCGGAACATTCCGGGCCTCAGGCTGTGGATGCTGTCCTTTCTGTGCGCCTTCGTGTTCAGCACCAGCCTGCTGCTGCGCGAGCAGTTGCCCGAGGTGTTGTCGGTGGCCGTCTCGCAAGGCTCCGTTTCCCTGGCGGCCTACCTGTGCCTGCTGGGCAGCCGGGCCTACATGCGGCGGCGAGCGGTATCGCACGCCTATGCGGCGGTGGCCATCGGGGCGCTGGTGCTGGGGGCGATCTACTTCACGGCGGTGCGGCCGCACCTGGGCATGCGCTTCGTCTTTGCCGGGCTGGGCTCGGGCGTGTTCTTCCTGCTCACGGCCCGCACGCTGGCGCAGGGCGACGTGCGGCTGGTGCCTGCGCGCTACCTCTTTGCCGTGGCGGCTGCGCTCCACGGCCTGTTCCTGCTGCTGCGGCCCCTGATGTTCAGGCTGGGGTCGGGTGCAGGGGACGGGCCGCTGGACGCGACCCTGGTGGCCCGGCTGTCGCAGTTCGTGGTGCTCGAATCGGTGCTGGCGCTGGTGCTGCTGGCATTCGGCACGCTGATGCTGGCCAATGAATTCATCGCCAATGAACTGCGCCACCTGGCCGAGGTGGACCCGCTGACCAACGTCTTCAACCGCCGCGCCTTCCTGACCCTGCTGGACAAGGCCATGAGCAATGCCCAGCGCACGGGTGGGGGTGGGTTGCCGGTGCTGGTGATGGACCTGGACCATTTCAAGAAGGTCAACGACACTTGGGGCCACCAGTGCGGCGACGAGGTGCTGCGCCACTTCGTGCTGCTGGCCAACCGCTGCCTGCGCCGCGAGGACGTGCTGGGCCGCCTGGGGGGAGAGGAGTTCGCCATTGCCCTGCCCAACGCGGGCTATGAGGGCGCCTGCACCGTGGCCGAGCGCTTGTGCGCCATGGTGGCCGCGCATCCTGTGCCTACGGACCGGGGCGGCATCTCCATCACCGTGAGCATCGGGGTCACGCTGAGCACGCCGGGCGATACGCCCGAGGCGGCTTTGCAGCGCGCCGACGAGGCCATGTACCTGGCCAAGAAGCGCGGGCGCAACCGGGTAGAGGCCGTGCTGGCCCCGCAGAGGGACACCGCGCCCATGAAGGCCGGGGCGCACGCGCTCTGACCCATCCGGCGCGCGGAGCCGGGTGTCACTGCGACAGGAATTCCACGCTGGCGGGCCTGCCGGGCAGCGCCAGGCGGGCCACGGGCGCGGGGCTGCTGGCGACCTTGCGGCCACGCCGGTACACGGCCAGGCGGGCAGACCGCAGGCGGATGGCCTCCACCGGGTTGCGTGCATGCAGCAGCACGAAGTCGGCATGGCAGCCCGCTTCGAGCCCATAGCCTTCCAGGCCCAGCAATTTCGCGGGGTTCGTGGTCACGGCCTCGAAGCACTGGCGCATGGCGGCCTGGCTGGTCATCTGGGCCACGTGCAGGCCCATGTGGGCGGCTTCCAGCATGTCGGCGCTGCCGCCGCCGTACCAGGGGTCCATCACGCAGTCGTGGCCGAACGCCACGGTGAGGCCGGCGGCCATCAGCTCGGGCACGCGCGTCATGCCGCGGCGCTTGGGGTAGGTG
>JAZKEE010000185.1:0-33046 GCA_040387235.1 Pseudomonadota bacterium
GAAGCCACCGTGCCCTTGGTGCCCATGCCGGCCTCGGTCAGGCCCAGGTGCAGCGCATAGTCGCAGCGCTGGGCCAGGGCCCGGTAGACGGAAATCAGGTCCTGCACGCCACTGACCTTGCACGACAGGATGATCTGGTCGCCGTTCAGGCCCATTTCTTCCGCGCGGCGGGCGGACTCGATGGCCGAGGTGATCAATGCCTCGTACATCACCTGGCGCGCTTCCCAGGGCCTGGAACGGCGGCTGTTGGTGTCCATCAGCTCGGCCAGCAGTTCCTGGTCCAGGCTGCCCCAGTTCACGCCGATGCGCACGGCCTTGTCCCAGCGGATGGCGGCCTCGATCATCTGGCCGAACTGGCGGTCGCGCTTGTCGCCCTTGCCCACGTTGCCGGGGTTGATGCGGTACTTGGACAGCGCCTGCGCGCAGTCCGGGTAGTCGGTCAGCAGCCGGTGGCCGTTGAAGTGGAAATCCCCCACCAGCGGCACGGACTCGCCCATGCGGTCGAGCTGCTCGCGGATGTAGGGCACCGCCTGCGCCGCCTCGGGCGTGTTGACGGTGATGCGCACGAACTCGGAGCCGGCCTGCGCCAGCTCCTTGACCTGGATGGCCGTGCCAATGGCGTCCACCGTATCGGTATTGGTCATGGACTGCACGCGCACCGGCGCATCTCCCCCGACCGTGACCACGCGCGAACCCCAGACCACGCGGGCCTGGCGGGAGCGCCGGGGGGCAGGCAGGGCAATGGCAATCGGGGCCATATCGGTCAGGGACTTGTCCACTATTTCACCTCAAACCGCGCAACATTGTCGCGCGAAACCGTGGTCAGCGCGAATGGCTTGCCACGCACAAACACATCGGTCACATCGGCCCGGCCGATCACCACCGCCAGGGGGAGCGTGCCCGAGACGGCCACCGACTCACCCACCGCCAGATTCTTTTGCAGCGCAATGGTTCCGTTGGCATCGCGCACCTGCACCCACGAAGCGCCACGCGCACTCAGCGTCAACACACTGGAGGCGGACGCCGCATCGGGGGTCGAAGCCACCGCCAGTGCGGCCGCAGGAGCCGCCGCACTGGCCGCCGCGGGCGCGACAGAAGTCGCAGCCGCGGTCACCACGGGCGCGGAAGGAGCGGGCGCAGCCACCGGACTGGATGCCGCAGCCACAGGTGCCTGCGGCTCCTGGGCGGACACGGGCGCAGGGGCCGGCACCTCGTCACCCGCACTGTTGCCGAACGGGTTGCGGTCGGCCGGCACGAACATGATGGCCAGCGCCCCCACCAGCAGGGCCAGCACCACGACGGTGATGGCCCAGGATTTCTTGCCGCCCGACGAGGCCGGAGCGAAGGAGCCATTTCCCGCACTGGAGCTGCTGCCCTTGACCGGCGCATTGATCCCCGCGTTGCCAGCCACCAGGCGCGGGCTCTTGCTTTGCGGCAGCAGCGCCAGGATGGGCGCCGAATCGATCTTGAGGGTGCGGCAGACGCTCGATGCCAGGGCCCGCACGAACACCGTGTCGGGCAGCACCGCAAAATTGTCGGCCTCCAGGGCCTCCAGCTTGGCGACAGGCACCTTCAGTGCCACGGCCAGTGCCGCAATGTGCAACCCGGCCTCCATGCGCGCCTCGCGCAGCATGGCCCCCGCCGTCCTGCCCCCCGCCATTCCCGGTGCCTCTGCGTGCACCGACACCCCTGCCACCGAATCACTCATTGAAAGCCCCACGCTGATAGGCACCCGTCTCACGCGCTTCCGGGAAACGCCTGCGCAATTGATCACCCAGCTGGCGCATGGCGATGTTGTCGCCCAGGCCGCGCTCGACCTTGATGCCCAGCCACAGCGTTTCCGCATTGGCGAAATCGCTGTTGTTCAGGCGTCGGATGTAGAACTGCGCCCGCGTGAGCTCATTGCGGCGCATCAGCAGATTGGACAGGTGGTAGCCCACCACCGGGTTGGAGGCATCGAGCTCGTAGGCCTTGAGCAGCGACTGCTCGGCCTCGGCCACCTGGCCGGCTTCCATCTGGCACAGACCGCGCGCCATCAGCGTCTTGCTGCGTGCGGTGTAGGCCGGATTGGCCAGCGCGGTCACGAAGCTCTGGTCGGCTTCGGCGTACTTGCGCTGCTGGCAGTGCAGCCAGCCCAGGTTGTGCAGCAGGTTGGCGTCATTGCTGCGCAGGCCGAGCGCGCGGCGAAAGCTTTCTTCGGCCTGACCGAACTCGTTGAGCCGCAGGTAGATCAGGCCGCGCAGGTTGAAGGCGTCGGAATAGGTGGGGTCGGCAACCAGGGCCTGCTTGACCTCGTCCAGCGCCACGGTGGTCTGTCCGTTCTCGAAGTAATTGGTTGCCAGCTCCAGGCGGATGCGCGCGCGGCGGCGTGCCTCGGGCTCGTCAGACTGGGTGAAGACCGCGTTGCTGCCCTCACCGGCAGACGTACCGCCGCTGTTGCTCGCACAGCCCGAAAACCCTGCCACGCACGCCACCACCCCACAGGCCATGAGCGCACAGCGGCCCATGCGCTGCCAGCGTTCAACCAATCCCACCATGTAGAGCCTCCTTCAAGTTTGATTTATCAGGTCACCGGTTTGAGCGCGATTGTGCGCTGTTTGGCCATGCGTTCCGCCGCTTTCGTGCGATCTTTGACATCGCCGGCCAATTGACCACAGGCGGCGTCGATGTCGTCGCCGCGCGTCTTGCGCACCGTGGTCACAATGCCCGCGTCGCTGAGCAGTTTGCCAAAGGCCAGCACCTGCGCGTGTGAAGAACGCAAAAGGCCCGACGCAGGGAACGGGTTGAACGGGATCAGGTTGAACTTGCAGCGCACGCCCTGACCGCGTGCGGGCTTGACCAGGTCGATCAGCTGCTGCGCATGCTCGAGCTGGTCGTTGACCCCGTCCAGCATGCAGTATTCGAAGGTGATGAAGTCGCGCGGCGCGTGTTCAAGGTAGCGGTTGCACGCGGCCAGCAGCTCTTCGATGGGGTATTTGCGGTTCAAGGGAACCAGGTTGTCGCGCAGCGGATCGTTGGGCGCATGCAACGAAACAGCCAGCGCCACGGGGCAGTCCTGCGCCAGCCGGTCGATCATGGGCACCACGCCCGACGTCGACACCGTCACGCGGCGGCGCGACAGGCCATAGGCATGGTCGTCCAGCATCACGCGCAGCGCCGGCACCAGGGCCGAGTAATTCTGCAGGGGCTCGCCCATGCCCATCATCACCACGTTGGAGATGATGCGTTCCGTCTTGCCCAGGCGCGCGCGCAGCGCATGCTCGGCAAACCACAGCTGGGCCACGATCTCACCGGTGGTGAGGTTGCGGCTGAAGCCCTGGTGGCCGGTGGAGCAGAAACGGCATCCCACGGCACAACCGGCCTGGGATGAAATGCACAAGGTGCCGCGGTCGTCCTCGGGGATGAACACGGCCTCGACCGCATTGCCACCGCCCACATCGAACAGCCACTTGACGGTGCCGTCGGCCGAGACATGCTCGGTGATGACCGGCAGCGCCTGCACATGCGCGCAGCCCTTGAGCTTGTCGCGCAGCGCCTTGGCCAGGTCGCTCATGGCGTCGAAATCACGCGCGCCACGCTGGTGGATCCAGCGGAACAGCTGGGTCGCGCGAAAGCGCTTCTCGCCCAGTTTTTCGCAAAAGGCGGCCAGACCGTCGAGATCGAACTCGAGCAGGTTGGTGGTCGTGGCCAGGGTCGCCGCTGCCTTGGTGGCAGGTGCGGCGACCACGGCGGTCGTTTCAGTCGTGGTCGTCATAGCGGCGTCCCTTCGGGTAACCGCTCGCAGTCGTCCCCATGGTGCGGCCGCCCCACCGGGGTGGGCTCATGCATGGGGACCACCATCTCAGCGGGTGTAAATGTTCAGGCCGGGGAAGAAGAAGGCGATTTCCACGGCAGCCGTTTCGGCAGCATCCGAACCGTGCACGGCGTTGGCGTCGATGCTGTCGGCGAAGTCAGCGCGGATGGTGCCGGCTTCAGCCTTCTTGGGGTCGGTGGCGCCCATCAGTTCACGGTTCTTCAGGATGGCGTTTTCGCCTTCCAGGGCCTGGATCATCACGGGACCGGAGATCATGAAATCGACCAGGTCCTTGAAGAAGGGACGTGCCTTGTGCACGCCGTAGAACTGCTCGGCTTCCAGGCGCGACAGGTGCACCATGCGGGCAGCCACGACCTTCAGGCCAGCAGCTTCGAAACGGGCGTAGATCTGGCCGATCACGTTCTTTGCAACTGCGTCAGGCTTGATGATGGAGAGAGTGCGTTCGATTGCCATGGTGTTTTTCCTGATTGGATTGATATAAACGATGCGGATTCTTTTGCCCAGCGGACAAAACCCTCGATTCTAACCGTGCACGGGGTAACCCCTGTGAATCAACGGCCTCGGCCCCGGCGCGGGCCACCGCCGCCACCACCACCGGGGGCGCGCTGCGCCTGGCGGTGGCGCGAGAGGCTGTCGGTGCCGATGTAGCCGACCGAGGTCTTCATCGGATCGGGCTGGGCCGAGCCGCCGCGCGCGCGGTCGCCATTGTTGTTGCCACCGCCGCCATTGCCACCCCGGCCGCCCTGGCCACCACCGCCGCCATCGCGGCGGGGCTTCTGGCCGCGCGGGCCGTTGGCGCCTGCGCCCGGGGGCTGGTCACGGCGGCTGCCGTCGCCGCGCGGTCCGCCGCGGCGGATGTTGCCGCGCTTGTTGCCGTTGCCCGCAGGGGCGCCTTCGCCCAGAGCTGCGTCGCCACGGTCTTCGACCGGGTCACGCCCGGCACCGGCGGCCTTCACCAGCGCGCGGATGTCACCCTCATCGAGCTCCAGGAATGCACCGCGCTTGAGGCCGCGCGGCAGCACCATGGCACCGTAGCGGATGCGGATGAGGCGGCTGACGGCGTGACCCACCGACTCCAGCATGCGCCGCACTTCGCGGTTGCGGCCTTCGGAGATGGTCACGCGGTACCAGCAGTTGGCCCCTTCGCCGCCACCATCCTCGATGGAGCCGAAAGCGGCCATGCCGTCGTCCAGGCGCACGCCTTCGATCAGCTTGGCTTTTTCCTCGTTGCTCAGGGCGCCGAGCACGCGCACGGCGTACTCGCGCTCCAGGCCGAAGCGCGGGTGCATGAGCTTGTTGGCCAGCTCGCCCGAACTGGTGAACAGCAGCAGGCCCTCGGTGTTCAGGTCCAGCCGGCCCACGGACTGCCACTTGCCCTGTTGCAGGCGCGGCAGCTTGCGGAACACGGTGGGACGGTTCTGCGGATCGTCGTGCGAGACCACTTCGCCCACGGGCTTGTGGTAGGCGATGACGCGTGCCGGCGGTGGGTCGATGCGGTAGCGGATGGGCTTGCCGTTGACCTTGACCTGGTCGCCGAACTGGATGCGCTGGCCGATGTGGGCCGGCTCACCGTTCACCGAAATGCGGCCTTCCAGGATGAGCTGCTCCATCTCCAGGCGCGAGCCCAGACCGGCCTGCGCCAGCACCTTGTGCAGCTTGGGTGTCTCCACCTGGGGCAGCAGCACGCGCTTGAGGGGCACCTCCTCGCCCGACTCTTCATCCGCGTCGAACTGGCCGGAGACCACGTCCTCGAACTGGTAGCCCTGCACGCCCTGCTGCGGCCGGGGGCCCTTGGGTCCCTTCTGGCCAGGGTGGGCCTGGCCCTTGCCATGCCCCTCCTTGCGACCGTCCCTGTGCTCCTGGCCATCGCCACGTTCCGCGCGCGGGACATCGCCATAGATGCGCGCGCCGGGCGCGCGGTCGACCAGCACGGTCAGCACCGGTGGCGCCGCATCCTCGGCGCCGCCAGCAGCAGGTACGTCCTGGGCGGCCACGGGCTGCACGTCGCCCAGGGGCAGCACCTCCTGCACGGCCAGCTGCGGCGCAAGCTCCTGCGCCTGGGGCGCTTCGGCCACCACAGCCACGTCGGCCTCTGCGCGGGGCTGGCGCGGCTTGCGGGGCTTTTTCACCGCAGGCTCGGCCTCTGCAGCCGGCTGCACCGCGGCCTCGGCGGGCGCCACGGCAGTGGCGGCATCGTCGGCCACTACCTTCTTGCGCGGTGCGCGGCGTGGCTTGGCAGGCGGCGTGGAAGCCTCGGCACCGGAGGTGGCGGGGTCGGGGGTCGTCGAATCGTCGTTCATGTAAGCTTTCCCTGGACGCCCTGAGGGGCATCATCATCATCGTCGCGGGAAGCATCGTCGCCCCGCTCCGTCTTGTTCAAATCGTCCGCACTCAAAGCGGTACCTGCCTGGGCCGCATCGTCGCCGGCCACCAGATGGCTGTCGCCATCGAGCCGTACCGCCCCGCCCGACTGCGCAGCTCCGCCCTCCACGGCCCCGCCTGAAACATCTTCCGGCAGCAAGACCTCGGCGGCTTCCAATGCCCACGCAGCAGCGGCTGCCACCAGCCCATCGTCATCGTCGTCGTAATCGTTGGCATCGGCATCCCCCTCCGGCAAAGCCCTGCCCTCCAGGCCAGCGAGGGTCTGCTGGACAGGCTCGGCCGTGGTGGCGCTGCCATCGGCCGGCTCGCCGACCGGTGGCTCTGGGGCATCGCCCTCAGGCGGCTGCGCAGCTTCCGCGACGCCCTCTTCCTCCACCGGCTCCTCGATAACGCCCTGCGCCGCAGCCGCCATGGCCTCCAGCACGTTGGCGTGGCCCGAGGCATCCTCCAGCATCGGCAACTGGTCCAGCGAGGCCAGGCCCAGATCGTCGAGGAACTGGCGCGTGGTGGCGAACAGCGAAGGCCTCCCCACGGTCTCGCGGTGGCCGATCACCTCGACCCAGCCCCGGTCTTCGAGCTGCTTGATGATCAGGCTGTTGACCGTCACCCCGCGGATGTCCTCGATGTCTCCACGCGTCACCGGCTGCCGGTAGGCAATGATGGCCAGTGTCTCCAGCGTGGCACGCGTGTACTTGGGCGGCTTCTCGGGGTGCAGGCGGTCCAGGTACTCGCGCATTTCGGGGCGGCTTTGCAGGCGCCAGCCCGTGGCCACCTGCACCAGCTCCACCCCGCTGTGGGCCCAGTCTCGCTGCAGGTCGAGCAGCAGCAGCTTGAGCGTGTCCGTACCCAGGGCGTCATTGAACAGCACCCGCATCTCGCGCAGCGCCACGGGCTGCTGCGCGCAAATCAGGGCAGTCTCAAGGACCCGTTTGGCATCCACCGTGTTCATGGTTCAGCGATTCCGGGAAAAAAGGCGGCACGTGTCGTGACAAGGGCCACACCAGCAGCAGGGATTCCATCCAAGGGGCGCGTAATGCGAGGCCGCTGGCGCGACGCGGGGGCCCGGCGGGATTCCGTCTTCGGGTTCAGGGCGTGGTGTTCACGCCCCAGGGCCGGTCAGGCCTGGAAACACAGATACCTGCGTTTCGCTATGCGCCATTGTAGCGCAGGCCCCAGAAAGACAGTGCATCGCGCATATCCTGGGGCAGCGGCGCATGCAGTTCCAGCGGCCGGCCTGTGACCGGATGGGCGAATGCCAGGCGAAAGGCGTGCAGCGCCTGGCGCTGCAGCGCGCCCACCGCCGTGCCGCCGTACAGCACGTCGGCCACCAGCGGGTGGCCGATGGAGGCCATGTGCACGCGGATCTGGTGCGTGCGCCCGGTGTGCAGCGTGCACTCCACGAAACAGCCCTCGTCCGCGCCTTCCAGCAGGCGCAGATCCGTGCGCGCCGGCTTGCCGGCATGGCTGGCCAGGTCCACGACGGCCATGCGCAGCCGGTTGCGCGGATCACGGCCGATGGGCTGCTCCACCGTGCGCCGGGCCGGCCCCGTCCAGGGCTTGTGCGCCAGCGCAAGGTACTGGCGGTGCACGGTGCGAGCGGCGATCATGGCCACCAGGGCGTCCATGGTGGAGCGCTCGCGCGCAACCACCATCAGGCCGCTGGTGTCCTTGTCCAGCCGGTGCACGATGCCCGCGCGCGGCACCACAAGCGCCTTGGGGTCGCGCGCCAGCAGGCCGTTGAGCAGGGTGCCGCTCCAGTTGCCCGGGGCCGGGTGCACCACCAGGCCGGCGGGCTTGTGGACCACGAGCAGGTGCTCGTCCTCGTACACCACGTCGATGTCCATCGCCTCGGGGCGAAAGGCCTGGCTCTGCTGCGTGGGGCGCATTTCCAGCGCCAGGCCGTCGCCGGCCTTGACCTTGAGCGATGCCTTGTTGGCCGGCTGGCCGTTCAGGCGCACCAAGCCCTGGGCCAGCAATTGCTGCAGGTAGCTGCGGGAAAACTCGGGCACCAGTTCGGCCAATGCCCGGTCCAGGCGGGCGGCATGCTGTGCGATGCCCACCTGCATCTGGCGCACCTCGACCTCGCTGCCGCCAGCCTCCTCGCTCGCCCACTCCTCGCCCGTTCCGTCCTCGTCACCCGGCCCGGGCAGGCCGGGTTCGGTACCGGGGTGCGCGGGCTCCACCACGGCGCTCAACGCGCCGACAGGTAGCGTGCGGGGTCCACCGGCTTGCCCTGGCGGCGGATCTCGAAGTGCAGCTTCACGCGATCGGCATCGGTGCTGCCCATCTCGGCGATCTTCTGGCCCTTGCGCACGGACTGGTCTTCCTTGACCAGCAGCGTCTGGTTGTGCGCGTAGGCCGTGAGGAAGGTGTTGTTGTGCTTGAGGATCACCAGATTGCCATAGCCCCGCAGGCCGGCACCGGAATAGACCACACGGCCATCCGCCGCCGCCAGCACCGGGTCACCGGCCTTGCCGGAGATGTCGTAGCCCTTGTTGCGTGCCTCGTCAAAACCGGCCAGCAGCGAACCCGATGCGGGCCAGATGAAGTTCAGGTCGTCCTCACCCGCGCTCGGTGCCGGCGCGGGCGCTGCGGCCACGGCCGGTGGGGGCGTGGTGGGCCGGGCACCGCTGGCGGTCGACGCGGGCGGCAACGGGGTGCCCGCAGGCGCCGACGGGGTGATCGTCGTGGAGGTCACCGGACGGGTGACCACGCCGGTATCGGCCGCGATCACGGGCGGCGGGGTCGTGCCGGGCGCGACGACGCGCAGCACCTGGCCAACCTCGATCAGATCGGGGTTCGTCAGGTTGTTCCAGCGGGCAATGTCCTTCCAGCCCTGGCCGTTTTCCAGGCCGATGCGGATCAGGGTGTCACCGGGCTTGACGGTGTAGTAGCCTGGTTTTCCGGCGTTCTCTGCCCCGGGCAGGGGTTTGATGGGCGCGGCCACCACGCCGGGCTGTGATCCGGTCGTGGTCATGGCTCCGGCGTACGTACCCCGGTCCTCCACAGGGGCCTTGTTCATTCGGGTTCCACAGCCAGCCAGCAGCAACGCCACGGTAAACCCTGCAACAAGACCACGCGATACCAACATAAGCATTTTCCCTTCAGGCAATCCCCGATTTTAGAGGGACAAAGTGAACCGGCTCGAGCACGCTTTGTTTCAACCCGTGTGAGGTCTTGTCAATCACCAGCAACATCTGCTGCCCGCCGGCCACCGCCATGGGCGCCACCAGGCGCCCGCCCACCGCCAGTTGGTCGCACCATTCCTGCGGCACGGCGTCGCCGCCAGCGGCGGCGATGATGGCCGCGTAGGGTGCGCCCTTGGCGTAGCCGAGCATGCCGTCGCCCAGCATCAGGTGCACATTGGCCAGGCGAAACGGGCGCAGGTTGTCGCGCGCCTTGTCGTGCAGGCCGCGCAGGCGCTCGATCGTGTAGACCTCGCGCGCCAGCAGGCCCAGCACGGCCGCCTGGTAGCCACAGCCGGTGCCAATCTCCAGCACGCGGCCCAGCCCGGCGGGCCGGGCACTCTCGGCCGATAGCAGCAGCTCGCACATGCGCGCCACCACGCTGGGCTTGGAAATCGTCTGCCCCAGACCGATCGGCAGGCTGGTGTCTTCATACGCCTGGTTGACCAAGCCGCTGTCCACGAAGCGGTGGCGCTCCACCGTCGCCAGCGCCTGCAGCACGGCAGGCGAGGTGATGCCGCCGGCCGCAAGCTTTTGCACCATGCGGTTGCGCACAGCCGCCGAATCGAGCCCCACGCCCACGGCCGTGGCGGCGGGTGCGCGCTGGCCCTGCCCTGCCCCGGCACCCTTGGGTGCCCCCGTGCCCGAGCCGGCGGGGCGCAGCGGCGGCGCTCCACTGCCTGGGAGCCTGGCGGGAAAGCCCGGACGCCGCTGCATCACACCCCCGCCGCGAGCTTCGAGGCGGTCTGCGCCCAGTAGCCCAGGTTGTCGTGGTCCGTGAGGTCCACCTTCAGGGGTGTGATGGCCACATGCCCCTGCGCCGTGGCATGGAAATCCGTGCCCTCGGCATCGTCCTTGGCCGCCCCTGCGTTGCCGATCCAGTACATGGCCTCGCCGCGCGGGCTTTCCTGCACGATCACGCGCTCGGCCGCATGCCGTCGCCCCAGGCGGCACAGCTTGATGGGCTTGAGCACGGCCAGCGGCAGGTTGGGGATGTTCACGTTGAGCAGCCAGGGCGTCTCGCCCACCAGGCTCTGGGCCTGCATCTGCTCCACGATCTCGCGCGCCTTGGCGGCGGCCGCCTCGATCTCGCCCCAGCCCTTGTCCACCTGCGAGAAGGCGATGGCCGGTACACCGAAGAGATAGCCCTCCATGGCCGCCCCCACGGTACCCGAATAGATGGTGTCGTCGCCCATGTTGGCGCCGTTGTTGATGCCCGAGACCACCAGGTCCGGCCGGTAGCCGAGCAGGCCCGTGAGGGCGATGTGCACGCAGTCGGCCGGTGTGCCATTCACATAGCGAAAACCGTTGGGCGCCTTGGTCACGGTCAGCGGCGAATGCAGGGTCAGGGCATTCGACTTGGCGCTGTTGTTGTGCTCGGGCGCGACCACTTCCACCTCCACGCCGGCCAGCGTCTTGAGCGCCTCATGCAGCGCCACGATGCCAGGGGCCTGGAAGCCGTCGTCGTTGGAAATCAGGATCTTCATGGATGGGGTTGGGGGTTTGCCCCGGATTGTAGGACGCGACCGACGCGGACAATCCCCGGTCGCTCGGGGGACATCGTGCGCCAGGACGGCACGCCTATCATGCGGCGCATCACTGACAGGAGACTTTTCCCATGCACGCTTGGCTCTGCACCAACCCCACCGGCGTCGAGGCCCTGGCCTGGACCGAACTGCCCACGCCCACGCCCAAGGCGGGGGAGGTGTTGATCGAGATCAAGGCCGCCAGCCTGAACTTCCCCGATCTGCTGATCGTACAGAACAAGTACCAGATGAAGCCGACGCTGCCCTTCGTGCCCGGCTCGGAGTACGCGGGCGTGGTTCAGGCCTTGGGCGAAGGCGTCACGCACCTGCAGGTGGGCCAGAACGTGGCCTGCCTGTCGGGCACCGGGGGTTTCGGTACCCACACCATCGCGCCGGCCGCGCTGTGCATGCCGCTGCCGCCTGGCTTCTCGCACGTGGATGCGGCCGCCTTCATCATGATCTACGCCACCTCCTACCACGCGCTGGTGGACCGGGCGCAACTGAAGGCCGGCGAGACGGTGCTGGTGCTGGGCGCCGCGGGCGGCGTGGGCACCTCGGCCATCCAGATCGCCAAGGCCATGGGCGCACGCGTGATCGCAGCCGCCTCCAGCGACGAAAAGTGTGCGCTGTGCACCTCCATCGGGGCTGACGCCACGATCAACTACAGCAAGGACAACTTGCGCGAGGCCATCAAGGCGCTGACCGACGGCAAGGGCCCCGACGTGATCTACGACCCCGTGGGCGGCGACTTCGCGGAGCCGGCCTTCCGCTCCATCGCCTGGCGCGGGCGCTACCTGGTGGTGGGCTTCGCCTCGGGCCCCATCCCCGCGCTGCCGTTCAATCTGGCGCTGCTCAAGGGCGCCTCCATCGTGGGCGTGTTCTGGGGCGACTTCGCCAAACGCGAGCCCAAGGCCAATGCCGCCATGATGGGCGAACTGGCCCAGTGGTACGCCAAGGGCAGGATCAAGCCCGTGATCGACCGCACCATGCCCATGGCCGAACTACCCGCAGCCTACGCCCACATGGGCTCGCGCGGGGTGATGGGAAAGCTGGTCATGGTCAACTGACCCCAAAAACAGACGCCTCGCACGGCGTCTGTAACGGAAAACATGGCGCTGTGTCAAACTCGCGGTTCAACGCAGCCCCTGTTACTGGTGCCCGCCCATGGCCGACCGTCAACCCTACGAAATCGCACGCGAAACGCTCAAGCAGCTGGCGGCCCGCCGGCTGGCACCCACACCGGACAATTACCTGGCGATCTATGACGAGATCGCCGGTGCGCGCAGCGCTGCGCCATTTCCCGACGCACAGCTGGCCAGCATCCTGCGGCTGATTCCCGCCCAGACCCCCGCGCAGAAGCGCCTGCTCGGCCAGTTCGAGAAAGCCGTCGCCAACAAGGACTGGAGCGGACTGCAGAGCGTTCTCGTCGGCTATGCCAACCTGGGCCTGAGCCCCGCCGCGGCCTCGCCTGTCGAGGTGGCCAGCCCCGCCCCCGTCAGCGCCCTGCCGCAGGACCTGGCCGAACTGCTGGCCCGCCTGATCGACAACGTCCTGCCCGCGCTGGGCGAGGACGATGCGCGCGTGCACGAAATGGCCGGGCAGCTCACCACCTTCCTGCGCGAGCCCTCGCCGCTCATCCCCACGCTGATGCTGATGCTGGGCAACTTCACCTACCGGCTGTCGTTCGCCACAGAGGACCAGGCCGCCATCCGCTCCGGCCTGCTGGAACTGCTGCACATGGTGTTCGAGAACATTGCCGTGCTCAGCGCCGACGACCGGTGGCTGCAAGGCCAGGCCGAGGCACTGATGACCGCATCCACCCCGCCGCTCACGCTGCGCCGGCTCGACGACGTGCAACTGCGCCTGAAGGACGTGATCTTCAAGCAGACCGAGGCCAAGGCGCGCACCATGGAAGCCCAGGAGCAGATGAAGGAGCTTCTGGCCACCTTCATCGAGCGCCTGGCGCAGATCACCGCATCCAGCACCACCTACCAGGGCACCATGGAGCGCTGCGCCGACCTGATCGGCAAGGCCGTCAGCCTGCAGGAGATCGCCCCTGTGCTCGAGGAAGTGATGACCGCCACGCGCAGCATGGCGCTCGATACCAAGCTCACCCACACCGAGCTGCAGGACCTGCGCGAGCGCACCGAGGCCAAGCACGCCGAAGTCGCCAAGCTGCAGCAGGAGCTCGACCGCGCCAGCGCCCAGGCCCGGCACGACCCGCTCACCGGCAGCCTCAACCGCAAGGGCCTGGACGAGGCGATGGAGCGCGAGATCGCCCGCGCCCGGCGCATGGGTGCGCCGCTGTGCTTTGCGCTCCTGGACATCGACAATTTCAAGCTCATCAACGACCGCCTGGGCCACAGCGTGGGCGACGCCGCCCTGGTGCACCTGGCGCAGGTCACGCGCGACGTGATGCGCCCGCAGGACCTGCTGGCGCGCTACGGCGGCGAGGAATTCGTGCTGCTGCTGCCCGACACGGCGGTGGAGGCGGGCGTGGCAGCCATGACGCGCCTGCAGCGCGAGCTGACCACGCGCTTCTTCCTGCAGGGCAGCGAGAAGATCCTCATCACCTTCAGCGCGGGCGTGGCGCAGCTGCACGACAGCGAGAGCAGCTTCGACGCGATCAAACGCGCCGACCAGAGCATGTACCTGGCCAAGCGTTCCGGCAAGAACCGCGTGATGGCGGCATGAGCCCCCACCGGTGAATCCCCAGCAGCGTCGCTCGTTCCTGTTGCTGGCCGCACAGGGCGCGGCCGCCACCACCCTGCCCCGCTGGGCCTGGGCCCAGCCGCAGCGCCAGCAGACCCATCCCTTCGCGCTGGGGGTGGCCAGCGGCGACCCCAGCGCCGACGGCGTGGTGCTCTGGACGCGCCTGATCCCCACGGAGCCCGGCCAGGCGAGCACGCCCCTCACCGTGCACTGGGAACTGGCCGACGACGAAGGCTTCAAGCGCATCGTCCAGCGCGGCCAGGCCGCAGCCCTGCCGGCGCTGGGCCACAGCGTGCATGTGGAACTGGCCGGTCTGGCACCAGGCCGCTGGTACCACTACCGCTTCATGCACGGCGATGCCGTGAGCGCCACCGGCCGCACGCGCACCGCACCCGCCGCAGACACCATGCCCGAGCGCCTGCGCGTGGCCTTTGCCTCGTGCCAGCGCTGGGAGCATGGCCACTATGCAGCCTGGCACCACGTGCGTGCGGACGCACCCGATCTGGTGCTGTTTCTGGGTGACTACATCTACGAGTACGCCAGCCCGCGCGACAGCACGGGGCTGGCCCGTGTGCACGGCCTGCGCCTGGCCACCACCCTGGCGGACTACCGCGACCGCTACGCACTGCACAAAAGCGACCCGGCCCTGCAGGCCGCCCATGCCGCCTGCCCCTGGCTGGTGACCTGGGACGACCACGAGGTGGAGAACGACTATGCCGGCAGCACGGGCAAGGGCGACCCTGCCGCCTTCCTGGCCCAGCGCAGCGCCGCCTGGCAGGCCTTCTACGAGAACATGCCTTTGCGCGCAGCCAGCCTGGTGCAGCGTGACCACGCCGCCTTGCAGGTTTACCGGCGCCTGCCCTGGGGGCGCCTGGCGCAACTGCACGTGCTCGATGCGCGCCAGTACCGCAGCCCGCAGGCCTGCCGCACCACCGGTGCCAGCGGCGCCGGCGCCGTGCGCCCCAGGGACTGCGCCGAGCTGGCCGAACCCGCCCGCAGCTTTCTGGGCTCGGCCCAGGAGCAGTGGCTGGACACAGGCCTGGCGGCCGATGCGAAGGACGGCCGCACCCGTTGGAGCGTTGTCGCGCAGCAAACCCTGTTCTCGCCGCGCCACTACCCCTCGGGCGTGGTCTCCACGGACAGCTGGGACGGCTACCCCGCCGCGCGCGCCCGCCTGCTGCAGTCCATCGCCCAGCACGCCCCGCGCAACACCGTGCTGCTGGGCGGCGACATCCACCAGAACTATGTCTGCCGCGTGCTGGCCGATGCGGCCCGGCCCGATACCCCGGTGATCGCCAGCGAGTTCTGCGGCACCTCGATCAGCTCGCGCTCGGGCACCACGCAGGAGAAGGTGGATGCCGTGGTGCGCAACAGCCCGCACGTGCTGCTGGCCCGATGCGAGCAACGCGGCTATGGCCTGGCCGACATCAGCCCTGCGCGCTGGACCACCACCCTGCGCGTACTGAACGACCCGCTGCGCGAGGACAGCGGGGTCGGCACGCTGGCGCGTTTTGTCGTCGAAGACCGGCGCGCAGGCCCCGTTGCCGCATGACATTGCGCTATCGATCCGGTAGCGCCCCAGCGTCTGGGGGCAGGTGCCTCGCCGCTGTATCGGCTCCATCCCCGCCGCTGCCATGCATGCCCTGCGCTTGTAGCATCCTGTAAAAAAAGAGCGCCGCACCCTGGCACGCGATTTACCATGGTCCGCATTCCATGCCCTTTGGAGACAGCGATGCGCAAGACCCCCACCCTGACCCTGCTGGCCCTGGCCGCCCTGCTGGCCGGCTGCGCCAGCCCCCAGCGGTTCGAGTACACCGTGCCTGCCCAGCCCGAAGGTTCGTCGGGCTACACCGAAAAGCCCGGCTGGGCCACCGAGAAGTTCGCCGTGGCCGCAGCCAACCCGCTGGCCACCGATGCGGGCTACCAGGTCCTCAAGGCCGGCGGCTCGGCCCTGGATGCGGCGATTGCCGTACAGATGGTGCTCACACTGGTCGAGCCGCAGTCGAGCGGCATCGGCGGCGGCGCATTCCTGCTGCACAGCAGCGGGCAGAAGGTGGAGGCCTATGACGGCCGCGAAACAGCACCCGCCGCCGCAGACGACAAGCTCTTCCTGGGCCCGGACGGCAAGCCCGTGCCCTTCTACGACGGTGTGGTCGGAGGCCGCTCAGTGGGCGTGCCCGGCACCGTGCGCATGCTGGAGATGGCGCACAAGGAGCACGGCAAGCTGCCCTGGGCCACGCTGTTCCAGCCCGCCATCATCCTGGCCGAAGGCGGTTTCAAGGTCAGCGCGCGGCTGAACACCCTGGCTGCGGCCGACGCCCACCTCAAGAAGGATCCGGTGGCGGCCGCCTATTTCTACAAGCCCGACGGTGATGCCCGCGACGTGGGCTTCAACCTGCGCAACCCCGAACTGGCCGCGGTGCTGCGCCGCATCGCCGCCGAGGGCAGCAAGGCCCTGCACGAGGGGGACATCGCCCAGGCCATCGTGGACAAGGTGCAACAGCACCCCACCAACCCTGGCAAGCTCGGCATGGCCGACTTGGCAGGCTACCAGCCGAAGAAGCGCGAGGCCCTGTGCCACGACTACCAGGTCGCCAGCAAGAACTTCCGCATGTGCGGCTTTCCGCCGCCGAGTTCGGGCGCGATCGCCATTGCGCAGATTCTGGGCATCCTCAAGAACACCGATGCAGCCGCCATGCCGCTGGAAGACGGCCTGCCCACGGCCGACTGGCTGCACCTGTACACCGACGCTGCGCGCCTGGCGTTTGCCGACCGCGCCCTGTACGTGGCCGACCCCGACTTCGTGCAACCCCCTGCCGGCAGTTGGGCCAGCCTGATCGCTCCGCCTTACCTGGCCGAGCGCGCCAGGCTCATCGGAACGCAAAGCCTGAAGGTCGCCCAGCCCGGCAAGCCCGGCGCTGTGACCACCAGCCACGCGCCCATGCCCGAGCAGCCCGAGTACGGCACCAGCCACATCAGCATCGTCGACGCCTTCGGCAACGCCGTGGCCATGACGACCACCATCGAGGACCAATTCGGCGCGCGCCAGATGGTCAAGGGTTTCCTGCTCAACAACGAGCTCACCGACTTCAGCTTTGCCCCGGCCGATGCCCAGGGGCAACCGATCGCCAACCGGGTGCAGCCGGGCAAGCGGCCGCGCTCGTCCATGTCGCCCACCTTGGTGTTCGACAAGGCCACGGGCGAGTTGCTGATGAGCGGCGGCAGCCCGGGCGGTGCGGCCATCATCCACTACACGGCCAAGACCTTGTACGGGGTGTTCAACTGGGGGCTGATGCCGCAGCAGGCGATCAACCTGCCCAATTTCGGGTCGATGAACGGGCCTTCGCTGCTGGAAGAAAAGCGTTTTCCATCGCTGACGGTGGAGACTCTGCGCGCGCGGGGGGCCGAGGTGCGCGAGATGAACATGACCAGCGGCCTGCAGGCCATTGCACGCGGGCAGGCCCACGGCAAGGTGCTGTGGCTGGGCGGTGCCGACCCCCGCCGCGAAGGCATCGTCATGGGGGACTGACTCGCCCTGAGTCGCTTCGCGCCTGCCCCACGCGGACGGACGCCACCAGGGGCCTGGCAGGGCCAGCTTCCCGGTGGCACGGGCCTGGAGCGTGCCAGTCTCACACGCTCGCCGACCACATCACCAGCGATCAGGCACCGGCGGATACGCCCGCACGCGGGCTCAAGCGGCGTAGATGGCTTCCACGGTCTTGAACCCCTTGACCTCGATCGGGTTGCCGAAGGGGTCGCGAAAGAACATCGTCCATTGCTCGCCGGGCTCGCCCTCGAAGCGCACCTGCGGCTCCAGCACGAAGTCCGTGCCGGCCTGCTGCAGGCGCTCGGCCAGCGCCTTCCACTGGGGCAGCAGCAGGATGATGCCGAAGTGCGGCATGGGCACCATCTTGCTGCCCACCTTGCCAGTGGCGGCCGTCGAGAAGGGTTCGCCCAGGTGCATGGAGATCTGGTGGCCGAAGAAGTCGAAATCCACCCAGGTCTCGGTGCTGCGCCCTTCACGGCAGCCCAGTGCGCCGCCGTAGAAGCGCCGTGCCGCGTCGAGGTCCGTGACGTTGAAGGCGAAGTGGAAAATGGAAGGCAGTTGCAGGGTATCGGTCATGGCAGGCAAGTGGGTATGTAGTCGGGTGGCGGGCAGCAACCCCAGTCGGGCATCGCGTGGAAGGCCTCGATCTGCCGCAGGTTCAGCGGGCCCGGTGCGTTCAGTAGCGTGGGGCGCTTTCAAAAGCGCCGCACTGCGCCCCTGCCCGGGGCTGCGCACCCCGCCGGGGCCCCGGCCTCCCAGTGCTACTGCTCGGCGATCACGTCGACGAAGACCAGCGGCTCCGTTCCCGTGTTCGCAAGCCCGTGCGACTCGTTCTTGCGCACGATGGTCACGTCGCCGGCCTTCACCGCCACGTCCTTGCCGTCCTTGTCCTTGAAGGTGCCGCGACCGGAAATGATGATGTACGTATCTTCATTCGTGGTGTGCTTGTGGTAGCCGATGGAGTCGCCAGGCTTGAGGGTGAGCCAGCTGATTTCCTTGATGGCCTGGTCCTTCAACGCCTTGTCGCGCGTGAAGGCGTATTCGCCGATCAGGGTGCCCTTGCCACCACCGGCGGCTTCCTTGTTGACCTTGATGAGTTCTTCCTTGGTGAACACGTCGGCCAGGGCCGGCGTGGCGGCGAAGGACAGGGCCACGGCTGCGCACGCAGCCCATGCAGGGATTGCTTTCTTGTTCATATGTCTCCAGTGTTGTTGTCGCGGCAGCGCATGGCGCACTGCCGGTGCAGATATTAGAGCCTGCCAGGCTGCGCGTGCCCAGGCCGTCAGGAATCTGAAGGCACCGTCATGCCACCAGCCTGGGCAGGGCCGATGCCAGCATGGCCACGCCCGAGAACGTGAGCATGCCCAGCACGATCTGGCGAAAGCGTGCTTCGCTGATGCCGTGGTACAGCCGCGCGCCCAGCAGCACGGGCACCAGCATGGACGGCAGGGCCACGGCCAGGTAGGGCAGCATGGGCGCCGTGACCATGCCCGTGGCCAGGTAGGCCACCATGGTCACCAGCAGCATGGCCAGGTTGAAGTTCTGGATCACGGCGCGCTGGGCGTCCTTGTCCCAGCCGCGCAGCGTGCACCACAGCGTGGGCAGCACGCCGGTGAAGCCGCCGATGCCGCCCATCACTCCGCCCGCCATGCCCACCACCGCATCGGCCAGCCGGCCGCCGCGCGTGAGGCGCGGCAGCTGTTTGGCCATCAGCATGGCCGGGCACCACAGCACCAGCAGCGTTCCCAGCACGAGCTTGAAGGCCCCCATGTCCAGCCGCGGGAGCAAGGCCACGCCGATGGGGATGCCCGCCAGCCCGCCCAGCACGAAGGGCAGCAGGCGCAACTTGTCGAAGCCCCGGCGCACCGAGAACGCCGCGAGCACCTGGCCCGTGAGCGAGCCGGCCACCACCAGCACCGCCGCCAGGCGCGGCTCCAGCGTCCACGCCCAGAGCGACATCGCTGTCAGCCCAAAGCCAAAGCCCGAGAGGCCCTGCACAAAGCCGGCGGCGACTGCGCCCAGCGCCACCACGATGAATACCGAATCCATTGCCTCTCCCTGTTGTCCGGCGCCTGCTTGTCGAGCACCTGCACGCCGGATTGTGGTCGGTCCATATAAGCAAACCATCAGCAATTACTATTCACCCATGCGTTTTTCCACATACCTTAGCCCCCTGAAGCCGAGAAACCGGCTGTGCGCGAGGGTCTGGCAGGGCCACAATCCAGGCGCCGGGCGCAGCCGGGTTGCACACCCGGCGAGCATGGCAACGACGAGTGCGGCCCTTCCAGGCCCTCACCCTTCGGGCCGGTGTGACAGCGGGCGCATCGCTGCGTTGCGGACTTTGCCAAGGCGGCCAGCCCGCGCCTTGCGCGGCATCCCACTTCCACTCCGGCGCACAGCCGATTTCTCGGTTTCAGCGGACTAGCACCATGCCATCCCATGACATCGACGCTGCCCAGGCCATGCAGGCCCGCCTGGCCTCGCGCCTGAAGATGCGGCACCTGGTGCTGCTGCAGCAGATCGAAGCCCACGGCACGCTCACCCGCGTGGCGCACCACATGGCCACCAGCCAGCCGGCCGTCACGCATGCACTGGCCGAGATCGAGTCGATCTTCGGTGCCCCGCTGTTCGAGCGCTCTGCGCGCGGCATGGTGCCCACCGCGCTCGGCACCCTGGCGCTGGCCCGCGCGCGCTCCATGCTGCAGGACCTCACCCACTGGGCGCTGGACATCGAGGCCGCCAGCGCCGGCCGCGCCGCGCATCTGCAGATCGGCGTGATCCCCTTCGTGCCCGGTCGCCTGCTGGCCGCCGCCATTGGCAAGACGAGGCCGCGCGGCCTGCGCGCCACGGTCAGCATCCACGAAGGCACCAGCGACCACCT
Organism: Pseudomonadota bacterium; assembly: GCA_040387235.1. Lineage (GTDB taxonomy): Bacteria > Pseudomonadota > Gammaproteobacteria > Burkholderiales > Burkholderiaceae_C > Acidovorax. The sequence goes on from JAZKEE010000185.1 coordinate 20,048, forward strand.
GCTGCAGCGCTTGCGTGCACACGAACTCGACTGCGTGGTCGGCCGCGCCTCGGCCGTGCTCGACATGGAAGGACTGGTGCACGAGGTGCTCTACCACCAGGAGCCCCGCCTGATTGCCCACCGCCGCCTGGCGGTGCGGCTGGCGCGGCGTCCTCTGTCCTGGCCCGAGCTGGCCGAACTCGACTGGGTGCTGGGCGCGCGCCAGACCCCCATGCGCGAGCAGATCACCGACTTCTTCCTGCGCGCCGGCGTTGCGCCGCCGCAGGCCTATGTGGAGAGCCTGTCGTCCAAGGTCATCGGCGAGCTGATCGCGGCCAGCGAGCGCGCCGTCTCCATCGTGCCGGCCGACATCGCGCAGGAGCTGGTGCGCATTGCCGGCGTGGCCATCGTGCCGCACCGCTTTGGCTGGACGCTGCCGCCCATCACGCTGTTCCAGCGCTCCGAAGGCGCGCAGTATGCCGAGGTGGCATTGCTCGCGCAGGCACTGCGCGATGCGGCCGCCGGCTTTGCTGCGGAGGCGGCGTGAGCTCCTTTTTTAAGGAACCTTTGGCGGGGGGCTCCACTCCATAGGACCCAAAGAACCGGGGATACCTGCCATGCAACGAAGAATGCTCGTCATTGCCACGCCCAGCCTTGTCGCCAGCCTGGCGGTGGGCTGCGGCTCCCGACCGAACATGGCTGAAGCCACCATCACCGCAGACCCCGCTTCGGATGCGCCGGAGCCGGGCCGCGCCACCATGTCCCTGGCCGATGCACCGGCCTCGTATGCGCAAGCGCTCCAGCGCTGGAAGGGGCCGGCCGATGTGAACGCCTTCATCGGTGCGCGCTTCGAGTACGACCTGCAGCGCGCCATGCAGTTGTCCGAAACCCAGCGCAGCCGCAACGGGCGCATGCCCATCCACGAGCCGTCGGCGTTCTTTGCCCAGCCCAGGGGGGTGTGCGTGGACCTGTCGCGCTTTGCCGTGGAGACCTTGCGCGCCGTGGACCCCGCCTCGCGCCCCGGCTATGTGATGATCGAGTTCAACCCCGTCGCCATCCGTGGCAACACCCTGCGCCGCCACTGGGTGGCCTCGTTCCAGCGGGACGGCCAGACCTGGTTCTTTGCCGACTCCAAGCGGCCGGGCCATATCGCCGGCCCCTATGCAGATACGCAGGCATTCATGGCCGAGTATGCAAAGTACCGCGGGCGCGAGATCGTCGCGTTCAAGGAGATGGACGGCTACGAGCGCAAACTGCACTCGGCATCCGCCAGGAAAGAACGGGAAGAAGAAGCCCTGCAGTAAGGGCGCTGCGCCTGGCGCGTGCTCAGAACGCCGCCGTCAGCGGATCCGGCCCGATGCGCCCTTCCGCCTGGTCCAATTGGGCAATGGCCGCCATGTCCTGTGCATCCAGCGCAAAGTCGAAGACATCGGCGTTCTCGGCAATGCGGCCGGGGTTGACCGACTTCGGGATCACGATGTTGCCCACGTCGAGGTGCCAGCGCACGACGACCTGGGCCGGCGTCTTGCCATGCCTGGCGGCGATGGCCAGGATGCCCGCGTCCTCCAACAACTGGCCCTGGCCCAGCGGGCTCCAGGCCTGCGTGGCGATGCCGTGCGCAGCGTGGTATTCACGCAGCCTGCGCTGCTGGAAGCGCGGGTGCAGCTCGATCTGGTTGAGCACGGGCTTGGCACCCGTCTCCTGCACGAGTCGGTCGATGTGCTCAGGCTCGAAGTTGGAGACGCCGATGGAACGCACCCGCCCTTCGTCGCGCAAGCGGATGAAGGCGCGCCAGGTGTCCACGTACAGATCGCGCGAGGGGCAGGGCCAGTGGATCAGGTACAGGTCGAGCACATCAAGACCCAGCAGCTGCATGCTGGCATCGAAGGCGCGCAGAGTGGAGTCGAGGCCCTGCTCGGCGTTCCACAGCTTGGTGGTGATGAAGACCTCCTCGCGCGCCACACCGCTGGCACGCAGGCCCTCGCCCACGCCGGCCTCGTTGCCGTAGATGGCCGCCGTGTCGATGTGCCGGTAGCCCGATGCCAGGGCCGCCTTTACGGCCTGCGCAGTGGTATCGGCCGGGGTGCGCCATACGCCCAGGCCGAGCTGGGGGATGGAACGGCCGTCGTTGAGTAGCAGGGAAGGATGCGGCTGGGTCATTGCTGGGTTCCTGGCGTCTGGCGGTTGAAAGGTTCGATCCGCTGCATGCGGCTTTGCTAGGCATCTTCGCATGCATGCCAATTTGCTGCACACCCGCGTCCAATGGCGCCAGTCGAGGAGACGGCAGCCACCCGCGCGGCCACCTTCCATCAATCCGCTTGGCTGCCAAACGAAATATTTCCATGGCGCCCACCAAAGTGCATCCATATGCAACCGCCCCAAAACAGGGAGCATCACAGGCCAAGCCACGCGCAGATGAACGTGGCCGACAAACGCGCCCTTGGCAGATACGTCTGCACACGTTTTGCAATTAATTAACGCAAATTAACTGAGGCGGCCACGCAACTGCGGTAGACGGCGCGATGGACTGCATGCCTATGATTTGCCCACAACAAACGCACACGGATGCGGGGTGGGAAACACATGCAATACACGATGATCAAACGCGCGCACCGCAGTGCGCGCTGGGGAGCCCTGGGCGCATTGGCGCTGGGCCTGGCCGCCTGCGGTGGAGGCAGTCCGGACAGCGGGGGCAGTGGGCAGGAGGCATCACAGTCCTCGTCCAACGTGGTCTACGTCCAGCACAAATCCGCCTACGAGGTGGCGGCCGCAGCGCCCACCCAGCCGGGCGTGGCCATCAAGCCCGTGACGGCAACCTCGTCGCCAGTGGAAAACCCCGGCATGTCGGCCACGGCCGCCATCGACGGTAACCTCGGCAGCCGCTGGGGCAGCACGTTCGTGGACGATGCCTGGATCCAGTTCGACTTTGGCGCCAAGGTCGACGTGGGCTACATGAAGCTCGTCTGGGAGCGCTCCTACGGCAAGGAGTACGCACTGCAGGTATCTCAGGACGGGAGCACCTGGACGCAGATCCGCTACGTCACCAACGGCAAGGGCGGGACCGAGGAGTTCCTGAACCTGGGCATGAGCGCCCGCTACATCCGCCTGCAGGGCGTGGCGCGGGCCGGCGGCTACGGCTACTCGCTGTTCGAGGTGGAGTTCAAGACGCCGGGCACCGACAATACCCAGGGTGTGGGCGCGACCGCTGCCTGGCGCTACCCGGCCAATGGCCAGGGGCTGGCGCCCTTGCCCGCCGCACCCGAGGCCGCCGAGCTGACCCAGTTCCGCCTGGCCGACGGTACGCTGGTGACGCGCTTCGGCGCACGCGCCCTGGGCCGCCATGGCCGCGAGCGTGGCGAAGAGTGGAACGAGATCGGCTTCGGCCCCAACGACACGGTGGACCCCGTCACGGGTGCCCCGGTGGACAAGGGCCCCGGCGCCCACCTGACCTTCGTGACCCAGTATTTCCAGAACCGGACCTGGGGCATGGAGATCATCGACAACAGCCGCGTGGCCGGCGTCACCAAGCCCACGCTGGTGGTCAACCGCTACACCACGGTGGACTTTTTGCCGGGCGACACGGCATTCTTTCGCGCCTTCGACCGCCCGGGCGTCACCGGCTATGGATGGATGAATCCGGGCGAGCTGGTGGACCGCAACGTCAAGGTCTGCGCACCCACGGCCTACCCGGCCAATGGCCGCCTGGCCAGCCCTGACGGCATCAACGGCCCCTGCACGCTGCGCATCAAGGACTACCCGGGCCACGGCGGCCTGGGCGCCGATGGCCTGCCCAACGGCACCAACGTGCCCTCGCGCGCACTGGTGGCCGGTGACGCCATCGAGGTGTCCCCCGCCATGTTCAGCACGCGCGAGTCCATGTCCTCCAAGGGCGACAACGGCGGCATCCGCTACTACTCGGCCGAGTGGCTGTACGTGGTGGGCACGGGCCTCGTGCCCTGGTATGGCGTGCAGCCCCGGCTGAACTCGGCGCCGCTGCCGGCGATCACGCTCTCGGGCGGCACCGGCTCGGTCTCCTACAACTACTCGGACAACGGCGCCTCGATGTTCCAGCAGCCGTTCAACAACGTGGGCATGCAGAACATGCAGCGCTTCGTCGAGGGGCGCCGGCTGATCCACACCAGCTTCGACACCGGTGCCCACAGCGAACCGGGCAACGACCCCTACATGCCCGCCGCCAAGCTGCAGGGCACGCACTTCAACCAGTCGGCCTGCGTGGCCTGCCACGTGAACAACGGTCGCAGCCCCGCGCCGATGCAGGTCAACCAGCGCCTGGACAGCATGTCGCTGCAGACCGCGAGCCTGGGCGATGCCGGCCAGCAGCAACCGCACCCGCGCTACGGCAGCGTGCTGCAGATGAACGCTCGCGCCGCCACCGGCGAAGCGCAGGACTGGGGCAACAGCGTGCGCGTGGCGAAGTTCGAGACGCGCGATGTGCGCCTGGCCGATGGCAGCGTGGTGGAGCTGCGCAAGCCCGTGCTCGGCTTCGACGGCCCGGTGCCCGCCGTGCACTCGCTGCGTGCCGCGCCACCCATGATCGGCATGGGCCTGCTCGAAGCCGTGCCCGAGGCCGACATCCTGGCCCGCGCACGCACCGTGCCGGATGCCGACGGCGTCAAGGGCGTGCCCAACTACGTCTACGACCCCGAGAGCGGTGTGGTGCGCCTGGGCCGCTTCGGCTGGAAGGCGTCCAAGGCCACGCTGCGCCAGCAGGCCTCCACCGCGCTGCTGCAGGACATGTCGGTCACGTCCACCGTCTATCCCTCGCGTGATTGCAACTACGGCCCCACGGCCTGTGCCGCAGGCGTGCGCAAGCCCGGCATCACCGAAGCCGACCTGGCCTCGATCTCCAACTACCTGGCGCTGGTTGCCGTACCCGCACAGCGCAGCCAGGAAAGCGGCTTCCCCAAGGGCGTGGCGCCGCTGGACGAGCACCGCGTGAATCCACAGCAGGTCGCCCTGGGTGCCAAGCTGTTCGACAGCCTGCGTTGCGTGGCCTGCCACACGGCGCAGATGAAGACCGGCTCGGGCCACCTGTTTGCCGAGCTGCGCGACCAGACCATCCGCCCCTACACCGACCTGCTGTTGCATGACATGGGCGCCGAGCTGGCCGACAACTTCGCGCAGGGCCAGGCCACGGGCGCACTGTGGCGCACCGCGCCGCTGTGGGGCATCGGCTATACCGAGAAGGTGATGGGCGCAGGCCAGGCCGCCAAGGTGGGCTACCTGCACGATGGCCGCGCCCGCTCGCTGACCGAAGCGGTGCTCTGGCATGGCGGCGAGGCCGATGCCGCGCGCCGTCGCTTCGAGGCGCTGCCCACGGCGGACCGCGAGGCACTGTTGGCGTTCCTGCGATCGCTGTGATCCAGCCCTGAAGGCCGCCCCGGGCACATCGCCTGCGGCGGCCTTTTTTCGTTCTAGTACAAAGTCGTGCGTTGGCGCTCCGGCAGCGCCTGGTCATAGGCCGCGCCATCGAAGCTCTGGCTGATGGCCGAGAGAATGGCGCCGGGCGTGGGCACCGGCCTGGATGCACCGGGCTCGGTGGCCTCCCACAGGCGCGAGCGCAGGATGGCGCGCGCGCACTGGAAGTACACGGCCTCCACCGCGATGCGCAGCACGCATTTGGGCGGCTGGCCGCTGACCACGAAGCGCTCCATCACTTCGGGCGCGGTGGTGATGGTGGCGCGGCCATTCACGCGCAGGGTCTCGCCCACCCCGGGGATCAGGAACAGCAGCGCCACGCGCGGATCGGCCACGATGTTGCGCAGGCTATCCACGCGGTTGTTGCCGCGCCGCTCAGGCAGCAGCAGGGTGCGCTCGTCCAGCACGTGCACGAAGCCCGGGGCATCGCCGCGCGGAGAGGCATCGAGCCCGCCCTGGCCGCAAGTGGCCAGCACCGCGAAGGGCGATGCCTCGATCATCGCGCGGTACGAGGGGTGCACGAAGGGCACCTCCTTGGACAGCGAAGCCTCGCCGGGCGTGCCGAACAAGGCTTCGAGCTGGGCAATGCTCTCGATGGAATGGGCGGTATCGACAACGGTGGCGGTCATGTCAGGTTCCAGGGGTTGGTGGCGAAGATGGCAGGTGGCATGGCCGCCATGGTGCAGCGCGGCAGCGCCAGCGGCAAACGAGTTTACGGCCACCCATGCGTGAGAAAATCACACGCATGACGTCCCGCCTGCCCCCGCTCAACGCCGTGCGCGCCTTTGCCGCTGCCGCGCGCCACCAGAGCTTCACGCTGGCCGCGGCCGAGCTGTTCGTGACGCACGGAGCCATCAGCCGGCAGGTCAAGGCACTCGAGGAGTTCCTCGGCGTGGCCCTGTTCGAGCGGCGCGTGCGGCAGGTGTCGCTCACATCTGAAGGGCAGCGCCTTTTTGCCGAGGTGGCCCCGGCACTGGATCAGATCGGCGCCGCTGCACGGGCGCTGATGGAAGGCGCTCCCGCGCGCACGGTGACCATCAACGTGCGGCCTTCGTTCGCGGTGCGCTGGGTGATTCCGCGCCTTCCGGACTTCGTGGCGCAATTCCCGGGCATAGCCCCCAGGGTCGTCACCAGCACCGTGTCGCCCGACCAGGCCAGCGAGCACTTCGATGTGGCGATCCGCCGCGGCCGCACTGCGGGCTGGCCGACGTCCATCGCGGTGCAACCCTTCTTGCAGGACGAGGCGCTGATCGTGGGTGCGCCCGTCCTGTTTGCAACCGCCCCGGTGGCCGAACCGCGCGGGCTGGCTGCGCATGTGCTGCTCTGGTCGCGTTCACGCCCCGATGACTGGGATCACTGGAAGCGCCAGGTGGGCGCGGCGCGCCTGCGGCCGGCCAGTCAGCTGCAGTTCGACCACCTGCACTTCGTACTGCAGGCCGCGCTCGATGGCCTGGGCTTCGCGCTGGCCCCGGCTTCGCTGGTGGCCCACGACCTGGCCACCGGCCGCCTGGTGTGTCCCTTGCCCGCACTGCGCCTGCCGCTCACGCGCCACTACTACGGCCTGGCGCCCGATGCGGCACCCGAGGCGCAGTGCTTTGCGCAGTGGCTGCAGTCGCAGCTGCGGCCGCCTGGCTGAATCGCACGGCTGCGGCAATGCATCGGCCGGCAAACGGCCTACCCCATCACATGGCGGAAGAAGCCGCTGCGTTCACGTTCGCGTCCAATACCGGCCAGCACCTCGGCATCGCCCGCCGCCTGTGCCGCAGCGAGGGCAGCCTTCAGGGCGGGCAGCAGCGACTCGGTGGCAGCCGCTATGGCTTTCGTATCCACCGTGTTGCCATAGAAATGCGAATCGCTGTAGATCCCTTTGAAGCGCGTCCAGTGCGCCAGAGGATGCAGACAGGGAGTCGTCTGTGCCATGAGTTTTCCGTGGTGTGCATGCCGAACTTGGGGCCCTGGAGTGTTCCAAGCCCCGGAGCCCACGGAAAACGGAAAAAAACGATGGTGTGATTGGAAACGCCGAATGCTCCAGTCGAGCCCGGTATTCAGACGTCGATGGCCGCGGCCGAGCCTGCCTGCTTGCGCAGCTCGAATTTCTGGATCTTTCCGGTGCTGGTCTTGGGTAGCTCGCCAAACACCACGGCACGCGGCACCTTGAAGCCCGCCAGGTGCTGCTTGCAGTGCGCCACGATGTCCCCGGGCGTGAGCGTGGCGCCGGCCTTGAGTTCGACGAAGGCGCAGGGTGTCTCGCCCCATTTGGGGTCGGGCCGTGCCACCACGGCGGCGGCCAGCACAGCGGGGTGGCGGTAGAGCACGTCTTCCACCTCGATGGAGGAGATGTTCTCGCCGCCCGAGATGATGATGTCCTTGCTGCGGTCCTTGATCTTGATGTAGCCGTCGGGGTACTGCACGGCCAGGTCGCCGCTGTGGAACCAGCCGCCGGCAAAGGCTTCGTCGGTGGCCTTCGGGTTCTTGAGGTAGCCCTTCATCACGATATTGCCCTTGAACATGATCTCGCCCATGGTCTCGCCGTCCTGCGGCACGGGCTGCAGGGTTGCGGGGTCGAGCACACGCACATCGCGCTCCAGGTGGTAGCGCACGCCCTGGCGGGCATTCAGGCGGGCGCGCTCTCCGATGTCCAGGCCATCCCAGGCCTCGTGCTTGGCGCACACGGTGGCGGGGCCGTACACCTCGGTCAGGCCATACACGTGGGTCAGGTCGAACCCCATTTTCTCCATGCCCTCGATCATCGAGGCCGGTGGCGCGGCGCCTGCCACCATGGCTTTGATACCAGCGGGCACGCCGGCCTTCATGGCATCGGGGGCATTCACCAGCATGCCGTGCACGATGGGCGCGCCGCAGTAGTGGGTGACGCCGTGCTGGCGCATGGCATCGAAGATGGCCTGCGCCTCCACCCGGCGCAGACAGACGTTGACGCCCGCGCGCGCCGCCACAGTCCACGGGAAGCACCAGCCGTTGCAGTGGAACATGGGCAATGTCCAGAGGTAAATCGCCCCCTTGGGCATGTCCCATTCCAGCACGTTGCTGATGGCATTGGTGGCCGCACCCCGGTGGTGGTAGACCACGCCCTTGGGGTTGCCGGTGGTGCCGCTGGTGTAGTTCAGGGCTATGGCATCCCATTCGTCGGCGGGCAGTTCCCAGGCGTGTTGCGCATCGCCCGCCGCCACGAAGTCGTCGTAGTCGGTGCCACCCAGGGATTGGACGGCCGGGCCGTACACGGCGTCCTGCACCGTGAGCACCAGCAGCGGTGCGTGCGATTTGCGCCATGCCAGGGCCTTGGCGAGGGTGCCGGTGAACTCGGGGTCGACGAGGACGGCGCGGGCCTCGCCGTGGTCGAGCATGAAGGCGATGGTCTCGGGGTCCAGCCGGGTGTTGATGGCGTTGAGCACCGCGCCGGCCATCGGCACGCCGAAATGCGCTTCCACCATGGGCGGGGTGTTGGGCAGCAGCGCCGCCACGGTGTCGTTCTTGCCGATGCCGGCGCGGTTCAGGCTGCTGGCCAGCTGGCGGCAGCGCGCATAGGTCTGGCCCCAGGTCTGGCGCAATGCCCCATGGACGATGGCCAGGCGGTCCGGGTAGACCTCGGCCGTGCGCTCCAGGAAGGACAGCGGTGACAGGGCCGCGAAGTTGGCTGGGCTGCGGTCCAGGTGCTGGTCGAACATGTGGGGCATGGCGGGACTTTCCTTCGCAGGAGACTGTGAACCGCCCTATTACAACGCAGGGTTATGGCAGTCATCTGGGGGCGAACCCGAGCACCGCCCGGCGATAGAGGAAAATGCACCGGTGTCCATCCCCCAGTCATTCATCCAGGAACTGCTAGCCCGCACCGATGTGGTCGAGATCGTGGGCCGCTACGTCCAGTTGAAGAAGGGCGGGGCCAATTTCATGGGGTTGTGCCCCTTCCACGGGGAAAAGTCGCCGTCCTTCAGCGTCAGCCCTTCCAAGCAGTTCTACCACTGCTTTGGCTGCGGCAAGAACGGCAACGCCATCGGCTTCCTCATGGACCATGCGGGCATGGGCTTCGTCGAGGCGGTGCAGGACCTGGCCCAGCAAGTGGGCCTGCAGGTGCCCGACGACGACATTTCCCAACAGGAGAAGGAACGCGCCGCCGCTGCCCGCCAGAAGCAGGCCACCCTGACCGACGTGCTGGAGAAGGCCGGCGACGCCTACCGCCGCCAGTTGCGCGAATCGCAGCGCGCCATTGCCTACTTCAAGGGCCGGGGGGTCTCGGGCGCGGTGGCCAAGCGCTACGGCCTGGGCTATGCGCCCGAGGGCTGGCGCAGCCTGGCCAGCGTGTTCCCGCACTACGACGACCCGCTGCTCGAAGAAAGCGGCCTGGTCATCGTGGGCGAGGACGGGCAGGACAAGCGTTATGACCGCTTTCGCGACCGGGTGATGTTCCCCATCCGCAACGTCAAGGGCGAGTGCATCGGCTATGGCGGGCGCGTGCTGGGGGACGACAAGCCCAAATACCTCAATTCGCCCGAAACCCCCGTGTTCCACAAGGGGCGCGAGCTCTACGGCCTGTTCGAGGCACGCACCGCCATCCGCGAGCACGGCTACGCGCTGGTCACAGAGGGCTACATGGACGTGGTGGCGCTGGCGCAACTGGGCTTTCCGAACGCCGTGGCCACGCTGGGCACGGCCTGCACGCCCGAGCATGTACAAAAGCTGCTGCGCTTTACCGAGGCGGTGGTGTTCAGCTTCGACGGCGACGGCGCAGGCCGGCGTGCTGCGCGCAAGGCGCTCGACGGCGCCCTGCCCCATGCCACGGACACGCGCAGCATCAAGTTCCTGTTTTTGCCGGCCGAGCACGACCCGGACAGCTTCATCCGCGCCAATGGGACCGATGCCTTTGCCAAGCATGTGAGCGAGGCCGTTCCCCTGAGCCGCTTCCTGGTCGAATCGGCCAGCGATGGCTGCGACCTGACCACCGCCGAGGGGCGCGCCCACATGGCCAGCAATGCCCGTCCGCTGTGGACGGCGCTGCCCGACGGCGTGCTCAAGCGCCAGTTGCTGGGGGAACTGGCCGAACTGACGCAACTGAACGCCCGGGACCTTTCCGAGCTGTGGAACCCCAGCGGCGCCCGCGCTCCCGCCCCGCCACCGGCGCCCCAGCAGCGACCGGCACGCCCGCAGGAAGCCGCCAACCCGTATCCCGATGAGCCACCCTGGGGCGGTTCCCCGCCCGACCTGGACGGCTGGCACCCGCCCCATGAGCCCGACTACGTGGGCGGCGGCTACCCGGGCCAGAGCGGTGGCGGCCATGGCGGCTACAGCGGTGGCGGCAGTGGCGGCACCGGCAATGGCAAGCCCCCCTTCCGCAAGGGTGGCGGCGACTGGGTCAACGTTGGCGGAAAGTGGAAGAAAAAGGACAAGGACTCCCCCTGGCCGCCCCAGCCGCGGCTGCCGCGCACCCCCGCCATGGGCCGGGCAGACCACGCTGCGCGCCTGCTGCTGTCGCACATGGGTTTCCTGGAAGAGCTCACGCACGACGACCACGCCGCCCTGTGCGCCCAGCCCGCCCCCCACGGGCCGCTGTTCACCTGGCTGGAAGGCCGGTTCCATGAGCACGGACCCCAGGCCTGGGAAGTGCTGCGCGAGGGCCTGCGCGACCACGAGTGCGAAGACCTGGCCATGAAGGTGATGACCGGCGCCCACGCCCAGACCAAGGGCGAGCCGCAGGAACTCCGGCTGGAATTGCGGGATCTACTGAACCGGATGCTCATCGAGGACATCAAGGAGCAGCAGAAATTGCTGATGTTGCAGGCCGCGCACGACCCTTCGGTGCTGGAGCGCTACCGCGTTCTGGAAGAAAAACGCAAGGTTTTGCTGGGTGCAACCGACAAGGCTGCTTGAAATTGCGCCAGATGGTATAATGTAGGGTTAGGCAAGAGCGACAGCAGCACCTCCGAGCCGGGCCACCGTGACAAACGCGCACAACCGCCCACCCATCGCAAGGACTGCACACCAAATGTTCGCCCAGACATCTTGCCCCTGAGGGATGCCCCTCAAGCTGCAAAAGCACGGCTTTTGCAGTGCCACCCGCGCCGGGATCTGTGGCGCTTGCGCTTTCTTTGTGTCCGTTTTTGATTCTGAGGTTGTTCATGCCCGCTCAAAAGTCCGCGAAGCCATCCAAGTCAGCTCCAGCGACCGCCGCGAAGGCCGTCTCCAAAACCGCGGCCAAGGTACCGGCCAAGTCGGCTGCCTCCAAGGCAGTTGCCGCGCCCGCCCCTGCCGCCAAGAAAGTGATGAAAACAGTGCCCGTGAACAAGTCTGCCGAGAAGACGGAAGCCTCCGAAGAACTCAAGAAAGCCCGTGCCAAGGCTGCCGTCGAGGCAGACGGCGAAGAGGCCCCGAAGAAGCGCCCCGGCCGCCCCGCCAAGGTTGCAGGTGCCGCCACGGACGAGGCCAAGGTACCGGCCAAACGCGGCCGCAAGCCCAAGGCGGCCGTCGGTGGTGGTGCTGCTGCGGAAAGCAGCGACGACGCCGACCTGTCGGACATCGAATCCGATCTGGAAGGTGAAGTCGAGGTCGAGGCCGAAACCGCCACGCCCACGGCAGAGAAGGTCAAGCCGCTGCGCATGAAGATCAGCAAGGCCAAGGAACGGGCCTTGATGAAGGAATTCGGCCTGGACGAGACCGTCCTGACCGAAGAAGACCTGGCCAAGCGCCGCTCGCGCCTGAAAACCCTGATCAAGCTGGGCAAGACGCGCGGCTACCTGACGCACGTCGAAATCTCCGACCACTTGCCCGACAAGCTGGTCGATGCCGAAACGCTCGAAGCCGTCATCACCACGCTGAACGACCTGGGCGTGGCGGTGTACGAGCAGACGCCCGATGCCGAGGCGCTGATCATCACCGACAACGCCCCCGCTGGCGCCAGTGAAGAAGAAGCCGAAGAAGCCGCCGAAGCCGCCCTGTCCACCGTGGACAGCGAATTCGGCCGCACCACCGACCCCGTGCGCATGTACATGCGCGAGATGGGCACCGTGGAACTGCTCACGCGCGAAGGCGAAATCGAGATCGCCAAGCGCATCGAAGGCGGCCTGATGGCCATGATGGAGGCGATCAGCGCATCGCCCGCCACCATCGCCGAGATCCTCAACATGGGTGAGGAGATCCGCGAAGGCAAGGTCGTCATCTCCACCATCGTGGACGGCTTCTCCAACCCCAACGAGGCCGACGACTACGTGGCCGAAGAAGACTTCGACGAATTCGACGAAGCCGACGACGATGACGGCAAGGGCGGCTCCAAGGCGCTGACCAAGAAGCTCGAAGAACTCAAGAAGCAGGCGCTGGAGCGCTTCGACAAGCTCCGGGACCTGTTCGAGAAGGTCCACAAGATCTACGACAAGGAAGGCTACGGCACGCCCGCCTACGTGAAGGCCCAGCACGCCCTGTCGGAAGAGCTGATGACCATCCGCTTCACCGCCAAGACCATCGAGAAGCTGTGCGACATGGTGCGCGGCCAGGTCGACGACGTGCGCAAGAAGGAGCGCGAGCTGCGCCGCATCATCGTGGACAAGTGCGGCATGCCGCAGGAAACCTTCATCAAGG
>JAZKEE010000186.1:0-1524 GCA_040387235.1 Pseudomonadota bacterium
TCTTGGGCGTGATGTTGCCGTGCAGGTCCAGCGCCACGCCGATGGGCACGCCGGGTGCCGCGGCGCGCACGCGCTCAAGCAGGTCGCCCTCGCCGTCGGGGCTGTTCTCGGCCACCATGGCGCCATGCAGGTCGAGCAGGATGGCGTCGCAGCCCGGGGCGGCCTCGACGATGCGCCGGGTGAGCTCGTCGTAGGCGGTGGCATGCACCAGGCCACTGGGGTTGGACATGGCCGACACCGGCGTGACCAGTGTGGCGCCCAGGCCCCGCGCCAGGTCGATGAAGGCCGCCATGGCCGTGCGCATGCCCAGGTTGTCGCGCAGGGCATCTTCGCCGTAGGTGGGCGCAAAGGCCTCCAGGGGCGTGGGTACGGGCGAGAAGGTGTTGGTCTCGTGGTTCAGGCGGGCAATGAGTATCTTCATGCGGCCACCACCTGGGCGCTGCGCAGCATGGCCTGCAGCAAGACGTTGCAGCCGGCCTCCAGGTGCTCGGGCTCGGCGTCTTCGATCTCGTTGTGGCTGATGCCATCGGCGCAGGGCACGAAGACCATGGCCGTGGGTGCCAGCCGTGCCAGGTACACGGCATCGTGCCCTGCACCGCTGACCACGTCCATGGCGGTGTAGCCCAGGGCCTGCGCATCGCTGCGCACGCCTTCGACCAGCGCGGGCGCAAACGGCTGCGGCGGGAAGTACACCACCGGCTCCACCGCGATGGGCGTGCGGTGGGCCGTGCCGATGCGCTCGCAGGCGGCGCGCAGCTCGGCGTCCATCTGCAGCAGCTCGGCGTCATCGGCGGCGCGCAGGTCCACCGTCATGCGCACGCTGCCGGGGATCACGTTGCGCGAGCTGGGGAACACCTCCAGCACGCCCACCGTCCCGCGCGCATGCGGGGCATGGGCCAGGGCGATGCGGTTGACCTCGGCCACCAGCGTGCTGGCCGCCAGCAGCGCATCGCGGCGCAGCTCCATGGGCGTGGGGCCGGCGTGGGCCTCCATGCCCTGCACGCTCAGGTCGTACCAGCGCTGGCCCAGGGCACCCTGCACCACGCCGATCACGCAGCCGTTGGCCTCCAGCACCGGCCCCTGCTCGATGTGCGCCTCGAAATACGCACCCACGGGCGGCGTGCGCCCGTGCTCGCCCGCATAGCCGATGGCGGCCAGTGCCTCGGCCACGCTGGTGCCCTGCGCGTCGCGCTGGGCCAGCGCATGGTCGAGCGTGAAGGCCCCGGCGAACACGCCCGAGCCCATCATCACCGGCACGAAGCGCGAGCCCTCTTCGTTGGTCCATACCGCCACCTCGATGGGGGCTTCGGTCACGATGCCGTGGTCGTTCAGCGTGCGCACCACCTCGATGCCGGCCAGCACGCCATAGTTGCCGTCGAACTTGCCGCCCGTGGGCTGGGTGTCGATGTGGCTGCCGGTCATCACCGGGGGCAGGGCATCGTTGCGCCCCGCACGGCGCGCGAAGATGTTGCCGATGGCGTCGGTGCGCACGCTGCAGCCGGCCTCGCGCGCCCAGCGCACGAA
>JAZKEE010000187.1:0-12492 GCA_040387235.1 Pseudomonadota bacterium
GCCAGCGCGGCCTCGGTGCCGGCATGGCCACCGCCGACGACGATCACATCAAATTCCTGGGGGTACAACATGGAAGCGCTCCGGGGCCTGTCGGGCCCGATAATCAAAATCGCGGTACGACACCTGTGGCCGGGCCCCGCCTGGGCCTGCCGTGTGTACCGCCCCCGCCCGGGTGCGGGGGTGCAAGCCTGCACCCTGCCCCGGCGGGCAACCCGGGATTTTCCCACTTTGCGCCCACCGTGTCTGCCCACAGCCCTCTGACCCACTTTCTCACCCGACTGGTGGGCGATCCGCCCGTACCGGTGGCGTCATGGTGGAGCAGTGCCCAGGCCATTGATCTGCAACGGAGCCAGCCCTTGTTGCGCGCCGGTGAAACCTGGCGCCATCTGTGGTGGGTGGAGCGCGGCATCCTGAGGTTGTACCTGGTGGACAGAGACGGAGCGGAAGCCAACAAGAACTTTTTTCTCGACGGCGCGCTGTTCTGGCCGATCACGCTCAGCCTGCGACAACAACCAGCAATGTTCCACGTGGAACCCTTGGAGGACAGCCGGGTCTGGGCGCTTCCCATGCCTGCACCGGGCATGCCAGGGGCCACCGATGGCTGGGCTGCCTGGGCGGCGCTCGAGCACCGAGTCCTCTGCGCCCTGCTCGATGGCAAGATGCAGCGCGAGCAGGAATTTCTGCAGTTGAGTGCGCGCGAGCGCTATGCCCGGCTGCTGACCCAGCACCCCGACTGGCCAGAGCGCATCGCGCTGCGGCACCTCGCGTCCTACCTGGGCGTCACCGATGTCACGCTCTCACGCGTGCGCAGCGAGATGGGCCTTATCAAAGGTTAAGGCAACAAGCCATCGCCATGGGCACAGTGGGCTCCATGCCTACTACCCCCCCTTCCCACCTCCACTCCGCCATCGCCATGGCTCCCCATTTCCTGGCGGTCGTCTGGCTCGGCCTCATGGCCGGCTTCTTCGGCACCTACAGCGCCAATGTGAACCTGGCCATGCTGCAGATGGATGGCGCGACCTACGCCACCGTGCAGTCGGCCCTGAACCGCAATGTGCGCCACAGCCTGTTCTTTGCGCTGTTCTTCGGCCCACCCTTCTGGTGCGCGCTGGCCCTGGCCACCGGCTGGGCCCGGCGCCGCGAAGGCTGGTGGCCCATGCTGGCGGTGATTCTCGTGGCTTATGCCCTGGGCATCATCCTCTTCACCCAACAGGTGAACCTGCCGCTCAATGTGACCACCGAGGCCTGGAACCCGCAGCTGCCGCCCGCCGACTGGGCCCAGGTGCGCGCGCGCTGGAACGCCGCCAACCTCTGGCGCGCCCTCCTCAGCATGGCCTCCTTCGTGGCGGCGCTGGCCACGCTGGTGTGGCGGCTGGCTTCGCCCCAGGCAGACAGCTAGCCTGCGCTTGCAGGAATCCTGCCTGGCGCCTGTGCTCCAATCCAGCCATGCACAAGAACTCCCTCCTCGTCTTCGCCGGCAGCACGCGCCAGCAATCGTTCAACCGGCGTCTGGCCCACGCGACCGCCGCGATCGCCCGCGATGCCGGCGCCGAGGTCACGCTGCTGGAGCTGTCGGACTACGATATCCCCATGTACAACGCCGACCTCGAAGCCCAGGGCACGCCGGCCGACGTGGTGCGCCTCAAGCAGGTGCTGTGGGAGCACCCGGCCTGGATCGTCTGCTCGCCCGAGTACAACGGCAGCTACACCGCCCTGCTCAAGAACACCATCGACTGGGCGTCGAGCCCTGTGGGCGGCAACCCCGCGTGGCAGGACGGCACCAAGCCCTTCCGCGGCAAGGTCGTGGGCATGCTCAGCGCCTCCAACGGCGGCCTGGGCGGCCTGCGCTCGCAAAGCCACCTGGCACCGCTGCTGCACAACCTGGAATGCTGGCTCGCGCCCAAGGCCTTTGCCCTGGGCCAGGCCAGCACGGCTTTCGACGAAGCCGGTGCCCTGGTGCAGCCAGCCCACCGCGAGCGCGTGCGCGCCGTGGTCGACCAGGTGCTCTGGGCGTCCGCGCGCCTGAACGCAGCCTGAGCTATCAAAACAATAGCAACCGAACAGCGATAGGAATGCAGTGCCGGTCCGGCTGCGGCGCCTGTTGCACCGCCCCGTCCATCAGCTCGCCCATCCCCGGCATGCCACAGGGCAAGCCGGCGGGCGTGCGCTGCATCCAGCTCGGGGATGATGCTCGCTGCCTCATTTTTGGGCACCCTGCACGCCCTGCCGTCTGCAGCGGCCTGCAGCCCTCGGTTGAGATGTGCGCCGACAGCACGCCAGCGGCCATGGCTTTCCTCACCCGGCTCGAAGACCTCACCCGGCCCTCGGCCTGAGCATCCCCGCGGGCGCGGCTAGTCCTCGTCGTCGCCCTTGTCCGCCTCGGGCGGCACGTCCAGTGCCACGCGCGTCTCGAACTTGGAGCAGTTCATCGCGAACGTGCTCTTGAAGTTGCGCACGTTGTTGTTCGAGGAGAACACCTCGCGCGTGAACGCATGGTAGCGCTCCATCGACGCCGAGTTGATGATCAGCAGAAAGTCGAACTCGCCCGACACCTCGTAGCAGGCCATCACGTCGTCCTGCGCGGCCATCTTGGCCTCGAAGTTGCGCAGCAGCGCATCGTTCTGCTTGTCCAGCTCCACCGACACGAACACCGTGAGCGCGCGCCCCACGCGCTGCCGGTTCACCACCGCGACCTGCTTGAGCAGGATGCCCGCCGCCCGCAGAATGGCAATGCGGCGCTGGCAGGTGGCCGGTGAGCTGTTCACCTTGCGGGCCAGCACACGCAGGGGCTGCGAAGCGTCCTCCTGCAGCAGGTTGAGGATCTGGATGTCCAGGCGGTCAAGGTTCATGGCCCCACCCACGATACCAAAGGACGATGGGACAAATGCATCACGCTTCTCCAAATTGTGAGACAGATCCCTCATTGAACGCCGTATTGCGGTGGTTTGAACCGGGCGCGAACGCCAACAATGTGTAGGAACCATCCGACACCTGGGACCGCATTGCCATGACCACCACCGCCGCCGATTTCGACCAGCAGCTCGTGCACTGGCGCCACCACCTGCACCGGCACCCCGAATCTGGCTTCAACGAAGTGCACACGGCCGAGTACGTGGCGCGCATCCTCACGGCACTGGGCCTCGACGTCCATCGAGGCATCGGCGGCACCGGGGTGGTGGCCAACCTCAGCGTGGGCAGCGGCGGCCCCACCATCGGCCTGCGCGCCGACATGGACGCGCTGGCCATGGGCGAATCCGCACCCGGCCGCGCCCATGCCTCTCAGAACGCAGGCTGCATGCATGCGTGCGGGCACGACGGCCATATGGCCATGGTGCTGGGTGCCGCCCAGCTATTGGCCGAGCGGCGCGACTTCCACGGCACGGTGCGCTTCATCTTCCAACCGGCCGAGGAACATGGTCGGGGAGCCGCCGCGATGATGGCCGACGGGCTGTTCGAGCGCTTTCCGGTCGACGAGATCTATGGCGCACACAACATCCCGGGCATGCCGGCCGGCCACATGGCCATCCGCAGCGGCGGCATCATGGCCAGCGAGGACAACTTCGTCATCGCGATCACCGGCCGCGGCGGCCACGCGGCCCGCCCGCACATGGCGGTGGACCCGCTGGTCATCGGCGCAGAGATCGTGCTCGCGCTGCAGACCGTGGTGGCCCGCTCGGTGGACCCGAGCCAGCCCGCCGTCATCTCATGCACCGAGTTCACCACCGACGGCATTCGCAACGCCCTGCCCAGCCACGTCACCATCAAGGGCGATACGCGCAGCTATTCGCCGGCGGTCCAGGCGCTCCTGGAAAAACGCATGCGCGAGATCTGCGAAGGCATCTGCGCGGCGCACGGCGCCACATGCGCCTTCACGTACACGCATGAGTTCGCGCCTACCGTGAACTGGCCGGAGTGCGTGGACACGGCTGTGGCAGCAGCCGAGGCCGTGGTGGGCGCAGAACGCCTGGACCGCAACATCACCCCGATGATGATCTCCGAGGATTTCGGCGCCTTCCTGCAGGTGGTCCCAGGCGCTTTCATGTTCATCGGCAACGGCGAGGCCGGCAGCCCCGGGGGCGTGCCCCTGCACAACGCCGGCTACGACTTCAACGACGCTGTGCTGCCCATCGGCGCGCGCTACTTCGCCCAGATCGCGCGCCAGCGCCTGCGCATTTCCTGAACCCCGAAAACCTTCTCCATGCTGTTCACCAACCCCCAAGCCACACGCCGCCCCTACGATCCCGATCTGCAGCGCGTGATGAACCTCGCCCAGGGCCGCGAAAGCCGCCAGTGGCTCTCCGGCTGGAATCAGCTGCGCCATGGCAGCACGCCGCTGCACGCCCTGCCCCACCTGGCACGGCAGCTCGGGTTGGGTCAGCTTCACCTGAAGGATGAATCGGTGCGCTCGCCGCTCTCCAGCTTCAAGGCACTGGGCGCACCCGTGGCGCTGCTGCGCCTGGTCCTGCGCCAATGGCCCGGCGCAGGCTGGGCGCCGGCGGATCTGCTCGCGCGCCGGCATGCCGCAGCCCTCGCGGATTTCACGGTCATCAGCGCCACCGACGGCAACCACGGCCGGGCCCTGGCCGCCGCAGCGCAGGCCACCGGCTGCCGCTGCGTCATCGTGCTGCATGCCCATGTCAGCGCCGAGCGCGAGCAACCCATCCGCGCGCTGGGCGCAGAGATCGTGCGCATCGCCGGCAACTACGACGATTCAGTGCAGGAGGCCGAGCGCCTGGCACGGGCGCATGGCTGGTGGGTGGTCTCCGACACCTCGTACGACGGCTACGAGGAAATCCCGCGCGACGTGATGCAGGGCTATGGCATCCTGGTCGACGAACTGCTCGAACAAGCCCCCGCGAGTGCCGATGGCGCCTGCCCCTTCACCCATGTGCTGCTGCAGGGCGGCGTGGGTGGCCTGGCCGCCGGTGTCGTGGCGCATTTCTGGGAGCGCCACGGCGCTGCACGCCCGGCCTTCATCACCGTGGAGCCCGAACAGGCCGACTGCCTGCTGCAAAGCGCGATCGCCGGTCGGCCCGCCCGTGCCACGGGCAGCGTAGACTCAGTGATGGCAGGCCTGGCCTGCGGCGAGACCTCGCCCCTGGCCTGGCGCTTCCTGCAGCCTGCGGTGGACCTGTTCATGACCGTGGGCGACGCCCAGGCCGAGGAGGCCATGCGCACCCTGGCCAGCGGTGCAGCGGGCGACATGCCCATCCTCAGCGGCGAATCGGGAGCCGCCGGCCTGGCAGGGCTGGCCGCGCTCATGGCCGACCCGTCGCTGGCAGCCCAGGCCGGCCTGGGCGCCGACGCCCGTGTGCTGCTGATCAGCACCGAAGGCGCCACCGCCCCCGGTGTCTACGAAACCATCACCGGCCGCAGCCCGGCCAGTGTGCTGCAGGCGCAGTCCGCCTGGATGGCACGCCCGTTGCACGGATGACGATGAATGAACCCACGACCCCAGGAACCCCGATGACCCCTTCCACCCCTGTTTTCGACGCACCCGAGGTGCGCCGCCTGCGCGACGAGCTGGCCCTGGCCCTGCGCGCCGCCGCCCACCATGGCCTGTCCGAAGGCGTGTGCAACCATTTCAGCGTCGAACTGCCCGATGGCTCGGGCCGCTTCCTGCTCAACCCGCGCGGCCTGATGTGGAGCGAGGTGCAGGCCGAGGACATCGTGCTCATTGACGAAGAAGGCCGGCGCCTGGCCGGCCGCCATGAGGTCGAGCCCACGGCCATGTTCATCCATGCCGCCATCCACCGCATCTGCAAGAAGGCCTGCGTGCTGCACACGCACATGCCCTACGCCACGGCGCTCACGCTCACCACCGACCGCTGCCTGGACACCACGCTGTCGCAGAACGCCATGCGCTTTCATGGCCGCACCGCGGTGGACCCGCACTACAACGGCTTCGCGCTCGATGTGCGCGAGGGGGAGCGCATCGCCGGCGTGCTGCAAAGCGCGGACATCGGCTTCCTGGGCAACCACGGCGTGGTCGTCTGCGGCGACCGCATCGACTACGCCTACGACGATCTGTACTACCTGGAGCGCGCCTGCATGGCCCAGGTGCTGGCGCAGTCCACCGGCCGCCCCCTGGCCCCGGCCAGCGCCGCGCTGGCGCAGCACGTGGGCGAACAGTCGATGGGCGAACGCCTGCAGTCCGAGCTGTTCTTCGAGGCGCTGCGCAGGACGCTCTGAGCATTTTTGCGGGTCCGGGCTGTCACACAGCGGACCCCTGGCACGTCTGGTTATCGACCAGACTACGCTTGGAGATGCGCCATGACCACCACCCTGCCCCCGGCCTACCGGGCCGATGACACCTTCACCGCCCTGCGCCCGCGCCTTTTCGGCATCGCCTACCGCATGCTCGGCGTGCGCGCCGATGCCGAGGACGTGCTGCAGGATGCCTGGCTGCGCTGGAGCCACGCGGACACCAGCACATTGCAATCGGCCGAGGCCTGGCTGGTCACCGTGGTCACGCGCCTGTCCATCGACCGGCTGCGCGCCGCCAAGGCCGAACGCGAGGCCTATGTGGGCTGGTGGTTGCCCGAACCCCTGGTGGAGCCGCTCGACCACCGCACACCCGAGGCCGCGGCAGAGCTGGCGGGCGAGCTCTCGGTCGCCTTCCTGTACGTGCTCGAACGCCTGGGACCCGAGGAGCGCGCCGCCTTCCTGCTGCGCCAGGTGTTCGACTACGACTACCCCGAGATCGCCGCCCAGCTGGGAAAGACCGAGGCCACCTGCCGCCAGATGGTGCACCGCGCCAGCGAGCGCGTGCAGCAGGCGCGCACCCGCTTCGAGGTGCCGCGGGGCGTGCACCACCAGCTGCTCGAACGCTTCATCGCCGCCGCCCACAGCGGCCGGCGCGATGCCATAGAGGCCCTGCTGTCCGAAGACGCCATGCTGATCGGCGACGGCGGCGGCAAGGTGCAGTCCTTCCCGCACCCGCTGGTGGGCGCCTTCCGCATCGCCAACCTGTTCTGGGCCCAGTGGCGGCGCATGGCCGAGCAGGTGGTCTACCGCCCGGTTCTGATCAATGGCGAGCCGGGCCTGCTGCGCTACATCGACGGCCGGCTCGAATCGGCCCAGGCCATCGTCACCGACGGCGAGCGCATCGTCGCCATCTACGCGATCCGCAACCCGGACAAACTGCAAGGGATCCCGCTCACCCTGGCCTGAAGAATTTTTCGGCCGGGCTGTCACAACCCGCCAGCCTGGCCCGTCTTGAAAGGTATGGAAGGCCGCAAACGATGCAATGCCTTCCACGAAGCACGTTCACCCCTTCATCACCACCGAGGAGTTTTCACCATGTCCCAGCACACCGCCCGCCTGCCCTACCACCAGCTTGCCAACAAGGCTTTCATGGGCCTCGTGAACCTGTCCGAAACCGTCAAGAAAGGCAGCATCGGCGCCCGCCTGGCCGAGCTCGTCTTCCTGCGCGTGTCGCAGATCAACGGTTGCGCCTACTGCATGGACATGCACTGGAGCTACCTGGTCAAGGACGGCATGGACCCGCGCCACCTCAACGCCGTGGCCGGCTGGCGCGAAGCCCCCTTCTTCAGCGAGCGTGAACGCGCCGCCTTCCGCTGGGCCGAGATCATCACCGCCACGCCGCACAGCGATGCCAGCGACGAGGAGTTCGCCCTGCTCAAGGCACAGTTCAACGACACCGAAATCGCCGAGCTGGGCTTTGCCATCGGCGTCATCAACGCCTGGAACCTGATCAACGCGGGCATGCGCGCCCCCATCCCGCTCCAGGCCGGCTGAACGCGCGAGTTTGCCCACCCTCAGCCAAGGTCGGCGACAATACGGGGCCGGCCGGTTTGGTGCGGCCCGGATCCTGATGCGCGCCCTGCCTCGGACCCCAGCGAGCCCCCTGGCGCAAAGGACCGGCATGCCGATCGCCCCGCAGGAGCTGGTGGCCCACCTGGACCCCCTGGTTTCCGATCCCCGCCGGCTCGCCGCCGTCCACAGCATCGCGCTGCTGGACAGCCCGACGGAAGAGACCTTCGATTCGATGAGCCGTCTGGCCGTGAACCTGGTGGGCGCGCCCGCGAGCTTCCTGTCCATCGTCGACGCCGAGCGTGACTTCTACAAGAGCGCGCACGGCTTTCCGCAAGAGCTGGCCTCCGCCCGCGAGGTCCACGGCCGCACCTTCTGCCACTACGCCATTGCCAGCACCGATCCGCTGGTGATCGAAGACACCCACGCCGACCCGCTGTGGCGCGCCGTGCCCATCGTCGACAGCCTGGACGTGCGCGCCTACGTGGGCGTGCCCCTCATCGTCGACGGCCAACCCATCGGAAGTTTCTGCGTCATCGACAACCAGCCGCGCAGCTGGACCGAGACCGAGATCGAGACCCTGGTGCAGCTCGCCAAGGCCGCCGCGCGCGAGATCCAGCTGCGCAGCGCACTCAAGGAGTCCGAGGCCAACGCCGAACGCGCCCATGCGCTGGCCAAGGCCAACGAAGAGCTGCTGGCGGTGGTGGCGCACGACCTGCGCTCGCCGCTGCAGGTGATGGGACTGAACGCCACCCTGCTCACGCGTGCGGGCCATGCACCCTCGCTGCCGGCCATCCGCCGCATCGAGGGCGCCATCGCCTCCATGAAGCGCCTGGTGGACGACCTGCTGTCGACCCACGCCGTCGACAGCCGCGAGCGCACCCTGTGCGAGACCATCGCACCGGCCCGGCTGCTTGCCGATGCGGCAGACGCCATGGGCATGGTGGCCGAGCGCGCCGGCATCCAGTTGCACCTGGTGCCCGGGCAGGCGGGCGAGGTCTTCGTGGACTATGCGCAGCTGCTGCGCGTGCTGTGCAACCTGATCGGCAACTGCGTCAAGTACTGCCCTTCGGGCAGCACCGTCTCCCTCAGCGCGACGGAGACTGCGGACAGCATCGTCATCCGAGTCACCGACGACGGCCCCGGAATGGGCGATGCCGAGCAGTCATGCGCCTTCGAGCGCGGCTGGCAGGGCAGTGCCGGCGTGGCCGGCCAGGACGGCGCAGGCCTGGGCCTGTGGATCGTGCGCACCCTGGTCGAACAGAACCAGGGCCGCGTCGCGCTGCACAGCGCAGCCGGCCAGGGCACCGAGGTCGCCGTGCGCCTGCCGCGCCACCGCAGCTGAGCCCGCCTGCGCTAGTGCGGCCGAAGCATCTGCTGAGACAGCGCCGCAGCGCTACCCGCCGCCAACGTGAGACCCAGCGCACCGTGCCCCACGTTCAGGTACACGTTGCTCTCGCGCCAGCGCCCGACGATGGGCACCGAGGTCGGTGTCGCAGGCCGCAGGCCCGCCCACACCACGGGGGCGTCGAGCGCGCACAGGCCCGGGTAGGTCTGTGCCACCGCGTCCACCATGGCCTGCACGCGCGCGGGCGCCACCGACAGGCCCGTGGCCCCCACCTCGGCCATCGCCGCCACGCGCAGGTGCCCGCCCAGTGGCGCGAACACCGTCTTGCGCGCGAGGTCCGTCACGCTGGCACGCGGCCGGTGCACACCCGCGCTGAACGGCACCGTGATGCTGTAGCCCTTGATGGGCTCGATCGGCAGGCGCAGGCCCAGCGCGGCTGCCAGGGCCGGTGCATGCGGGCCGCAGGCCAGCACGAAGGCGTCGGCCGCGATGTCGCCGACACCGGTCTGCACGGCCACCACGCGCGCACCCTGGCGCACGAATCCCTGCGCCTGCACACCCAGTGACAGCGTGCCGCCCATGCGTTGCACGCTGGCCGCCAGATCCAGGCACAGGCGGTGCGGGTCTCCCACACATTCGTCGTGCGTCCACACACCGCCGGCAAACTGCAGTGCCATGGCGCCGCGCAGCGCGGGCTCCCTGTCCAGGCATTCCCGCATGCCCAGCACCTCCTGCCGGCAGCCCATGCCGGCCTGCAGGCGCACCTGGCGCTCTTGGTGGCGCAGCGATGCGGCCGTGGGGCACAGCACCAGCTTGCCGTTCTCGGCAAAGCCGAAGTCCCAGCGCTCGTCCTGCATCCACTGCGCCAAGGTGGCGCGGCTGGCCTGCGCCAGCTGCAGCAGCTGCGCCGTGCCCCGCAGCGACTGCCGCGCCGTGCAGGCACGCAGGAACTGCAGCCCCCAGGCCCACTGCCGCCAGTCCCAGCGCGGATGAAAGCGCACGGCCGACCCGCGCGCAAGCAGCAGCCCCGGTAGCGCCCGCAGCGTGGCCGGCGAGGCAAAGGGCTCCACGTAGCTGTAGCTCAGCTGCGCGCCGTTGGCGTAGCTCGTGGCCAGGCCCGGCGCGTGCGCGGCATCGATCAACTGCACCTCGCAGCCCTGGCGCGCGAGCTGGTAGGCCGTGGCGCATCCGATGATGCCCGCGCCGATGACACAGACCTTCATCGCCGCAGCTCCCCACCATGGAGCACGCGCTCCACCGCCAGCTGCGCCACCGCTACGTCGGCCAGGCCGATGCCCACCGACTTGAAGACGGTGATGGCCGGGCCAGCCGGACGCCAGGGTGCCTCGCCGGCATAGAGTTCGGGCAGGTCCACGAAGGGTGCATGGCTGCTGCGCCCCTGCCACAGCACAATCTCGCCGGCCTCGGCCAGGCTCTGCGGCTTCCACTCCACGATGATGCGGCCCGCCCGATCCATGGCGGTGTCATCCAGCTCGCGCCCCTTGGGCGTGCTGGTGCCGATGGCCGAGACGAAGGCGCCCGGTGCCAGCCATGCACCATCGAACACCGGCGTGGCCGAGCGCGTCGCGGTGACCACGATGTCGGCGCCGCGCACCGCCGCCTCGGACGTGGTGAAGGCCACGCGGCTGCCCGTGCGCGCGGCCAGGGCCTGGGCCCAGGCCGAATCACCGGCCGGGTCCACCAGCGCGATTTCCTCGAAATCGAACCACCCGCACAGCGCATCGGCCTGCGCCCGCCCCTGCAGCCCGGTGCCGAACAGCGCCAGCTTGCGCGGGCGCAGTGCCGCGGCCTTGGACGCCACCAGCGTGGTGATGGCCGCCGTGCGCAGCCGCGTGAGCTCGTTGCCGTCGAGCACGGCCAGAGGTTGATTGCTTTGCAGGTCGAACAGCACGATGGAGAAGCTGAACTGCCCACGCACCGTGGGATAGACCTTGACCCCGGCAACGGCCCGGTCAGCCCAGACGGCCCCCATGGTGCTCAGCCGCAGGTCGCGGCAGTCGGTGCGCTGGCGCCGGTGCACGGCCGCGCCGCCAGAGGCCAGGCTGGCGAAGGCCTCGCCGAGCACCGCGGCAACGCAGCGGTAGTCGAGGGCCTCGGCCACCTGCCGATCGCTGATGAAGGGAATGCTGCTGCTCATGGAAACACCTCAGGAAGGAAAAGAACAAAAAAGGGCTCAGGGAATGCCGTACTTGTTGGGGTAGCGGATGTTTTCGCGCATGTGCGCGCTCATCGGTATGCGCAGCGTGGCCGTGTCGAACCACTTGCGGTACAGCGCCGCCAGCTCGCCCGAGTGCATGAGGCCCAGCACCGTGCGGTCCACGATCTCGCGCAGCGGCGCGTCGTCCTTGGGCAGCATGAAGGCGTAGGGCTCCACCGTGAGGTGCCGACCGGTCACATGCAGGCTGTCACGCGCGGGCGATGCGGCGATCAGCCCATACAGCAGCACGTCGTCCTGCGCAAAGGCATCCACCTGGCCCTGCTCCACCAGGCGCACGCCCTCGGCGTCGGTGGCTACCACGGTCACGGCGATCTCCTGCTCGCGCTGCGCGCGCTGCACCGTCTCCTGCGCGGTCGTGCCGTTGCTCACCGCGATGCGCCGCCGCCACAGGCTGGGCACGCCGTCGAGCTGCACCGACTGGCGTGCCAGCAAGCGCACGCCCGTGGTGAACAGCGTGTGCGAGAAATCCACCTCCTTTTGCCGGCCCACGGTGTTGGTGTTGCCCCCGCACTCGATGTCGATGCTGCCGGCCTTGAGCAGGGGAATGCGCTGCGCCGCCTCCAGCGGCCGAAAGTCCACGCGCAGGTCGGGGCGGGCAAGGGCCCGGCGCATGGCCTCGACCACCTTCATGCACACGTCGATCGAATAGCCCACCGTGTTGCCGGCCGCATCGCGAAAAGCGAAGGTGCCGGGCGTGGGGATGTAGCCCACGTGCACCGTACCGCTGCGCGCGATGCGCGCCAGCGCCCCGTCCCTGGCCTGGGCCTGGCACGCCAGGCCCAGCAAGGACAGGACAGCGAAAGCCGCCAGGGACTTCGACAGCAGGGTGACAGGCATGGATCGCTCCTTCGGGAAAAAGCCGCCCCCCGCCGTGCGCAGGGCACGGACGACAGGCAAAGGGACAGGGGAGGCGCCGGGCTAACCCAGCCCCGGCGGCACGGCCAGGTGCCAGCGCGTGGCGCGCTCGAAGGCATGGCCCACGCGCAGAGCCGTGGCCTCGTCGAAGGGCCGGGCAATGAGCTGCAGCGACACCGGCAGCCCCAAGCCCGTGAAGCCTGCCGGCACGGCCACCGAGCACAGGTCCAGCAGGTTCACGAAGCGGCCGAAGCGCGACAGCGGCGTGGCCAGC
>JAZKEE010000188.1:0-7268 GCA_040387235.1 Pseudomonadota bacterium
CCTCGATCAGGTTGGGGATCAGGTCGTAGCGCCGCTTGAGCTGCACGTCGATCTGAGCGAACGCGTTGGCAATGCGGTTGCGCAATTGCACGAGGCGGTTGTAGATCACGATGGCCCATACGAACACGACCACCAACACCGCCGACAAAATCCAGCCTCCAGTAGACATAGTGCACCTCCGTTGTTATGAATTTGATTGCGGTCCATCTTATAGAGCGCGTTTGTGGAACTGGTCGATAGCTGAAATCTGCAAGGGAATTGCGTCCGGCCCCTCGGTGTGCCAGGATACAAGGTTGCCCTGTGCTGGTGTTTTCATGGCGCTTGGGCGGCAGGAGGTACCATCGCCCATGCGTAAAACTTATCCATTGCACGTTGAAGGCAAGAACCCGGACCGGGTTCTGGAGGCCATCAAGCACGACATCCGCAAGTACATCAAGCGCGAACGGCGCCGCGACATCCCCGCAGGCGCGGACTTCTGGGACTTCGATTGCCAGTTCGGCACCACCAAGGAAGCGGCTACCGTGGTGCACCTGTCGGCCCTTACCGGGCTGATCAATGGCGTGGCGGCCGAGGGCGGCCAGCAGTTCTACGTCGAGATCCTGGCCAAGCCGGGCAAGCGCACCGCGCGGCCTGCGGGCGAGCACGACGATGCCAACGACGGCATGGGCGCTGAAGACGACGACAGCGAAGATTGAGAAACCACGGGGCGTGGGGCTGAAAGCTTTGCCCCCCGAACCGGCAGCCGGCTTGCCCCTTGCGGGGCGACCGGCTTTTTTTACGCCCGCAGGCGGCTCATTCGGGCTTGGGCGGCTTCTTGCCAACGGGGCGCGCGGCTTCGGCTGCTGCCTTGACCTCAGCTTCGGCTGCGGCGGCGCGCAGCTTGTCCTTCTTGCTCGGGCGGCGGCCCTTGATGCCGCCGGTGCCGGGCTCGCCAGGGGCTGCCGCGGCTGGCGCGGGCGCCACTTCGGTCGGCTCGAAGCCGGCAATGACCTCCAGCGGCAGGGCGAGGCCCTGGCGCTTTTCGATCAGCTTGAAATGCGCCGTGGCATCGGGCGTGACGAAGCTCACGGCCACGCCGCTCTCGCCCGCGCGGCCGGTGCGGCCGATGCGGTGCACATAGTCATCGGCCGAGCGCGGCAGGTCGTAGTTCACCACCGCGGGCAACTGGGCGATGTCGATGCCGCGCGCGGCCAGGTCGGTGGTCACCACCACCTGCCAGCGCTCGTCCTTGAACTCCTGCAGCACCTGGTTGCGCGCGCCCTGGCTCAGGCCGCCGTGGAAGGGGCTGGCGAAGATGCCGGCCTTGTACAGCTTCTCGGCCACGTGTTCGGCCGCGTACTGCGTGGCCACGAAGACCAGCACCCGCGTCCACCCGTGCTCCTTGAGCAGGTGGCGCAGCAGCTGGGTGCGGCGCTTGTCGTCCACCGCGATGGCGCGTTGCGCGATGTCGGGCGTGTGGTCGGGCGTGGCAGCAATTTCCACACGCAGCGGCTGGTGCAGCAGGCCATCGGCCAGGGCCTGCACCGCCTCCGGGAAGGTGGCCGAGAAGAACAGGTTCTGCCGCTTGGCCGGCAGCAGGGCCAGCACGCGCTGCAGCTCTTCGGCAAAGCCCAGGTCCAGCAGGCGGTCGGCCTCGTCCAGCACCAGGTGGGCCACCTGGCCCAGCTTGATGGCGTTGTGCTCCACCAGGTCCAGCAGCCGGCCCGGGGTGGCCACGATGACGTCGGCCCCGCCGCGCAGGCCCATCATCTGCGGGTTGATGGACACGCCGCCGAACACGATGGCGACCTTGGGCGGCTGCTGCAGGTGCCCCGACAGGTCGCGCAGCACCTGGCCCACCTGGGCCGCCAGCTCGCGCGTGGGCACCAGCACCAGGGCGGTGGCGTGGCGTGACGCCTGGCCGGCAGTGCCCAGTTGCACCGCCTGCAGCAGCGGCAGTGCAAATGCCGCCGTCTTGCCCGAGCCGGTCTGCGCAATGCCCAGCAGGTCCTGCCCGTTCAGGATGGCGGGAATCGCCTCGGTCTGGATGGGCGTGGGCGCCGTGAAGCCCACGGCCTGGGCGGCATGGGCGAGGGCAGGGGAGAGACCGAGGGCAGCAAAGGGCATGGGCAAGGCGGCCTGTGCACGGGGCACGGCCGCAAAAGAGAAAGAAAAAATGGGTGGGCGCAGCCCGCGCGCGGGCTGGCTGTACCCCCCGATTGTCCTGCATTGGGTGCTGGCGCCTGCCAGGGGGCGTTCGCCGTGCCGCCAGGCCGGACCTGTGCGCAGATAATCGGCCGGCACGCATTCACGCTATTTCCACACATGGCCATCCCCACCGATCCTTCTGTCATCACCCACGGCATCCAGCTCGCGGTGGCGCCCGTGTTCTTGCTCACCGCCGTCTCCGGCATGATCGGCGCCGTGGCCGGCCGGCTGGCACGCATCATCGACCGCGCCCGCGTGGTGGAAGACCGGGCCCGCGCCAACAACGACCCCGAGTACACCGCACGCGCCTACGCCGAGCTCGGTGACCTGCGCCTGCGCGGGCGCCTGGCCAATGGCTGCATTGCGCTGCTGACCTTTTGCGCCTTCCTCATCGGCATCACCATCATTTTGCTGTTCCTGGGCGAAACCTTCGACTACCAGGCCAACCGCCTGGCCATCGCCGGCTTCCTCGCCGGGGTGGCCTCGTTCCTGCTGGCGCTGGTGTGCTTTCTGGCCGAGACGGTGATGGCCACGCGCCTGCTCAACTTCCACATGCTGCAAAAGGAAATCGGCGCCAACCCCGCCGACACTCCGCTCATCGTGCGGGAGCCGAAGTGATGGCCCCCGCCCCCAAGAAGTCCCTGGCCGACCTCGGCAGCCTGGGCGGCCTGGTCTATTCCACCGACACCGGCCGCATGTGCCCCGACTGCCGCCAGCCCATCGCCCAGTGCGTGTGCAAGGAGCTGGCCAAGGCGGCCGCGGTGCCTGCAGGCGACGGTACCGTGCGCGTATCGCGCGAGACCAAGGGCCGCGGCGGCAAGGCCGTCACCCTGGTCAAGGGTGTGCTGGTGGATGCCGCCGCGCTCGACCAGCTGGGCAAGCAGCTCAAGGCCGCCTGCGGCAGCGGTGGCACCGTGAAGGACGGCGTGATCGAAATCCAGGGCGACCACGTGGACCGCGTGATGGCCGCGCTGCAAAAGCTCGGCCACAAGGTCAAGCGCGCGGGCGGCTGAAGGAGCGCACCGGATGGATGCCGAGAAGCTGCAGCGCCTGGTCACCACCGAGATGCCCTATGGCAAGTACAAGGGCACGCTGATCGCCGACCTGCCCGGCAACTACCTCGGCTGGTTTGCGCGCGAGGGATTTCCCAAGGGGGAACTGGGGCAGTTGTTGGCGCTGATGTATGAGATCGACCACAACGGGCTGTCGGATCTGCTGAGGCCGCTCAGGGGGCGGTGAGATACAGGGATGGCGCTGCGCAGGAAAAAAAGCGTCCTTGAACGCTGGCATCCGTCGGAGGGAGAGCTATGGGATTCATGATTGGGGTGTTGGTCTTTGTCTTTATCTGTACCGTCGTGCACCTGATGTACAGGCCTGAGCGGACCGAAGTCGTGCCTGGTCCGGACTTGGAGAGTGCCGACGGATTTGTTGCCACCCAGCAGGTCGATGGGTGTGACGGTGTGACCAGTATCGCCATCGATGAGGCGCACAGAAAACTGCGGCTGATCAGCTACCACCGCGCTGGAGCTGCCGGTATGGACCAAGGCGGGGCTTTTGGTGCCGAAGAGGGACACGGCTTTGGCCCGGACCAGGATTGGGTCCATAGCGTCGATGTCGGTTATGGCGACATCCTGTCGGTAGAGGTGCTCGACGACTTTGCCCTTGCAGGGGATCGCATCGCCCGTGCCATCATGCGCCTGCAATTGCGCATCAGCTTGAAGAACACGTCCATTCCAACCTACAGCCTTGTTTTCTTGGAGTCTCCGTACCTCGCGAACAGTGCTTTGTACGATGTAGCCTTGCACAAGGCGCGCCACTGGCTTGGCGTTCTGCAGGCAGCGATCCACGAGGACGGGCGGCGTGCCGCGCCAAACCCGGCCGCTGGCCCATCCGCGCCTTCGTCGGTGCCTTCCGTCGCTGATGAGCTCCGAAAGCTCGCCCAGTTGCGCAACGAGGGCGTGCTGACCGAACAGGAATTCCAGCAGCAAAAAGCAAGGCTGCTGGCCTAGGGGCTCAACTCGCCTGCTGCCACAGCACCGGAAACAGCGGGTGTTCCATGGCCGCCCCCGCCGGCAACGCATCCACCAACCCCGGAAAATCCGGCGAGGTCTTCCAGCGCCGCGGCGCATGGGTGATGTCGTCGCCGATCATGCGCACCGAAAACACCCGGCGCCGGCGCCCGGGCTCCAGGCCGGCCGAGGCGTGCAGCGTGAGCATGTTGAAGGCAATGGCGTCGCCAGGCTCCACGGCCCAGCCGCGGATGTCGTAGGCCGCGCGGTCGGCCTCGATGTCGGGCAGGTCGGCCAGGGCGCCTTCGGGGAACCACTTGGCCTCGTTGGTCATGAAGGTGCGCGGCATGAGCCAGGGGCCGCGGTGCGAACCGGCCACCAGCTCCAGCGTGGAGGCGCGGGAGACAGGGTCGACGGGGATCCAGAAGCTCACGTTCTGGCTGCCTTCGATGTTGTAGTAGGGCTGGTCCTGGTGCCACGGCGTGCGCTGCTGGGTGCCTGACTCCTTGGTGAGCATGTGGTCGTGGTAGAGCCTTATCTTCTCGCTGCCCGTGAGCTTGGCCGCGATCTCGGGCAGGGCGGATTGCGAAATCACGTCCCAGTAAGCGGGTATCTCCTGCCAGTTGCAAAAGTCTTCGATGAAGAAACCCGGGTCGTCGGGGCGGCTTGCGATCTTGGCGCGCGGGCTGGGGGCGGCGAGGTTGGCGTCGATGCCCTCGCGCAAACGCTCGACCTCGGCGGGGCGCAGCACCCCGCGCAGGCAGACCACCCCGTCGCGGGCGAACTTCTCGGCCATGGCGCTGGCGGGGGACTGCGCGTCGAATTCGGTGGGGTGGTTGGTCAACATGGTGTTCGTCTCCTTGGGATGGTGCGGGCAGGCAGAATCAGTCTAAATTGACTCGATTCAATCAAATACGCCTTTTCGGACAAGCGATCAAGGAAGCCAGACAAGATGAACATCCCCAAGGCCGCTCGCAGCAAGCCTCCGTCCCATGCTGCGCCGCCCATGCAGTTCAAGGTGGTGCACCTGCAGCCCGGTGGTGCCGACCCGGCCGATAGCCATGCGGCAGGGCAGTTCGTGCACGCGCTGTCCGGCGTGATCGAGGTGGGCATGGGCGGGCAGGTGTTCCTGGCACCGCCGCAGTACGGCGTGTGGATACCGCCGCACCTGGAGCATGTGTCGAGCAACCGCCATGAAGCCAGCTACGCCACCGTCTATGTGGACGAGGCCCTGTGCGCCGCACTGCCGCGCCAGCCCTGCACCATGGTCGTCAGCCCGCTGATTCACGCCGTGTTGGACACCCTGCACAGCCGCGGTATCGACGTGCCGCGCAGCGCCTCCGACCAACGCCTGTTCGAGGTGCTGCTGGACGAATTGCGCGTGGCGCCCAGCCATGACAGCTACCTGCCCACGTCCCAGGACCCCCTGCTCGCGCGCGTGCTCGAAGCGTTGCAGGCCAGCCCCTGGGACGGCCGCTCGCTCGCCGAGTGGGCGGCCCTGGTGCACACCACCGAGCGCACCCTCGCGCGGCGATGCGAACGCGACCTGCACATGCCCTTTGGCGAGTGGCGCCAGCGCCTGAAGGTGGTGCGCGGCATCGCGCTGCTGGAGGCAGGCCGCGCGGTCAAGGACGTGGCGCTGGAGCTGGGCTACAGCGCGCCCTCGGCCTTCATCGCCATGTTCCACAAGCAGCTGGGCATGACGCCGCAGGCCTACCTGAGGCACAAGGCCAACTGATGGGTGGGGTCAGGTCTTCGCGCTGCTGCCGGTGGCGCGTTTGCCTGGCGCGATGAACCCGGTGGACAGCCCCACGCCGCAGACGATGACGGCCGCGCAGACCAGCATCCACTGCGTGATGCTTTCGTCGAGAAAGACCACCCCGTAGAAGGTGGCGAACACCGGCAGCAAAAACGTGACCGTGAGCGCACGCGCAGGGCCGGCGCGCTCGATCAGGCGGAAGAACAGGAAGTACGCCACGCCCGTGCACAGCACACCCAGCGCCAGGATGGCCAGCCAGGCCCGCAGCGTGGGCATGTGCTGGGGCCAGTAGGCGATGGCGGGCACGGCCAGCAGCAGCGATGCGCCGATCTGGCTGCCGGTGGCCGTGGCCAGGGGTGGCACGCCGGTCAGGTAGCGGCGTGTGGCGCTGGCGGCGATGCCGTAGCACAGGCAGGCCAGCAGACAGGCCCCGATGGCCCAGAGTGCTGCGTTGTTGCCCGCGCCATCGCCATGGCGCAGCCCGGCATTGCCGCTGGCCAGCATGACCACGCCCGTGAAGCCGATGGCCAGCCCCACCAGCCGCCAGTTGCCCGGCCGCTCGCGAAACCACACCCAGGCCACCAGGGCACCGAACATGGGTGCCGTGGCGTTGAGCACCGCCGCCAGGCTGCTGTTGATGGTGAGCAGCGCAAAGCTGAACAGCGCGAACGGTAGGCCGGAGTTGAAGACGCCGATGCCCATGGTGGCGCGCCAGTGCTGCACCAGCGCCGCCCCTTGGCCGCGCAGCATCATCAGTGGGAACAGGAAAACGGCGCCGATGCTGACCCGGGCCGCCGCGGTAGGCAAGGCCCCGAATTCGGCGGCGCCCATGCGCATGAACAGGAAGGACGCACCCCACAGCGCTGCCAACAGCACGAGGTCGATCACCCAGGCCTTGGTGTTGCTGCTGTTGTTGTTTGTCTGTTGCGGGGCCGGGGTCGTTGTTGTGGTCATGGAGTCGCTCGTTGCGCAGGCTTTGTCTGGAGGGCCTGCATGCGATTGGGCGCCAGATCGGCGGTGTCATTGATGCTGTTTTTTCACCAATGGCCGATGGTTTGCTCATCAATGACAAGGGCCTGAAGTGTGCATTAATTCACACGCGTTTTTTGGGGGCGGCGCTATGATTTTTCTGTCGACCCACCCGTAGTCGATGCCTCCCTTGTGCAAGCAAGTTGCCCGCCTTTGTGCGGGCTTTTTTTTGTTCCTTTGCTGTGGGGTGGATGTTTTTACGGCTTTTTGGTTTTGGTTGCTGTGTGCATTTGTTGAGGGCGGAGGCCGGGATGTGCGCCCGGCGGCGCAGTAACTTTCTCTTG
>JAZKEE010000189.1:0-35222 GCA_040387235.1 Pseudomonadota bacterium
CGGGCGGCAGGTTCTTCTGCATCAGCTGCAGCAGGCCATCGCCCTGCACCAGGGGGAGCAGCACTTCGGTCTCTGCGTCATAAAACGCCACGTCCCACTCGGCCATGGCTTCGGCGAAAGTCTCGTCGTCCCAGGTCTTGCCCTTGGCCACCAGCGTGACCAACGGCATGGCCTTGTTCTCGATGAAGGACTTCTTGTAGGGCTTTTGCGCCCAGCGCTCGGTGAACCATTCGCGGTGCGGCGACGGCAGGGTCAGCACGCGCTTGTGGATGGCCTTTTCCAGAGCGGCCGCAGGGAAGCTGAAGAGTTTCATGGCGCAGGTCCTTGGGTGGGCTTATTGGGTGCGCGCAGTCCGCATCGCGTCGGTGAAGCGGTCGAACAGGTAGGCGATGTCGTGCGGACCGGGCGATGCCTCGGGGTGGCCCTGGAAGCAGAACGCCGGCTTGTCCGTGCGCACCAGGCCCTGCAGCGTGCCGTCGAACAAGCTCACGTGCGTGGAGCGCAGGTTGGCCGGCAGCGAGTCCATCTCCACCGCGAAGCCGTGGTTCTGGCTGGTGATGCTGACGCGGCCGGTGTCCAGGTCCTTCACAGGATGGTTGGCGCCGTGGTGGCTGTTCACCATCTTGAAGGTCTTGGCGCCCGCCGCCAGGGCCATGATCTGGTGGCCCAGGCAGATGCCGAAGGTGGGCATGCCGCTCTCGACGATGGTGCGCGTGGCCTCGATGGCGTAGTCGCACGGCTGTGGGTCGCCAGGGCCGTTGGAGAGGAACACGCCATCGGGCTTCATGGCCAGCACGTCGGCTGCAGGCGTCTGCGCGGGCACCACGGTGACCTTGCAGCCGCGCTGGGCGAGCATGCGCAGGATGTTCTTCTTCACGCCGTAGTCGTAGGCCACCACATGGAACTGCGGTGCCTCGAGCTTGCCGTAGCCGGTGCCCAGCACCCACTCGGTTTCGGTCCACTCGTAGGCGGCCTGGGTCGACACCACCTTGGCCAGGTCCAGCCCGGCCATGTTGGGTGCCGCCTTGGCAGCGGCCAGGGCCTCGTCGATCAGGGCCTGCGTCACGCTCTGGCCTTCGGCCAGGCCGATGATGGCGCCGTTCTGTGCGCCCTTTTCGCGCAGCAGGCGGGTGAGCTTGCGGGTGTCGATGTTGGAGATGGCCACGGTGCGCTCGCGCACGAGGTACTGCGACAGCGTCTCGGTAGAGCGGAAGTTGCTGGCCAGGAGCGGCAGATCCTTGATGATCAGGCCTGCGGCATGGACCTTGTCGGCTTCGACATCCTCGGGGTTGACGCCGTAGTTGCCGATGTGCGGATACGTCAGGGTGACGATCTGCTGGCAGTAGCTCGGGTCGGTAAGGATTTCCTGGTAGCCGGTGATGGAGGTGTTGAACACCACTTCGCCGACGGTGGTGCCGGTGGCACCGATCGAATTGCCGATAAAGACCGTGCCGTCTGCGAGCGCCAGGATGGCGGGCGGGAAGGTTCCCTTGAGAGACAAAAGCACTGGGTTCTCCGAATGGTTACGGTCGCCCGGAGTCGCAGGAAAGAGGTCCTGGGACTGCTGTTTGTGGGAAGTTTGCTTTGGGTGCGGCCGGGCGACGTGTTTGCGGGAAAGCCTCCAATTGTAGCCTGAGAGGCCCATCTTTCAGTGTCAACCCGGTACATTCCCCTCCATTGCCCCTGCTGAAGTGGTCTGCAGCCACGGCGGCACGAGGGCGTGCCCTTTCTCTTTCGCTATTGTTTGTATAGCAAATTTGATTGTAACAAGCAGCGACGGTTCAAGCCTCTCCTGGCGGGCCAGTACCCGCCTGGGACCGCCGCCAACCCCACGGCAGCGGCGCAACCGAGAAGCTTTTCACGAACCGACACAACTTCTCGCCGCAGCAGGCAGGACCGGCCAGGGCCCTCCGATAGACTTTCCCGCACCGTAGACACCACAAAGAGAGATGGGATGAACAAGAAGACTTCGATTGCATGGGCATGCGCACTGTTGTCCACCCTGGCCAGCGCCCAGGACCTGGCGGCCTACCCCCAGGTTTTCTCCGGCCCGCAGGGGCTGGAGGTGGTGCTGGCCCCCACCACGGACGGCAAGGCCGCACTGATGCGCGTGAGCGGCGTCAACCATCCCCTCGACAAGGTGGTCTTCCTGGGCACGCTGGAGCGGCGCGGCAGCAACACTGAAGCCTATGTGACCACGCTGGATGGACGCGACTACGGCCTGGTGCAAAAACAGAGCCGTCGCTATGGCAGTGGCGAGCAGTACGTGACCTACCTGCCTGGCAAGCAGGAAGCCGTGGCCCTGGCATTCGACGAGAAGAAGAGCAAGGCCTTCAACACCGCCGAGCTGAAAGCCAGCTACGCGCGCCAGCAAAAGGACGGGGTGCAGGAGAAGCTCGCCCGCTTCGACCGCGACAAGCGCCTGGCCACGCTGCAGGCCGCACTGGTAGGCACCGACCAGTCGGCCAGCACCGCCTGCGGCAGCCCCGTGAAGACGGTGGTGGACTGGAAGTCCATCGACGATGACAAGCTCAAGACCCTGAGCATCAGCAGCTTCTGCGGCGAGGTGGCGTCACAGATGGACAGCCTGTGCCGAAACCAGGCCACCTTCCAACCCAAGGTCGCGACCATCGGCCAGATCCAGTGCCAGTTCGGCCCCGAACTCAAGCTGCGCGTGGAGGGACAGAAGCTGGTGTTCACCACCCACCAGGATGCGCCCAACCAGGGCGATTTTGTCCTCCAGTTCCTGCGCAACCAGTAGACAACGGGCCGCCGCTCAGCGCAGCAGCGCACGCTGCGCAGCACTGGCGTGCAGGCAGATGGCAGCGGCCGCGCCCACGTTGAGCGACTCCTCCCCGCCCGGCTGGGCGATGCGGATGTGCTGGCTGGCGCGCTCCTGGAGCACGGTGCTCACGCCCTGCCCTTCGTGCCCCATGACCCAGGCGCAGGGCCAGGGCAGGTCGGCGCGGTGCAGGTAGTCGCCCTGGTGCGAGCTGGTGACCAGGATCGGCAGATCCAGGTCGGCAAGGTCCTCGGGCGCCAGGCCCTCGACCAGGTCCAGCGCAAAATGCGCGCCCATGCCCGCGCGCAGCACCTTCGGTGACCACAGCGCAGCACTGCCCTTGAGCGCCAGCACCTGGCGAAAGCCGAAGGCCGACGCGCTGCGCAGGATGGAGCCCACATTTCCGGCATCCTGCACGCGGTCCAGCACCACGGCGGCCACGCCGGGCCGGGGCTCCCTGCCTTCGGGCAGGTCGAGCACGAAACCCATCTTGGCAGGCGACTCCAGGCCACTGATGTCGGCGAACAGCGCGTCGGCCAGCACCACGACCTTGGGCGCCGCCTGGCCCCACTCGGGCTGCGCCGTAGGCCACAGGGATTCGGCGAACACGGCCACGGGCGGCGCCACGCCGCGCTCCAGCGCCGCGCGGCAGAGGTGGTCCCCCTCGAGCCAGACACGGCCCTGCTTGCGGTAGGCGCCGTTGTCCTGCGCCAGGCGGCGCAGGTCCTTGACCCAGGCGTTGTCGCGCGAATGGATGGCGGTGACGGAAGAAGATGTCATGGAGCGGCAGGGCCCCGGCGCGTCATGCGCCGATGCCCTGGGGAACCGGGAAGGATGAGGAGGACTGCACCAGCACCTGGGCCACCGGGGCGAACGAGCGCCGGTGGTGGATGCAGGCGCCATGGGCACGCAAGGCTTCCATGTGCACCAGGGTGCCATAACCCTTGTGCGCCGAAAAGCCGTAGTGCGGAAAATGCTCGTGCACCTCGGCGCACCAGCGGTCACGGTGGACCTTGGCGAGGATGGATGCGGCGGAGATGGACTTCACCAGCGCATCGCCCTTGACGATGGCTTCGGACGGCACGTCGAGCCGGGGCAACTGGTTACCGTCCACCAGCACGCGCACGGGCTTCAGGCGCAGCCCCATCACGGCGCGGCGCATGGCCAGCAGCGTGGCCTGCAGGATGTTCATGTGGTCGATCTCTTCCACGCTGGCCTCGGCGATGGAAAAACACAGCGCCTTGGCCCGGATCTCGTCGAACAGCGCCTCGCGGCGCAGCGCGGTGAGCTTCTTGGAATCGTCCAGCCCGGCGATGGGCCGCAGGTCATCGAGGATGACGGCCGCCGCCACCACAGGCCCGGCCAGCGGGCCGCGCCCGGCCTCGTCCACGCCAGCCACGAGGCCGGGCGGGTGCCAGTCCAGGCTCACCTGTTCAAACAGCAGCGGCGGTGGCAAGGATTTTCTCGATCGCATCGGCAGCCAATTGGGAAGTGTCGCGCCGCAAGCTTGCATGCAGCGCGGAAAAACGCTGTTCCAAAGCCGTGATGGTAGCGGGATGCTGCACTTTTGCGTCAAACCATTGCAGGGTGGCATCGCACAGCGCCTGCGGCGTGGCAGCGCCCTGGATCAGCTCGGGAACGACGAATTCGCCGCACAGGATGTTGGGCAGCCCCACCCAGGGCTGCAGTTGCTTGCGCTTCATGAGCCACCAGCTCAAGGGGTGCATGTGGTAGCCGATGACCATGGGCCGCTTGAACAGGGCCGCTTCCAGCGTGGCCGTGCCGCTGGCGATCAGCGTCACGTCGCAGGCGGCCAGCACGGTGTGCGATTGGCCGGTGACGATCTGCAGCATGTCGGCCACGCCGTGTGCGCGCGCGGCCTCTTCGATGCGCGATTGCAGCGAGGGCACGGCCGGTACCACCATGCGCAGGCCCGGGCGGGCCTTGCGCAGCAGCGCGGCCGCCTGGAAGAAGGCCGGAGCGATGTACTGCACCTCGGCCGAGCGGCTGCCTGGCAGGATGGCCAGCACTTCGTCGGCATCCGACAGGCCCAGGCGTGCACGCGCAGCACTGCGGTCCGGCACATCGGGAATCACGCTGGCCAGAGGGTGGCCGACGTAGGTGGCGGCAATGCCGTTCTTCGCCAGCAGTTCAGGCTCGAACGGAAAGATGCACAGCACATGGCCTGCGCTCCTGCGGATCTTCTCGATGCGATCGGCCCGCCAGGCCCAGATGGAAGGGCACACGAAGTGCACCGTGGGAATCCCGGCGGCGCGCAGGTCGGCCTCCAGCCCCAGGTTGAAATCGGGTGCGTCCACGCCGATGAAGACATCGGGCCGGTCGGCCAGCAGGCGCGTGCGCAGCGCTTTGCGGATGCCCAGCAGCTCGCGCAGGCGGCGAAACACCTCCATGCTGTAGCCGTGCACGGCCAGCTTGTCGCTGGGCCACCAGGCCGTGAAGCCGCGCTTGGCCATCTGCGGCCCGCCGATGCCATGCGCCGTGGCCGCAGGCCAGCGGGCCTGCACGCCATCGAGCAGCAGGCCGGCCAGCAGGTCGCCCGAGGCCTCGCCTGCGACCATCGCCACGCGGGGCGCCTTGTCCTTCATTCAGCAGTCTCTTGGTAGGGGATCAGCGCGCGATGCCGGCGGCGGAGCTTTCAAGGAAAGCGTCCATCAGCGCCACGTCGCCGGCCGCCTCGGGCATGTCTCCAGGCAGCGCGAGGATGTGCTTGCGCGCCTCGTCCAGGGTCAGCCCCTGGCGGTACATCAGCTTGTGCATCTCGCGGATGGCAGCGATGCGCTGGGCCGAGAAATCGCGCCGGCGCAGACCCACCAGGTTCACGCCGCGCACGGCCAGCGGGTTGCCGTCCACCACCATGTAGGGCGGCACGTCCTTGCCGATGTGGCTGGCAAAGCCGACCATGGTGTGCGCGCCGATGCGCATGCGCTGCAGCACGCCGGTGAGGCCGCCCACGGTGGCCCAGTCACCCACCTCCACGTGGCCGGCCAGCGTGGTGTTGTTGGCCAGCGTGGTCTGGTTGCCGATGATGCAGTCGTGCGCCACGTGCACGTAGGCCATGATCCAGTTGTCGTCGCCCACCGCGGTCTCGCCGCGGTCCTGCACCGTGCCGGTGTTCAGCGTGCAGAACTCGCGGATGGTGTTGCGGTCGCCGATCACCAGGCGCGTGGCTTCGCCCGCGTACTTCTTGTCCTGCGGGGCCGCGCCCAGCGAGGCAAACTGGAAGATGCGGTTGTCCCGCCCGATGGTGGTGTGCCCCTCGACGACGCAGTGCGCGCCCACCGTGGTGCCGGCACCGATCACCACGTGCGGGCCGACCACGGCATACGGCCCCACCTGCACCGAGGGGTCCAGGCGGGCACCGTCGGCGACGATGGCTGTGGGGTGGATGTTGCTCACGTTCGACAGCAGGCCGGGGCTGGTCAGCCCACCTGGCGCATGGTGCACATGAGTTCGGCCTCGCAAGCCACTTCTTCGCCCACGCTGGCCACGCCCTTGAACTTCCAGATGCCGCCACGCACACGGTCGATGGTGATCGACAGGATGAGCTGGTCGCCCGGCTCCACAGGTCGCTTGAAGCGCGCACCGTCGATGCCCACGAAGTAGTAGATGTTGTTCTCGTCGGGCACCTTGCCCATGGCATCGAAGGCCAGCAGCCCGGCCGCCTGGGCCAGGGCTTCGAGGATCAGCACGCCGGGCATCACCGGACGGCCCGGAAAGTGCCCCATGAAGTACGGCTCGTTGAAGGTGACGTTCTTGATCGCCTTGATGCGGGTGTTGCTCTCCAGCTCCAGCACCTTGTCCACCAGCAGGAACGGGTAGCGGTGCGGCAGTTGCTTGAGAATCGCGTGAATATCCATCATCGAGTTGTTCTTCCGTTCATGCTGCCTTGAGAGCCTGCTCGAGCGCCTTGATGCGATCGCGCAAGCTGTGCAGTTGTTTGAGTGTTGCAGCGTTTTTTTCCCACCGCGCATTGTCGTCGATGGGGAACATGCCGGTGTACTGGCCCGGCCGCGTCAACGAGCGGGTGACCACGGTGGCCGCCGAGATGTGCACATTGTCCGCCAGCGTGAGGTGGCCCAGGACAATGGCACCGCCACCTACGGTGCAGTTCGCCCCGATGGTGGCGCTGCCAGCCACGCCGACGCAGCCGGCCATGGCCGAGTGCTTGCCGATGCGCACGTTGTGGCCGATCTGGATCAGGTTGTCGAGCTTGACGCCGTCCTCGATGACGGTGTCGTCCAGGGCGCCGCGATCGATGCAGGTATTGGCCCCGATCTCCACATCGTTGCCGATGCGCACCGCGCCCAGTTGCTCGATCTTGACCCACTGACCCTTCTCGGGCGCAAAGCCGAAGCCGTCGGCACCGATCACCACGCCCGCGTGGACGATGCAGCGCTCGCCGACGCGGCAGTCCTCGCCGAGCGTGACGCGGGACTTGAGCACGGTACCCGCACCGACGTGCGCACCCCGCTCGACCACGCACAGCGGGCCGATGGTGGCCGTGGGATGCACCTGCGCCGACGCATCGACCACGGCGCTGGCATGCACCCCGCCCTGCCCTCGCGGCGCGGTGTGCTGGCGCCACAGCTGCGTGGCGCGGGCGAAGTAGACATACGGGTTGTCTGCCACGATGCAGGCGCCGCGTGCCACGGCAGCCTCGCGCATGGCGGGGGCCACAATGACACAGGCCGCCCGGGAGGCGGCCAGTTGCTGCTGGTAGCGGGGGTTGCTCAGGAAGCTGAGGTCACCCGGGCCTGCCACCTCCAGCGGCGCGATGCGGGAGATGGCGGTATCGGCCGACCCCCCTTCCAGCGAGCCACCCAGCGCATCGACGATGTGGCCAAGCCGCAAGCTCACGCGCCACCTGCCGGGTTGCGCTGCCGGTGCTTACTTGCCAGCAGGAGCGGCATTGAGCGCCTTGATCACCTTGTCGGTGATGTCGTGCTTGGGGTTGATGTACGCGGCTTCCTGCAGGATCACGTCGTACTTCTCGGCCTCGGCGACCTGCTTGACGACCTTGTTGGCGCGGTCCACCACGGCAGCCAGCTCTTCGTTGCGGCGGGCGCTCAGGTCTTCCTGGAATTCCCGGCGCTTGCGCTGGAAGTCGCGGTCCTGGTCCACCAGCTGGCGCTGGCGGGTATTGCGCTGGCTTTCGGCCAGGGTGGGCGCTTCGCGTTCGAACTTCTCGGAGGCGGTCTTCAGGGAGTTGCCCATGTCCACGAGGTCCTTCTCGCGGCGAGCAAATTCCTGCTCGAGCTTGGCCTGAGACGCCTTGGACGTGTTGGCCTCACGGAAGATGCGGTCGATGTTGACCAGGCCAGCCTTGAACGAATCTTGCGCCTGTACGGGCGCGGCCATGGCAAACGTGCCGAACAGCATGACCAAGGCGAAATGGCGGGAAAGGGAGTTCATTAGAAAGACGTTCCAATCTGGAATTGCAGTTTCTGGATTCTATCGCCAGCGAACTTGCGTACCGGTTGTGCAAAGGCCAGGCGCAGGGGGCCCAGCGGGGAAATCCAGCTCAGGCCCAGCCCCACGGAGGCTCGCATGTCGCTGGCGGTTACTTTTTCATGCTCACCATACACATTGCCTACATCCATGAAGGTGAAGACGCGCAGCGTACGGTCGTTGCCCGCACCCGGGAAGGGCGCGATCAGCTCGGCATTGAGGGTGACCTTCTTCGGGCCACCCAGGGAGGAGCCCGTCACGTCGCGCGGACCCAGGGTGCCCTGGTCGAAACCACGCACCGAACCGAGACCGCCCGAATAGAAGTTCTTGAACACGGGGAACGGCCGGCCGTTCATGCCCTTGCCGATGCCGAGCTCGCCGTTGAAGGCCAGCGTGAAGCGCTTGTTCAGAGGCACATACTGCTGGTACTGGTAGTTGGCGCGCACGTAGCGGGCATCGCCGGCCACCGACCACTCCGAATTCACGCGCTGGTAGCGGCCCGAGTTGGGGGCCAGCGCGCTGTCGCGGTCATCGCGTGACCAGCCGATGGTCAGCGGGATCGAGGTGCTCTTGTAGCCGAAGTTGTCGGCATACGCCAGGTAGGTCGCCGGGATGTTGGTGCCGGCCTTGATGGTGGTCTGCTCCAGACCGCCACCGAAGAACACCGTGTCCGTCTCGCTGAAAGGCACGCCAAAGCGCATCGAACCGCCGGTGGTCACCAGCTGGTAGTTGCCGCCCTGGTC
The DNA here is from genome assembly GCA_040387235.1 of Pseudomonadota bacterium. Classification (GTDB taxonomy): domain Bacteria; phylum Pseudomonadota; class Gammaproteobacteria; order Burkholderiales; family Burkholderiaceae_C; genus Acidovorax. The sequence continues at coordinate 8,995 of JAZKEE010000189.1, forward strand.
CTCGTACGGCTTGTCGGTACGGTAGTACAGGTCCACCGTGCGCGAGATGCCTTCATCCGTGAAGTACGGGTTGGTGGTGCTGAAGACCAGCGTGCGGCGGTACTTGCTGGTGTTGACGTCCACCCCCAGGTAGTTGCCGGAGCCAAAGAAGTTCTCCTGCTTGATGCCGAAGGACAGAGCCACCTTCTCGGCACTGGAGAAGCCCACGCCCATCTGCAGCGAGCCCGTGGGTTTTTCGGCCACGTTGATCACGAGGTCCACCTGGTCGGGCGAGCCGGGCACTTCCTGCGTCTCGACATTGACTTCGGTGAAGAAGCCCAGGCGGTCCACACGGTCGCGCGAGAGGCGGATGCGCTCGCCGTCGTACCAGGAGGCTTCGTACTGGCGGAACTCGCGGCGGATCACTTCGTCACGGGTGCGGTTGTTGCCGCTCACGTTGATGCGGCGCACATAGGCGCGGCGCGAGGGCTCGACCTGCAGCACCAGGGCCACGCGGTTGTTCTCGCGGTCGATCTCGGGCACCGCCTCCACGCGCGCAAAGGCAAAGCCGAAGCGGCCGAAGTACTCGGAGAAGGCCTTGGTGGTCTCGGTCACCTGGTCGGCGTTGTAGGGCTCGCCCGGGCGGATGGTGATGAGCGACTTGAACTCGTCCTCGCGCTCCAGGTAGTTGCCTTCGAGCTTGACGCCCGAGACCACGAAGCGCTCGCCCTCGACCACGTTCACGGTGATCGAGATGCCCTGCTTGTCCGGAGAGATCGCGACCTGGGTGGATTCCACGCGGAACTCCAGGTAGCCGCGCTGCAGGTAGTAGGTGCGCAGGGTTTCCAGGTCGGCGTTGAGCTTGGCGCGCGAGTAGCGGTCGGACTTGGTGTACCAGCTGAGCCAGCCGCCCGTGTCCTGGTCGAACAGGCCCTTGAGCGTGGATTCGCTGAAGGCCTTGTTGCCCACGATGCGCACCTCGTTGATGCGCGCGGGGTCGCCCTCGACCACCGAGAACGTGAGGTTCACGCGGTTGCGCTCGATGGGGGTCACCGTGGTCACCACTTCGGCGCCGTACAGGCTCTTGTTGATGTACTGGCGCTTGAGCTCCTGCTCGGCGCGGTCGGTCAGCGCCTTGTCGTAGGGGCGGCCCTCGGTCAGGCCCACTTCGCGCATGCTCTTCTTGAGCGCATCCTTGTCGAACTCGCGGGTGCCCGCGAATTCCACATCGGCGATGGTGGGGCGCTCTTCGACCACCACCACCAGCACATTGCCCGATGCTTCCAGGCGCACGTCCTTGAACAGGCCCAGGCCGAACAGCGCACGGATGGCCGCAGCGCCCTTCTCGTCGTTGTAGTCATCGCCCACGCGCAGCGGCATGGATGCGAAGATCGTGCCGGGCTCCACGCGCTGCAGGCCCTCCACACGGATGTCCTGCACCTTGAAAGGCTCCAGTGCCCAGGCCGCATTGGCGACGAAGATCATGGCAGCAATGGCCGATGCGGTACGCACGCCCAGGCGATTGATTGGATTTTTCATGAATGAAGCTGGAGCCGCCCTTGCAGGGCAAGGGCAGAAAAATGGTTAGCCAAAAAGCCGGGTGATATCGTTGAACAGGGCAATGGACATCATGAGGAGCAGCACTGCGACACCTCCGCGCTGCAGCCGCTCCAGCCATGCGTCCGACACTTGCTTGCCCGTCACGCCCTCCCAAAGATAATACATCAGGTGCCCACCGTCCAAAACAGGCAGGGGCAGCAGGTTCAGCACCCCCAGGCTCACGCTGATCAGCGCCAGGAACACCAGGTACTGCGTGAGGCCCAGGCTCGCCGAGCGGCCGGCATAGTCCGCAATCGTCAGCGGCCCGCTGAGGTTCTTGAGGGACGCCTCGCCGATCACCATGCGCCCCATCATCTTCAGGGTGAGCAGCGAAACATCCCAGGTCTTGACCACGCCGGTCCAGAAACCTTCGAGCACGCCGTATTCAACGGTTACAAATTCGGGCGATGCCCCGACGTAGGCACCGATGCGGCCGACGGTGGCACCGAGCTCGGGCTGGGCATCGGGCAGCACATCCAGCGTGAGTGAGTGCCCTGCGCGGTCGATGAGCCAGGGCTGCGACAGCGGCTCCGTGCCCCGCATGGACTGGCGGATAAGTTCGCGCAGTTGCTGGCCGTCCACCACCTCGGTGGCGCCGATCTTCAGGACCACGTCGCCCTGCTTGAGGCCTGCGCGCTCTGCCGCGCCCTTGGCCATCACCTCGCCCAGCACCGGGCGGGTCCAGGGGCCCAGGATGCCGATCTTGCGGAACAGCTGGGCATCGGCCTCGCGGGAGTCGATCTTCGACATGTCCAGCACCAGCTCGCGGTGCGCGCCATTCTGCGGCTGCACGTCCAGGCGCACGGACTCGCCCTCCAGCGCACCACGGGTCAGCAGCCAGCGCAGGTCTTCGAACGAGCGCACCGGCTCCAGTTCGTCCGCCCCCAGGGCAGCGCGCTGCACCAGCTCGCCACCACGCAGGCCGGCGGCCTGCGCCACCGAGCCAGCCACGGGGCTGGCCAGCACGGCCTTGGGTTCTTCCACGCCGTTCCAGTTGACGATGGAGTACAGCACCACCGCCAGCAGCAGGTTGGCGATCGGCCCGGCGGCCACGATGGCCGCGCGCGCGCGCAGGGGCTGGGTATTGAAGGCCAGGTGGCGCTCTTCAGGCGCGACGGGTGCCTCGCGCTCATCGAGCATGCGCACATAACCGCCCAGCGGGAAAGCGCCGAGCACGAACTCCGTCGGCGAGCCCTTGGGCCGCCAGGTGAACAGCGGTTTGCCGAAGCCCACCGAAAAGCGCAGCACCTTGACGCCACAGGCCACGGCCACGCGGTAGTGGCCGTACTCGTGGACGGCAATCAGCAGCCCCAGGGCAACAATGAACGCAACAAGGGTCAGCAACATGGAAGGCTCCGTGGGTCAACAGGGACAGCAGCGGCGGCCATCGGACGGGTGGGCGATGGGATCGGTCAGGCGGCCAGCAGGCCGGCGGCCTGCTCTGCCGCCCTGCGCGACTGGGCGTCCAGATCGAGCAGCGCTGCCAGGGAATCCGGCTTGGAGGGTGAAACCGCATCCAAAGTTGCAAGGTTGACGGCGTGAATGTGGTCAAAACGCAGCCGGCCCGACAAAAACTGCCCCACCGCCACCTCATTGGCGGCATTGAGCACAGCCGTCGTGCCCTCGGCCGCCTTGAGCGCCTGCCACGACAGGTGCAGGCCGGGGAAGCGGATGGCGTCGGCATCCTCGAAGGCCAGAGCACTCAGCGCCGAGAAATCGAGCCGGCTCGCACCGCTGGCGATGCGCTCGGGCCAGGCCAGGCCCACGGCGATCGGCACGCGCATGTCGGGCGTGCCCAGCTGGGCCAGGATCGAGGAATCCTTGAACTGGACCATGGAATGGATGATCTGCTGCGGGTGGATCACCACCTTGATCTGGTCGGGGGCCAGGTCGAACAGCCAGCGTGCCTCGATCACCTCCAGCGCCTTGTTCATCATGGTGGCCGAGTCGACCGAGATCTTGCGCCCCATCGAGAAATTGGGGTGCGCGCAGGCCTGCTCGGGCGTGATCTGCGAGAGCGTGGCCGGGTCGCGCTGGCGAAAAGGCCCTCCCGACGCCGTCAGCAGGATGCTGTCCACCCGGTCCGGCCAGGTGGCGGGGTCCTCGGGCAGGCACTGGAAGATGGCCGAGTGCTCACTGTCGATGGGCAGCAAGGTGGCACCGCCCTCCTTCACCGTCTGCATGAACAGGCCGCCGCCCACCACCAGGGCTTCCTTGTTGGCCAGCAGCAGGCGCTTGCCCGCTCGCGCGGCCGCCAGGCACGGCGCCAGGCCCGCCGCGCCGACGATGGCGGCCATGACGGCATCGACATCCGGGTGGGAGGCAATGGTTTCCAGCGCGTCGGCCTCGTACAGCACGCGGGTGGCCAGGCCATTCTGGCGCAGCTTGTCCTCGAGCTCACGGGCATGGGGCGCGCTGGCCATCACAGCAAAGCGGGGGGTGAACTGCGCGCATTGCGCCAGCATCAGGTCGACCTGCGTGGCCGCGCTCAGTGCAAAGATCTCGAAGCGTTCAGGGTGGCGCGCCACCACGTCCAGGGTGCTGGTCCCGATCGAGCCGGTGGAACCGAGTACGGTAAGCCGTTGTTTCATATAGGGGTCGTCAGGCTCGTGAGCATCATGGCCAGGGGAAGGGTGGGCAGCAGGGCGTCGACACGGTCGAGCACGCCGCCATGGCCCGGCAGCAGGCCACTGCTGTCCTTGACGCCTGCGCTGCGCTTGATGAGCGACTCCACCAGGTCACCACTGACGCTCATCGCGGTCATGAACAGCGCCGCCACCACCAGCAGCCACCAGCCCTGGAGGGCCATGCGGCTGTAGAAACTCAAGACCTCGGCCTGCCAGTGGGCATCGGCCGCCACCCAGGCGAACGACAGCACCAGCACCCCGGCTAGGCCACCCCATACACCTTCCCAGCTCTTGCCGGGGCTGATGGAGGGTGCCAGCTTGCCCTTGGTGAAGCGCAGGCCGAAGGTGCGGCCGGCGAAATACGCAAAGATGTCGGCCACCCACACCAGGACCAGTACCGACAGCAGAAAGTTGATGCCGATATGGCGCGCCTGCACCACGGCCAGCCATGCCAGCCACAGCGCGAGTACACCGGCAATCAGCCGCACAGGGGCGGGGATCTTTGGCCAGCCAGGCACCCCGGCGCGCAGTAGCCAGGCAGTGCCCAACACCCACAAGGCGCCCCCGGCGATCCACAGCACCGTCAGCGGACGATCCAGCCAGCCCAGCGCCCACGAGCCCAGGCACAGCGCCACACAGGCGGCGCCCACGGCCAGCGAACCGGCCTGGCCAAAGCCGCACAGGCGGCCCCACTCCCAGGCACCGGCGGCCATGAGCACCAGCACCACCACGGTAAAGGGCAGGGGCGAGCCGTAGAACAGGGCTGGCAGCAGGATGGCCAGCAGGACGAGGGCAGTGATGACGCGCTGTTTGAGCATGGGGCCTTTCAGCCCGGCATCGGATCGGGATGCGCGGACAGTAGCTGTTCTGAGGTCTTGCCGAAACGGCGTTCCCGCGCACTGTAAGCCGCAATGGCTTCGTCCAGTGCGGATTCGTCGAAATCCGGCCAAAGCCGGTCGCTGAAGAACAGTTCCGAATACGCGATCTGCCACAGCAGGAAGTTGCTGATGCGCATCTCCCCACCGGTGCGCACCACGAGGTCCGGATCGGGCACATGGGACATGCCCATGGCCGCATTCAGGCTGGCCTCGGTGATGGGCTCACCCTTGGCGGCCAGGGCCGCCGCCGCCTGGGCGATATCCCAGCGTCCGCCATAGTTGAAGCAGACATTGAGCACCAGGCGCGTGTTGTGGGCCGTGGCGGCCTCGGCCTGGGCCAGACCGGCCTGCACCTTGGCCGACAGGCCGGCACGCTCGCCCACGAAGTACAGGCGCACGCCGTCCTTCATGAGCTGGGGCACCTCGCGCGCGAGCGCCATGGCCAGCAGTTCCATGAGTCCGGAGACTTCATCGGCGGGCCGGTTCCAGTTTTCGGAGGAGAAGGCGAAGACGGTGAGCACGGACACGCCGCGCTGCACGCAGGCGCGCGCGCAGCGGCGCAGTGAGTCAACCCCTTGCTTGTGGCCGGCCAGGCGCGGCAGGAAGCGGCGCGTGGCCCAGCGGCCATTGCCATCCATGACGATGGCGATGTGGTGCGGCACCACCTGCGGTACGGACATGTGGAACGATCGGACCGGGGTCAGACCGCCATGATTTCCTGTTCCTTGGCCGCCACCAGCGCATCGACTTCGGAGATGTGCCGGTCGGTGAACTTCTGCACATCTGCTTCGGCGCGCTTCTGGTCGTCTTCGGAGGCCAGCTTGTCCTTGACCAGCTTCTTGACGGATTCGTTCGCGTCGCGGCGCAGGTTGCGGATGGCGATCTTGGCGCTCTCGCCTTCGGTGCGGGCCAGCTTGGTCATTTCCTTGCGGCGCTCTTCGCTCATCGGCGGCATGGGCACGCGGATCAGGTCGCCCATGGAGGCGGGGTTCAGGCCCAGGTCGCTTTCGCGGATGGCCTTCTCGATCTTGGCGCCCATGCCCTTTTCCCAGGGCTGGACGCTGATGGTGCGCGAATCGATCAGCGCCACGTTGGCCACCTGGGAGAGGGGCACGAAGGAGCCGTAGTACTCGACCTGCACGGAGTCGAGCAGCGCAGGGTTGGCGCGGCCGGTGCGGATCTTCTGCAGGTTGTTCTTGAAGGCCGAGATGGACTGGTCCATCTTGGTTTCAGCGTTCTTCTTGATGTCGGCAATCGTCATGTTTTTCTCCTCGGGGCGGACCAGAGACGGGCAGGCATGCAGCCTGCCCGTGCATCGTCATCAGGCGTAAACCAGCGTACCCTCGTCCTCGCCCATCACCACGCGCTTGAGCGCACCGTGCTTGATGATCGAGAACACCCGCACCGGCAGCTTCTGGTCGCGGCACAGGGCGAAAGCGGTCGCATCCATGATGCCCAGGTTGCGGGACATGGCCTCGTCGAAGCTGAGCTTCGTGTAGCGCGTGGCCGTGGGATCCTTCTGGGGGTCGGCAGTATAAACGCCGTCCACCTTGGTGGCCTTGAGCACCAGCTCGGCACCGATTTCAGCACCGCGCAGGGCCGCAGCCGTATCGGTGGTGAAGAAGGGGTTGCCCGTGCCGGCCGCGAAAACCACGACCTTGCCCTCTTCGAGGTACTGCAGCGCCTTGGGGCGCACATAGGGCTCGACCACCTGCTCGATGGCGATGGCGGACATCACGCGGGCGATCAGGCCCTGCTTGTCCATCGCATCGGCCAGGGCCAGCGCGTTCATCACGGTGGCCAGCATGCCCATGTAGTCGGCGGTGGCCCGGTCCATGCCGACCGAGCCGCCCGCGACACCACGGAAAATGTTGCCCCCACCGATCACCACCGCCACCTGCACACCCAGGCGGGTGACTTCGGCGATTTCCTCCACCATGCGCACGATGGTGGCGCGGTTGATACCGAAGGCGTCATCCCCCATCAGCGCCTCACCAGACAGCTTGAGCAGGATGCGCTTGTGGGCTGGTGCAGCGTTGGACATGGGAAACTTCTCCGGTAGGTGGTGCAGGGCTTTGGTGGGGTTGTTGCGGGGAACGATCAGGCTGCGGCCTTGGCGGCAGCCACCTGGGCGGCCACTTCGGCAGCGAAGTCGTCAACCTTCTTCTCGATGCCTTCGCCCACCACGTACAGGGTGAAGCCCTTGACGGTGGTGTTGGTGGCCTTGAGCATCTGCTCGACGGTCTGCTTGCCGTCCGCAGCCTTCACGAAGACCTGGTTGAACAGCGAGACTTCCTTGAGGTACTTCTGCACGCCGCCTTCGATGCGCTTGGTCACGATCTCGTCGGACTGCACGGGCTTGCCTTCGGCTTCGGCCTTGGCCTTGTCCTCAGCGGCCTTGGCAGCAGCCACCGAGCGCTCTTTTTCGATCAGGTCAGCGGGCACGTCGGCGCTGGTCAGGGCCACGGGCTTCATCGCAGCGACGTGCATGGCAACGTCCTTGGCAGCCGTTTCGTCACCTTCGAACTCGACGACCACACCGATGCGCGTGCCGTGCAGGTACGAGGCCAGCTTGCTGGCGCCGCTGAACTGCTTGAAGCGGCGGAACGACATGTTCTCGCCGATCTTGCCGATCAGGCCCTTGCGCACATCTTCCAGCGTGGGGCCGAAGCTGTCTTGCTCGTAGGCCAGTGCGCCCAGGGCAGCCACGTCGGCGGGGTTGTGCTTGGCGATCAGCTCGGCAGCGGCGTTGGCCAGTGCGATGAAGCTGTCGTTCTTGCTCACGAAGTCGGTTTCGCTGTTCACTTCGACCAGGGCGCCGGTGGTGCCGCTGATGTAGCTGGCGACCACACCTTCGGCGGTGATGCGCGAGGCGGCCTTGCCGGCCTTGGTGCCCAGCTTGACGCGCAGCAGCTCTTCGGCCTTGGCCATGTCGCCGTCGGCTTCCGTCAGGGCCTTCTTGCATTCCATCATCGGGGCATCGGTCTTGCCACGCAGTTCGGCAACCATGCTTGCGGTAATTGCAGCCATCTTTATTCCTTCAGTGTTCAGTTCAGTGAGTTCAGATTCGGGCTAAAAAAAAGGGGGCTAACCAGGAGCCCCGCTTTTGTTCGCGACGGATCGCGCAGCCGGGCTATCAGGCGGCGGCTTCTTGCACTTCCACGAATTCGTCGGTGCTCTCGGAGGTAGCGGCCTTGACGACTTCGTTCACTGCGTTGGCACGGCCTTCGATGATCGCGTCGGCGATGCCGCGGGCGTACAGCGTCACGGCCTTGGCCGAGTCGTCGTTGCCGGGGATCACGTAGTCGATGCCTTCGGGCGAGTGGTTGGTGTCAACCACGCCGATCAGCGGGATACCGAGCTTCTTGGCTTCGGCCACGGCGATCTTGTGGAAGCCCACGTCGATGATGAAGATGGCGTCGGGCAGCGCCGCCATGTCCTGGATACCGCCGATGTCCTTCTCGAGCTTTTCGATCTCACGGGTGAACGTGAGCTGTTCCTTCTTGCTCAGGCTGTCCAGGCCGGTTTCCAGCTGGGCCTTCATGTCCTTGAGGCGCTTGATCGAGGTCTTCACGGTCTTGAAGTTCGTCAGCATGCCGCCCAGCCAGCGCTGGTCAACGAAAGGAACACCGGCGCGCAGGGCTTCGGTGGACAGGATTTCGCGGGCCTGGCGCTTCGTGCCGACCATCAGGATCGTGCCGCGGTTGGCAGCCAGTTGCTTGGCGAACTTCTGTGCTTCCTGGAACAGTGGCAGCGACTTTTCCAGGTTGATGATGTGGATCTTGTTGCGATGGCCGAAGATGTAGGGGGCCATCTTGGGGTTCCAGAAGCGGGTTTGGTGACCGAAGTGGACACCGGCTTCCAGCATTTCGCGCATGGTAACGGACATAAAAATACTCCAAAGGTTAGGTCTAAAATCAGCCCCAATATTTGCAACGCCGTGTTTCCCACGACCGCTGCAACACCTTGACAGGACTGGTTTGCGATTGGTCTTGCTACAAGCCCACGCGTAAAGCGCTACTGCTCCCAGCAAAACCCAAGGATTCTAGCACACCCATGCTTCCCGACCTTCTTGCCACCCGCTCGGCCCTGCGGACCGGCACCAGCACCCCGGCCGCCGAACTCGAACGCTGCATCGCGGCAGCACAGGCGCCAGCCAACACCCACACCTTCCTGCAGACCCTGTTCGACACGGCACGCACCACGGCGGTGCAGCCCGGCGTGGCGCTGGCGCCCCTGGCCGGCCTGGCGGTGTCGGTCAAGGACCTGTTCGACGTTGCAGGCCAGCCCACGGCAGCGGGCTCCACGGCGCTCGCCGGCAGCACCCCGGCAACGCAGGACAGCCCGGCCGTGGCACGGCTGCGTGCCGCGGGCGCCAGCCTCATCGGCCGTACGAACATGGTCGAATTCGCCTTTTCCGGCGTGGGGGTGAACCCCCACTTCGGCACGCCCGCCGCGTGGGACGCACGCTTTGGCGCCCTGCCCGGCGAGGCTCGTGCGCCGGGCGGCTCCTCGTCGGGCGCGGCCGTCTCGGTGGCCACCGGCGCGGCCTTCGTGGGCCTGGGCTCGGACACCGGCGGCTCCATCCGCATCCCGGCAGCGCTCAACGGCATCGTCGGCTTCAAGAACACGCAGCGCCTGGTGCCCACCACGGGCGCAGTACCGCTGTCGACCACGCTCGACACCGCCTGCGCCATGACGCGCAGCGTGCGCGATGCGATCGCGGTGCACGAACTGCTCTCGGCCACGCGCGTCACGCGCAGCCCTGCCCCGCTGGCCGGCTACCGTCTGGCCATGCCTTCCACACTGTTCCTGGACGGCATGGATGCCACGGTGGCCCGGGCGTTCGAGCGCACGCTCGATACCCTGCGCCGCGCCGGCGCACACATCGACACCATCGCCTTGCCCGAGTCGGCCCAGCAACCTTCCTACGGCTTCTCGCCGCCCGAGGCCTATGCCTGGCACCGCGGGCTGCTGGCCGCCAAGGGCGATCAATACGATCCCCGGGTGCGCGCACGCATCGAAAAAGGCGCCACGCTCGCGGCCTGGGAGTACATTGACCTGGCCCGGGCCCGCAGCGCCTGGCAGGAGCGCATGCACGCCGCCATCGATGGCTACGATGCCCTGCTCTCGCCCACCGTGCCCATCACCGCGCCCACCATCGCCAGCGTGGCACCGGGCGCCGAGCGCGATGAGGAGTTCTTTCGCGTGAACACCCTGCTGCTGCGCAACACCAGCCTCGTGAACCTGCTGGACGGCTGCGCCCTGTCGCTGCCCTGCCACGTGCAAGGGGAACTCCCGGTCGGCCTGATGGTCTGGCATGGGGCTTTGCGCGACGATGGCGTGCTCAATGCCAGCCTGCAAATCGAAAAAGCACTACAAGAAAAATAACAATTGTCGTTCGCTGCAGAGCAGCGAACGCAACCCATACTCCCCTTCATGAAGATTGCCATCGTGGGCGCCGGCATCATCGGCGTCACCACCGCATACGAACTGGCCCGCGACGGGCACGAAGTCACCGTGTTCGAGCAGCGCAACGCCGCCGCCGAGGACGCCAGCTTTGCCACTGCCGGCCTGCTGGCGCCGGTGCTGCCCACCCCCTGGTCGCTGCCGGGCATGGCGCCGGCCGCGCGGCTCATGGGCGCACAATCCACCGTGCGCCTGGCCCAGGGCTTCGGCCGGGCCGACGTGTCCTGGCTGTGGCACTGGAAGCGCCTGGCCAGGCGCGGCCCCGGGCCCGCCACCGCACTCGAGCGCCTGGCCCAGTACAGCCTGGCGCGCACGCTGGAGATCGCCACCGAGCACGAACTCGACTTCGAGGCCAGCCCCGGCCGCCTGCTGCTGCTGCGCACCGAACAGGACCGCACGGCCCTGCAGCCGATGCTGCAATGCCTGCGCGACGCGGGCGTGGCGGTGCAGGAGATCGATGCCGCCGCCGCACAGAAGCTGGAGCCCGGCCTCTCGCCCGAAACGCCGCTGGCCGGCGCCATCTCGCTGCCTGGCGCCGCGGCAGGCAACTGCCGCCTGTTCGCCCAGTTGCTGCGCCAGGGCACGCAAGCGGGAGGCGTGCAGTTTGCCTTCGGCACGCGTGTGGAGCGCCTGGCGACCAACCCCACGGGCGTGGTGCTGCAGGGCGACCCCACGGCGCACCGCTTCGATGCCGTGGTGCTGTGCGCCGGCATGGCCTCGGCAGCGCTGCTGCCGGCCATCGGCCTTCGGCTGCCGATGACGGCCCTGTACGGCTACTCCGTCAGCGCGCCGCTGCGTGAAGACACGCACGCCCCGCAGGCCAGCGTGGTCGATGTGCAGCAGCAGATCAGCATCAGCCGCCTGGGACTGCGCGTACGCGTGGCCGGAGGGGCCGAGCTGGGCAGCGCCGACGCGGAACACCACGCCCCGACCCTGGCGCGCCTGTACCGCGCCCTCAACGACTGGTTTCCCGGCGGCGCGCAGCTCTCGGGGGGCGTGCAGGCCTGGCGCGGCGCGCGCACCATGCTGCCCGACGGCGCCCCCGTGATCGGCGCCAGCGGCATACCCGGCCTGTGGCTCAACACCGGCCACGGCACGGGCGGCTTCGCCCTGGCCAGCGGCAGTGCACGCGCCATCGCCGACCTGGTGGCCCAGCGCAGCCCCGGGGTGGACCTGGACGGCCTGGGGATGCGGCGGTTTTAGGGCCGCAGGGGCACGACCCGTCCCTCGCGCAGATCCGTAAGGCGCTCTGCCCCCAGCAGCGCCATGTTGCGGTGGATCTCCTGCTGCAGCAGGTCGATGCCGTGGGCCACACCCGCCTGCCCAGCAAGCGCTGCAGCGTACAAGAATGGCCGGCCAACAAAGACGAAGCGCGCACCGAGCGCGATGGCCTTGAGCACGTCACTGCCGCGGCGCACGCCGCTGTCCATCATCACCGGAATGTCGGGCACCGCCGCGACGATCCCGGGCAACACGCGCAGCGGCGAAACCGCACCGTCGAGCTGGCGGCCGCCATGGTTGGAGACGATGAGTCCGTCGGCCCCGCAGTCGCGTGCCGCCTGCGCGTCGGGCACGCTGAGGATGCCCTTGACCACCAGGCGCCCCTGCCAGAGCCGGCGTATGCGCCGCAAGTGCTCCCAGTCCAGGTGGTCCCGCGCACCGAAGTCCCGCGCCGCATTGCGCGACAGGATGGGTGCTCCCCGCGTGGCCTGGGAGTTCTCGAAATGCGGCATGCCATGGCGCACCAGCGTGCGCGCAAAGCTGCCCAGCAGCCAGCGCGGGTGCGACACGCCCTGCCAGGCCAGTGACAGGCTGGGCCGCAGCGGGCTGGAGAAACCCACGCGCACATGGTTCTCGCGGTTGCCCGAAACGGCAGTGTCGGCCGTGACCACCAGCGTGCCGTAACCCGCGCGCGCCACACGTTCCACCAGCGCCTCGATGCGCGTCACCTCGCCCGGCACGTAGGCCTGGAACCAGGCGTGCGGATTGGCACGGCGCACATCCTCCAGCGCGATCAGCGCCGTGCCGCTGCACACCATGGGGATGTCGGCCTGGCCGGCGGCCTGCGCCAGGGCCAGGTCACCCCGGTAGGCGGCCAGCGCGCACATGCCCATGGGCGCAATGCCGAACGGCGCGGCCCAGGTACGCCCCCACAGGGTGGCTGCCTGCGATCGCCCGGCCACGCCCTGCAGCACGCGCGGAACAAAGCCATAGTCCGCAAACGCGCTGCGGTTGCCGGCCAGCGAGGCATCCGTCTCGCAGCCGCCGGCCACATAGCCGAACACGGGGCGCGGCAGCAGCCGGCGTGCGGCGGGCTCGAAATCCTGCAGCGAGAGGATGGTGCGCAGGCGGCGCGGCGTGCCGGCCGCCATTGTGCGCGAGCCGCCCGGGGAAGCGGTCAGCGTCTGGGCAGCGGTCATGGCAGCGTCATTCGATGCGGATGTTGGCATCACGGATCAGCGCGCTCCACTTGGCATGCTCGCCCCGGATGTGCGCCGCGAACTGCTGCGGCGTTCCGGGCGTGGGCTCGCTGCCTTCGTGCGCGAGCTTTTCCTTCACATCGGCGCGGGCCAGGATCTTCTGGACCTCGGCATTGATGCGCGCCACCGCCTCGGCCGGCATGCCGGCCGGACCCACCAGGCCCAGCCAGGTGGTGGCATCGAAGCCGGCAAAGCCCTGCTCGGCCACCGTGGGCACGTTGGGCAGCGCACCAATGCGGCGCGCTGAACTCAGCGCCAGCGCGCGGATCTTGCCGCCCGCCAGTTGCCCCATCACCGAGACGGTGTTGCCGAAGTAGGTCTCCACCTGGCCGCCCAGCAGGTCGGTCATGGCCGGGCCTGCACCCTTGTAGGGCACCTGCAGCAGCTCGATGCCGGCGCGCCGCTCCAACAGCTCGCCCGCCAGGTGGCCCACCGTGCCGTTGCCCGCCTGCGCCACGCCCATCTTGCCAGGCCGGGCCTTGGCGGACTTCACGAAATCATCCAGTGTCCTGAGCGGCGAATCGGCCCGCACCACCAGCACCACGGGCTGGTCGGCCACCGAGACGATGGGTGTGAGGTCCTTGAGCGGATCGAACGGCATCTTCGGGTACAGCGAGGGGTTGATCGCCAGGTTGGCCGCCTGCCCCATGCCGATGGTGTAGCCGTCCGGGGGCGCCTTGGCCACGAAATCGAGCCCGATGTTGCCGCCCGCGCCGGGCTTGTTGTCGACCACCACCGTCCAGCCCAGCAGGGAGCTGAGCTTCTCGGCGATGAGGCGCGAGGTGGTGTCGGTACCGCCGCCAGGCGGAAACGGCACCACGAAGCGCAACGGCCGCGCGGGGTAGCCCGCAGGGGACTGCGCCAGGGCCGGGGCTGCGCCGGCTGCACCGGTTGCAGCAGCGGCAGCGGCCATCAGGAATTCACGTCGTTGCATGCTTTTGTCTCCTCGTTGTGGTTCTTGGAACAGTGCCCGCGCGCTCAGACCGGGCAGCCCCGCTGGCGCAGCAGCGCGTTGAAGCGCTCGGGATCGGGCGTGCCGGCCTGGTTGCCGGCGCGGATCTTGTCCTCGCGTGCCGCATGGGCTCGCACCAGGGGCAGCAGGGCCTCGGCCTGGGCGGCGGGCACGCACAGCACGCCGTCGGCATCGCCCAGGATCAGGTCGCCGGGCGCCACGCTCATGCCCGCGCAGGCGATGGGTACGTTGACCTCGCCAGGGCCGTCCTTGCTGGGGCCGCGGTGCGTGTGGCTGCGCGCGTAGACGGCCACGCCGCCTTCCGCCCACTCCACGAGATCGCGCACGGCGCCGTCCACCACGAAGCCGGCGATGCCGCGCGCCACAGCCGTGGTGCGCATGAGCCCGCCGATGAGGGCCTGCGTCGGGTCGCCCGCCCCGTCGATCACGATCACGTCGCCGGGCTGCGCCATCTGCATCGCGACGTGGATCATGAGGTTGTCACCCGGGCGCACACGCACCGTGATGGCCGGCCCGCACAGGGTGAGCTTGAGGTCGGCGTGGTAGGCGGCCAGGCCCAGCGCACCCACGCCGCGGCCCAGGCAGTCGCTGGCATGCGCCGCGGGCACCGTGCGAAAGCCGGCCACGATTTCGGCGTCGAGTGCGCTCACGCGCGGGTTCACGGCATAGCCGGGTGGCCAGGGAGAGTTGTTGGTCGTGGTCATGGAATCAGGCAGCAAGGGTGGTGGTGGAAAAGACGTGGGGATTGACGCAGCTGCGCACGTCCGGTGGCTGGCCCTGCAGGTAGCCGAGCACGTTGCGCGCAGCGCCCTCGGCCATGGCGTCGAGGGCCGCCGCGGTGGAGCCGCCCACGTGCGGGGTGAGCACCACCGTGGGCAACTGCGCCAGCGCATGGCCTGCGGGCAGCGGCTCGGTGGTCATGGTGTCCAGGCCTGCGCCGGCCAGGCGGCCGTCGGCCAGGCGGGCGATGAGGGCCGCCTCGTCCACCACCTCGCCGCGCGCGGTGTTCACCAGCAGCGCGCCGGGCGGCAACAGGTCGAGCGCGGCGCCATCGATGAGGCCCCGCGTGGCGGCATTGAGTGGCACGTGCAGGCTGAGCACGTCGCTCACCGCCAGCAGCGGGGCCAGCGCGGCATGCAACTGCACGCCGGGCACGGACGAAGGGCCCTGCAGCGCAGGGTCGAAGGCATGCACCTGCATGCCCAGGGCCTGGGCCACACGCGCCACGCGCTGGCCCACCTGACCAAAACCCAGCAGCCCCAGGCGGCGGCCGGCGAGCTGCAGGCCGTCCTGCGCCCGGGTCCAGCGGCCCGCGCGCAATTCGCCATCCAGGCGCACGATGCGGCGGGCAGCGGCCAGCATCAGGCCGATGGTCAGCTCCGCCACCGAGGCGGCGTTGGCGCCCGGAGTCACGTACACGGGAACGCCCTGGCGCGTGGCCGCGTCCACGGCGATGTTGCTCACACCCACGCCGTGCTTGGAGATCACGCGCAGGCTCGGGCAGGCGGCGATGGCCTCGGCGGGCAGATCCACCGTGCGCGAGATCACGGCATCAAAGGGCATGGCGGCCATCCGGCGCAGCACCTCCGCGCTGTAGTTGGCATCCTCAAGGAAATGGACGCTGCAGCCGTGCTGCTGCAGCAAGGCCAGGCCGGCAGGGGCCAGTCGGGGTGCGGTCACGAAGATCTGGAAGGTCATGGAGCGTGATTCTGAGAACCGCGATCCATTCCGTCTATTCGATAATGATGATTGAATCATCACTTCTGGATATGAAACGATGGACCTGCACCTGCGCGACCTTCGCTTCTTCGAGACCGTGGCCCGGCTGGGCCACCTGGGGCGTGCGGCCGAGGAAGTGGGCCGCTCGCAACCCGCGCTGACCAAGTGCATCCAGCGGCTGGAGGACCTGGTGGGCAGCCCGTTGTTCGAGCGCGCGGGCCGTGGCATCCGCCTCACAGGGGTGGGCGAGGTGCTGCTGGCGCGTTGCAGCCTGCTGCGTTCGGCCAGCGACGAGCTGGTGCGCGAGGTGCGCGACTTCGCCGAAGGCTCCGCCGGCCAGGTGGCCCTGGGCAGCGGCCCCATCGCTGCAGAGCACCTGGTGCCCGAACTGTGCCGCGCCGTGCTGGCCGAAGCGCCGCGCGTGCGCATCGACGTGGTGGTGGGCCCCAGCGCCGAGCTGCGCACCCAGCTGCGCCAGGGCAACCTCGACCTGCTGGTGGGGCTGGCGGTGGACGGCGATCCCGAGCTCGAATCCCACGGCCTGGTGGAAGACGTGGTGGTGGTCGCCGCCGCACGCACGCACCCGGTGTTCCGCCGGCGCACGCTGGAGTTGCGCACCCTGCTCGACTATGGCTGGGCACTGCCCAGCGCCCACATCCCCAGCCGGCAATGGCTGGACCTGGCCTTCAGCGCGCGCGGGTTGCCCACGCCCGAAGTGAAGCTCGAGAGCGGCTCCATCGCCCTGCTGCCGCGCATGGTGGCCCGCACCGACCTGCTGACCTTCGTGTCGCGCCACACCCTGGCGCTGGAGCGCAGCGCCGCACTGCGCGAGGTGGCACTGCCGGCCACCACCCTGCGCCGCATGCTGGGCGTGACGCACCGGCGCACGGGCTACCTCTCCCCCGCCACGCAACGCGTGCTGACCCTGCTGCGCGAGCGCGGCGAGGAGTTGTTCGGCAACGTGGGCCCCTCGGAAACCCCCAGGCGCAGAAAGACACCCCCGGCGCCCTGACGGCGCACAATGCAATCCCCATCTGCCCCGCCTGCCATGCACCGCATCACGCCCCACCAGCCCCATGCCCTGCACAACACAGCCGCCACGCGCCGCATCGAGCGGGCAGCGGCCACCCCCCTGCCCCCGCACACGCTGATGCAACGCGCCGGCCTGGCTGTGGCGCAACTGGCGCAGGCGCTGGCTCCCCATGCGCGCACGGTGTGGATTGCCTGCGGCGCGGGCAACAACGGCGGCGACGGACTGGAGGCCGCCATGCACCTGCAGCGCAGTGGTCGACGCGTGGTGGTGACCTGGCTGGGCACGCCCGAGGCCGCCCCGCCCGATGCGCGCCGGTCATGGGAGCGCGCCCTGGCTGCGGGCGTGGAATGGGCCGATGCCGCGCCCGGCACCCTGACCGGGGCAGACCTGTGCATAGACGCCTTGCTGGGCATCGGCATCACACCATCGGCCCCGGGGGCCACACCACGCACACCCAACGAACGCCTGCTGGCCTGCCTGCGGCAGCTGCAGGCCAGCCCCGCCCCGGTGCTGTCGGTCGACCTGCCCTCGGGCCTTGATGCGGACACAGGGCAGTTCGGCGCGGGCCTGGCGCTCGAACCGCTGGCACACCACGCGCCCTCACCGCGGCACACGTTGAGCCTGCTCACACTCAAGCCCGGGCTGTTCACCGCCGCCGGGCGCGACGCGGCCGGCAGCGTGTGGCTCGACGACCTGGGTGCGCCGCCGGGACACGAACCACCCAACGCCTGGCTCTGCGGCCCGCCGCTGACTGCGCCACGCCCGCACGCGAGCCACAAAGGCAGCCATGGCGACGTGGCCGTGGTGGGCGGCGAGGGCCTGGCCCAGCGTGGCATGGGCATGGCAGGCGCGGCCCTGCTGGCCGCATCGGCCGCGCTGCACCAGGGCGCGGGCCGCGTGCTGGTGGCCCTGCTGGATGCCGGCCACCTGGAGCTGGACAGCAGCCAACCCGAACTGATGCTGCGCCGCTTCGGCGCGCTGGAGCTCGAGCAACTCACCGTGGTGTGCGGCTGCGGCGGCGGCGAAGCCGTGGGCAGCGTGCTGCGCGAGGTCATCACGCGCGCCGCGCGCCTGGTGCTGGACGCCGACGCCCTGAACGCCATCGCCCGCGACGCCGCCCTGCACGCACTGGTGGTGGCGCGCGGCCAGCATGGACAGCCCACCGTGCTCACACCGCACCCCTTGGAGGCCGCACGCCTGCTGGGCCTGACGACCTCCGAGGTACAAGCCGACCGACTGGACGCGGCCCTTCAACTGGCCGCGCAGTTCAATTGCGTGGCCGTGCTCAAGGGCTCGGGCACGGTGGTGAGCGCGGCCGATCGGGTGCCCGCCATCAACCCCACGGGCAATGGCCTGCTGGCCACCGCCGGCACGGGCGATGTGCTGGCCGGCATGGTCGGCGCCCGCCTGGCCGCCGGCGCCAGCGCGCTGCGCGCCGCGAGCGAGGCGGTCTATGCCCATGGCCTGGCGGCCGACCACTGGCCCGAGGGCCAGGCCCTGACGGCCAGCGCACTGGCACGGCGGATGGGCCGCTGACCGCCATCACGGCACCAGCAACACCTCCTTCAGGGGCTTGAGCACGCTCGACGGCGTCATGCCGAAGGTCTGGCGGAACATGCGGCTGAAATGCGCCGAGTCGGAAAACGCGCCGTGCAGTGCCGCGTCGGTCAGGCGCGGGCTGGTCGCCAGCCCCGCCATCGCCAGGCGCACCTGGGACCACACCCGGTAGCTGCGCAGGCTCACACCCATCTCGGCGCGGAACAGGTGGTTGAAGCGCGAGGCCGACAACTGCACCTCGGCCGCCAGTCCGTCTCGCAGGAGCCGGCCATCCTCCGGCGTGCGCAGGGCCCGAAGGCTGCGCAGTACGCGCGCGTCGACCGGTGCCGCCGGCGCGCAGGGCAACCGCAACAGGGAGGGCAGGTCGAAGTGGCGCAGATAGGCATCCATGGCACTGCGCGCGCCCACGGGCACGGCAACATCGAGAATCACGCCGCCCCTCGTCTCGAACGGGTGGCGCAGGCCGCGGGCCTCGCGCGAGTCGGGCTCCAGGTACATCAGCGCCACCTGTTCGCCGCAGGGGTCCAGCAGGTGCTGCACCCCCGCATCGACCAGCGCGCTGTGGCATGTTTCGACTTCACCGGGCTTGAGGTGCAGGGCGAACCGGCCCGACAGGCCGACCAGCAGCACGGGTGCCGCATGGCAATGCCAGCCCGTGGCGGGCAGGTCGCCGACATAGAGAGCGCGGTCAAAGCCCAGGCTCAAGCTGTTGTTCGCTGGCATAGCCCAAACATGCAAGTTTTCAAACGGCGCTCCCGGTAGCCTTCGCGGCAATCCTACCCACAACGGAGACCTGTCCTTGAAGCGCATCCTTTTTTCTACAGCAGCGGCACTGGCACTGGCCACCACTGCGCTCTACTACGGCACGCCCGCCCTGTTCAAGCAACCGCTGCTGCAGTTGAACCGCCAACTCTCGGGCCTCTCGGCCCAGACCATCCGCATCGCGGGGCACGAGGTGCACTACTTGGACAGCGGTGCGGCTTCACCAGGCAACGACGCCCTTCCCATCATCCTGCTGCACGGCATTTTTGCAGAGAAAGACCACTGGGCGGATTTTGCGCGCCCGATCACCGCCACGCACCGCGTGATCGCACCCGACCTGCCGGGCTTTGGCCAGAGCACGCGCGACGAGGCCCTGCCCTACGACTACGCGGCCCACACCAGGCGCCTGCGCGAGCTGATGGATGCCTGGGGCATCGACCGGGCCCACCTGGCCGGCAACTCGATGGGCGGCACCATTGCGGCGCTGCTGGCGATGGAGCACCCGGAGCGCGTGGCCAGCGTGGCCTTCATCGGCGCGCCGCACGGCCTGCGTTCGCAGCAACCGAGCCGCATGGACCAGCTCATCGACGCCGGCCAGCGTCCGCTGATAGCGCAGGACGCGGCAGCGTTTGAGGCCATGATGGCGCTGGTGTTCGAAAAACGCCCTTTCCTGCCCTACCCCATCCTGCACGCCAGCGAGCAGGACGCCCTGCGCAACGCGGCATCCAACACAAGGCTATGGGACGCGCAGCTCAAGGACCGGCACCTGCTGGGCCAGCGGCTGGCGACCGGCCTGAAGCAGCCCGCGCTGGCCCTTTGGGGCGAGCAGGACAGGGTTTTCGACATCTCGGGCAGCGAAACGCTGCGCACCCTGCTGCCGGGCACGCACATCGAGCGCCTGGCCGGCATCGGCCACCTGCCCATGATGGAAGCCCCCGCAGATTCGGCGCGGCGCTACCTCGCGTTCCTGCAGCAACAGCGGCCGGACCCGGCGGGCCCGCCCCAGGTTGCCGTGCGCCCATGAAAAAAGGCTGCCAGCGCCTGCGCGGGCAGACTTGGTCGATTGCGGCAAGCGCCTGCCCGGGTCAGCTGCGGCGCGGCTTGCGGCCCTTGCTGCTCTTGCCGCCGGGCTTGCCGGCAGCCGCCTTCTTCACCGACGCCTTGAGCTCCTGGATGGGCGAGCGCGCAGCGCGCTCGCGCGTGAGCGATGCCATCTCGGTGGCCGAGGGGTCGGCGGCCTTCGCCTTGGAGCGGCCACCGCTGGCACGGCCACTGCTGCCGCCCTTGCGTGGGCCCTTGCCGGAACCACCGGGACCGTCCTGCGACACGCCCTTGTCCTTGAGCGCACGGCCCACGAGCTCCTCGCCCTCACGCACCAGTCGGAAGTCGATCTTGCGGCCATCGAGGTCCACGCGGCTGACCTGCACGCGCACGCGCGCGCCGATGGCGTAACGGATGCCGGTGCGCTCGCCGCGCAACTCCTGGCGTGCCTCGTCGAACTTGAAGTACTCGCCACCGAGTTCGGTGATGTGCACCAGGCCCTCGACGTACATCGCGTCCAGCGTCACGAAGATGCCGAAGCTCGTCGCCGCGCTGACCACGCCGCTGTACTCCTCGCCCAGATGTTCGCGCATGTACTTGCACTTGAGCCAGGCTTCCACGTCGCGGCTGGCCTCGTCGGCACGGCGCTCGTTGGCGCTGCAGTGCAGGCCCGCGGCCTCCCAGGCCTGGACTTCGCGGCTCGGGGGCTTGACGTCCTTGCGCGGCTTGGTGCCGGGCGCCGCCACGCGGGACGCCAGGCGCTTGGCCAGCTTGGCGTGGGCCTCGCCCGGCGTGGGCAGCGAGGGCAGCTTGTACTGCGTCTTGCCCAGGATGGCCTTGATCACCCGGTGCACCAGCAGGTCGGGATAGCGCCGGATGGGGCTGGTGAAGTGGGTGTACGCCTCGAACGCGAGGCCGAAGTGGCCGCTGTTGACGGGCGTGTAGATGGCCTGCTGCATGGAGCGCAGCAGCATGGTGTGGATCTGCTGGGCGTCGGGCCGGTCCTTGGTGGCCTCGGCAATGGCCTGGAACTCCGAAGGCTTGGGATCGTCGCCGATGGTCATGCCCACGGCCATGGCCTTGAGGTAGTTGCGCAGAATCTCCTGCTTCTCGGGCGTGGGGCCTTCGTGCACGCGGAACAGGCCGGGCTGGCCGCCCTGGGCGATGAAGTCGGCACTGCACACGTTGGCGGCCAGCATGGCCTCCTCGATGAGCTTGTGCGCATCGTTGCGGGTGCGCGGCACGATCTTCTCGATGCGGCCGTTCTCGTCGCAGATGATCTGCGTCTCGGTGGTCTCGAAGTCCACCGCGCCGCGCTGGCGGCGCGCGATCAGCAGTGCACGGTACACGTCGTGCAGGTTCAGCAGGTCAGGGATGCGCTCCTTGCGCTTGCTGGCCTCGGGCCCGCGCGTGTTGGCCAGGATGGCCGCCACCTCGGTGTACGTGAAGCGCGCATGGCTGTGCATCACCGCCGGGTAGAACTGGTAGGCATGCACCTCGCCCTTGGCATTGACCAGCATGTCGCAGACCATGCACAGGCGCTCGACATCGGGGTTGAGCGAGCACAGGCCGTTGGAGAGCTTCTCGGGCAGCATGGGGATCACGCGGCGCGGGAAGTACACGCTGGTGGCGCGGTCGTAGGCATCGATGTCGATGGCGCTGCCGGTCTCCACGTAGTTGCTCACGTCGGCAATGGCCACCAGCAGGCGCCAGCCCTTGCCGCGGCCCACGCGTGCGGGCTCGCAGTACACGGCGTCGTCGAAATCGCGCGCATCTTCGCCGTCGATGGTGACCAGGGGCACGTCGGTCAGGTCCACGCGGCGCTTCTTGTCCTGCGCGCGCACCTTGTCGGGCAGCTCCTTGGCCTGGGCCAGGCACTCGGCCGAGAACTCGTGCGGCACGCCGTACTTGCGCACCGCGATCTCGATCTCCATGCCCGGGTCATCCACCTCGCCGAGCACTTCGGTGATGCGGCCCACGGGCTGGCCGAACAGTGCCGGCGGCTCGGTCAGCTCGACCACGACCACCTGGCCCGGCTTGGCGGCGCCGGTGGCGCCCTTGGGGATCAACACGTCCTGGCCATAGCGCTTGTCTTCGGGGGCCACAAGCCATACACCGCTTTCCTGCAGCAGCCGGCCGATGATGGGCTGCGGCGGGCGCTCGATGATCTCAACCACGCGGCCTTCGGGACGGCCGCGGCGGTCCTGGCGCACGATGCGCACGCGCACGCGGTCCTTGTGCAGCACGGCACGCATTTCGTTGGGGGGGATATAGATGTCGCCTTCGCCATCGTCACGGATGACGAAACCATGACCATCACGGTGCCCCTGCACGCTGCCTTCAATTTCGTCCGACAAATGCGCGGACTGCGCGCCGGGGGTGGTTTTCTTGATATACAATCTGAGTCTTTCCTGAAATGCCCAGGTGGCGGAATTGGTAGACGCACTAGTTTCAGGTACTAGCGAGTAACATCGTGGAGGTTCGAGTCCTCTCCTGGGCACCAAGTTTAACGAGAACCAGTGGTGGTTTTCAAAATATCGAAGCCGCTGTACCCACAGCGGCTTTTTTATTTTCCACACCCGACGCATCTCGCGCCCACCAAAAGCAGATGACCGTCGAAAGATGGGCAACGCACACGAACCCGTGCCTGCACAACCCAAGCCCATCGGCCGAATGCAAACACGCCCCTTGCGCGGTCGCTCGCACGCCGCAAAAAAGCAGCACGCGGCGAACAATTTTCAAAAAAGTGGGCAACTTGGCCAGCGGCCCCAAAAAACGTTCTATAATTCAAATCTGATCTGAAAGCCCAGGTGGCGGAATTGGTAGACGCACTAGTTTCAGGTACTAGCGAGTAACATCGTGGAGGTTCGAGTCCTCTCCTGGGCACCAAACAAAGAAAAAGCCGTTGCATCCGCAACGGCTTTTTTGTTTTTGCGGCTGTGCCCCCAGCAGCCTCCTCGGGCCATGCAGCCATGGCAAGGGCACGCGTCCGTACACGCACATCCGCCCCACCACCCCTCCAAAGAAAAAGCGCCTTCACATCCATACCCAAGGGCATGCACGCGAAGGCGCTTCCAAGGCGGGGCAGGACCGCAGGCCCTGCACGCACCCTCTGCTTACTTACTTGCGCAGCAGGTTCTTCAGCACGTTCTGCAGGCGGCGCGCCGTGGCGGCATCGCTGGTGCTGGCCAGCACACGGGCGGCATCCTGGCCCCAGGTCTGGTCAGGCGCTGGGTCGTTGCGGCGCGTGAGCAGCTGCAGCTGCAGCATGCGGCGCGCGGAGATGTGCTCGGCCGGCGTGGGCACGTCGGCCGCCATTTCCAGGCGCAGCAGGGCTTCGGCGGCATCGCCCTTGGGCGCGGCCGTCAGGGCCTGCGTCCAAGAGGTGCGCACAGCCGGGCTCACGCGACCACCAAGGTCCTGTGTGCTCGGCACCTGCGCCGCATCGCGCCTCTCCCAGGCGGTGAGCAGCTGCGTGAGCGCCTCGCCATGGGCCTGCGCGGCCAGCTTCTTCAGGGCCATCTGGGCGTGCTCCATGGCATCGCGCTGCGCGCGGAAGGCCGTGTCGCCCAGGCGCGGGCCGCGGTCTTCGTAGGCCGGGCGGTCGCCGAAGCGGCCACCACGGTCACCGCCGCGGTCTGCACCCCGGTCACCAGGGCGGCCATCGCGCGGGCCGCCTCGGCCTGCGGCATCGCCACGGCCACCATCGCGGCGCTCGCCAGGGCGCGCACCGCGGCCGGGGGCTGCGGGTGCGTCCTTCTTCATGCCAGGGCGGTCGTCGCCACGCACGGCCACCACGGGGCGGGCGGGCTTGGGCGGTGCAACGGGCGCAGCGGCAGGGGCCGCAGCTTCGCCGTCCGCACCCGCATCAGCCGCAGGCGCCTCGCCCTCACCGGATGCTGCGGCGGCTTCGTCGGCCTGCGCCACCGATGCGGCAGCGCTTTGCTCACTCTTCTGGGCCGAGGCAGCTGCCTCGGCGGCCTGGGCCTGGCCGCGCAGCGCGGCTTCCAGGGCCTGCACGGCGGCGCGGATCTGCTGCGCATCGCCCGTGGCGTTGGCGGCTTCAAGGGCCTTGGAGGCGTCGAGCACCACACGGTCGCGCGCGCTCAGTTCGGTCACGGCTTTGTCGCGGTCGGCCGACTTGCGGTTGAAGGCTTCGTCGATGGGCTTGCGGAAGGCATCCCAAAGCTTTTGCTCGTGCTTGCGGTCCAGCGGCACGGTCTGCGCCTCGGCCTGCCAGCGCTGCTGCAGCGCCTTGACAGCGTCGATGCGCAGCATGGGCGCGGCACCCAGGGCGACGGCCTCGTCGATCATGGCGTGGCGGCGGGCCAGGCTTTCCTTCTGCGCGGCTTCCAGCGGCGCGGCGGCGCCTGCGATGGCCTGCTTCCAAAGCGGCTGCAGCTCGGCAAAGATCTTTTCGCCCACGTGGCCGCCTTCGCGCCAGCGGTCACCAAACTGGTACAGGGCACGGTTGATACCCTTCCAGTCGCCCGAGGCGGCGTGTTCCTGCGTCCAGGCCTTGACCTCTTCGATCAGGGCCAGGCGCTGGGACTTGTGCTCGGCGGCGTCGGCGCGGATCTTGTCGAGCCAGGCCTCAACCACCTTGTGCGCGGCGTTGCAGGCTTCGTCGAATTTCTTCCACAGGCCATGGTTGGGCGCACCGCCCTGGTCGGCCTGCTTCCACTGCTCGCGCAGGGCGCGCAGGGTCTCCTGCATCTTGCGGCCACCCAGGGCCTGGCCCTCGGGGCGGTTGAGCAGGGCTTCGGCCTTGGCCACGAGGTCTTCGCGCACCTGATCGGCGCCCCAGCGCTGCCAGCCTTCGAGCTCGCCCGCGGCCACCAGGGCGGTGTGCACCTGCTGCTCCAGTGCCGCATCGATGTGCTTGCCATGGTTCTTCAGCACAGCACGCAGTGCGGCGGCTGCACCGGCGCTGGCCTTGCCATGGCCTTCTGCGGTTTCCTTCTCGAGCACCACCAGCGCGTCGCGCACGGCCTGCACGGCCTTGTCGCGCACTTCAGGGTCGACCTTGGGCTTGTTCGGTGCGCGGGCGGGCTTGGCAGCGGCGCCAGCGGCAGCCGCTGCTGCGACGGCCTCGGTGGGCAGTCCACGGGCGGTGCGCAGCTCATCGGCCCACACGGGCACAGGTGGCAGGGGCGCATTGGCGTCTTCGGCAGCAGCAGCGGCCTGGGCCACGGCGGGCTGGAAGGCGTCCCACACCACCAGCAACTGGGTGCGCGAGGCATCCAGCAGCTGCGGGAAGCGCGCCTCCACGCTGGCCCAGCTGGCGTCGCTGGTCAGCTCCTGGGCCTGCTCCTGCCAGCGGGCCACATCGGCGCGCAGCAACTCCAGCGCGCCATGCGCGTCGCGCCAAGGCTTGGTGGAGAGCACTTCGATGCGCTGCGCGAGCAGCACGGCGGCTTCGCGCTGCACCTGCACGCGGTGCTGCAGGTCCTCGATGACCTTCACGCGGTCGGCCACCTGCACCTTGAGCAGGGACAGCGGCTCGCGCGACAGCGGTGCGCCGGCCTTGGCCGCATCGCGCTGCCAGGCCAGGGCGTCGGCAATGTTGAGCTTGGGCGAAGACAGCAGGGCCTGGGCCTTCTCGGCCCACTCTGCGGCAATCACTTCCTGGCCCTTGGCGCGGCGGATCTCGTCGAGGCGCTCGCGCACGGCGCGGGCGGCACCCTTGTCGCGACCGCTCAGCTCCTTGAACACTTCCTGCAGTTGCTCTGGCGTGGGCTGAGTGGCCAGCCAGTCGCGGATGCGGGAGGCGCGCTCGCCCGAGGTGGCGGCAGAGAAGGCGCCGCCGGTCAGTGCATCCAGGGGATGCGCCTCTTGGGTTTTGGCCGGGGCCGGATTCACTTCAGGTGCGTCGGACATTTTGCTGCGGGAAAAAAATGGAAACATGGATCCAATGGATTACGAACGGCCATCCCTGCTCCGGATAGAGACGCGAGGCCACCAAGGCTCGCGCCAGCCAAAGCAGGTACATGGCAGAAAACGGGCTATTTTCACCGGGTTCGTGCAGGCGGGCCACCAGCCGTCCTGGCGAAGAATCCCTCGGGGATGTCCTGTCCAGGGCCACCCGGTGTGCGGGCATCTGCACCCTGC
>JAZKEE010000189.1:35322-62586 GCA_040387235.1 Pseudomonadota bacterium
TCCCTCGGGGATGTCCTGTCCAGGGCCACCCGGTGTGCGGGCATCTGCACCCTGCCTTGCAGGGTTGCGGTGTCTCCCAGGGGCCTGTGCCCGCTCTGGGAATTGCCCCCATTATCTATATATATGCGGCAAGGGCCCATTCAAGCCCTTGAGGCCGTTCAACACAGGCCCATGAAGACCTGCCCGAGAACCCCGCAGCGCGGCCCACAAACAAGAAAGCCCGGGGGACTTTCCGAAGTGGACAGTCTCCCGGGCTTGACGGCTGACACAACGGTCTTTTGCCATCGTTTCGCAAGGCGGAGATGAAGGTCCACCATGCGAGGAGGCAAGGTATTGCCTCCAGGGGGTGCCGTGGAAGTTTCATCTGCTGCACCGCGGCACTGAATGCCCATCGGCGGGAGAGTTCGCTTCGTCTGGCGATGCCTGAAATCAACAGGCAGACGAACCTTACCAAAGACGGCAGCCGACCTCAACCCGGTTTTGCAATGGTGCGGTAAAAGCCGATTGAATTTGACACATGCCCGTCACGGGCCTGTGGTCCGCGGGCCAGCCGCTTCGGGTGAGAAACAGCAAAACCCTGTGTTTTCTACCAGATTTTTCATGCATTTTTAATCTAACGATCTTCTTTGTTAGTATTGACTAGGTATTTGGTGACCTCCTAGAATCCGCCAGCCTCAAAAATGGCTAGTAAAAACCCCAACCCGCTGCCGAACCCGGCTAAGTCAACTCACGGCCCCTCTTGCTTTTTGCAGGCCCTGAAATTGATGGCGTACCAATCCAGGTGATACGCCTGATCCTGTCCACCACCCTTGGTGGCAGGGCCTCAGGGAAGCGCCCCAGAAAGGAAGAGCTATGACAGCGTCAGGAAAAATAGTCTCCGGCGTGCGAACTTTCGCAGCCGACGTGACCGAAGGTTTTCTTGAAATCACCCACAGCAGCTTCGCCCTCATCGGGCTGACCGTTGCATTCGTCGTTATCGCATTGACCGCCCGGCCCGATCTGCGCCAGGCCGGAGAAGAAAAGCTCATGAACTGGCTGCAGGCGCGCCAGGTCGCCGTGCTGGGCATGCCCATCGAGCCCGAGGCGAGCGAGCGCGCCACCGCCGGCAACCCCAAGGACCTGCCCAAGGAGCAGGCTGCCGTGGCATTCTGGCTGAGCAAGAAGTACCGCGTGGCCCCCGAGCCGCTGAGCGTGCTGGTGGCCGAGGCTTATGAGCTTGGTGCCCGCAACAAGCTCGATCCGACCCTGATCCTGGCCATCATGGCCATCGAGTCCAACTTCAACCCGTTCGCGCAAAGCGCCGTGGGCGCCCAGGGACTGATGCAGGTGATGACCACCGTGCACACCGAGAAGTACCAGAACTTCGGCGGCCACTTCGCGGCCTTCGACCCCGTGACCAACCTGCGCGTGGGAGTGAAGGTGCTGCAGGAATGCATCGCCCGCGCCGGCTCGCTCGAAGGCGGCCTGCGCTACTACGTGGGCGCGGCCAACCTGCCCGACGATGGTGGCTACACCGCCAAGGTGCTGGCCGAGCATTTCCGCCTGCGCCAGGTCGCCGGCGGCCGCTCCATGCCGACCAACCCGCCCGCCACCCTGTCCACGCAGGCTCCCGTGCAATCGATTCCCGCATCGGTCACGCTGCCAGCACCTGCTTCGCCCGCCAACAACAACAGCGGCGACAAGGTGGCCCTGCTCTCGCAACCCTCCTGACAGCACAGTACCTTGGGCAGCCTGCTGGAGCAGCAGCGCCGCCTGGGATACACTACCCAAGTACGCAACTGGCGATAGGCGCAGCCCCGCAACCGGGCTGCCGCTGACGTGGAAACCGACAAGGGCTTGCCCCTTGTGAACCACTGGGGAGCGTGCCGCACGGGTGTCATGCCCGCCGCGTTCAGCCGTTCGCCTGGGCAGCCCTTGTTTCAAGGGACACAAGTTCATAGGACTGCCACACATGTACGACCGCAATATTCTTGTAGAACAAGCCGACCCCGAGTTGTTTGCCGCCATCACGGCCGAGAACGCCCGCCAGGAACACCACATCGAGCTGATCGCGAGCGAGAACTACGCTTCTCCTGCGGTGATGTGGGCCCAGGGCACCCAACTGACCAACAAGTACGCCGAAGGCTACCCCGGCAAGCGCTACTACGGTGGCTGCGAACACGTGGACGTGGCCGAGCAACTGGCCATCGACCGCGTCAAGAAGATCTTCGGCGCCGACGCCGCCAACGTGCAGCCGCACTGCGGCGCCTCGGCCAACGAGGCCGTGTTCCTGGCCTTCCTCAAGCCCGGCGACACCATCATGGGCATGAGCCTGGCCGAAGGCGGCCACCTCACGCACGGCATGCCGCTGAACATGTCGGGCAAGTGGTTCAACGTGGTCTCCTATGGCCTCGATGCCAATGAAGTGCTGGACTACGACGCCATGGAGAAGAAGGCGCACGAGACCAAGCCCAAGCTGATCATCGCGGGTGCCTCGGCCTACAGCCTGCACATCGACTTCGCGCGCTTTGCCAAGGTGGCCAAGGACGTGGGCGCGATCTTCATGGTGGACATGGCCCACTACGCCGGCCTGATCGCCGCTGGCGTGTACCCCAACCCCGTGCCCCACGCCGACGTGGTGACGTCCACCACGCACAAGAGCCTGCGCGGCCCGCGCGGCGGCATCATCCTGATGAAGGCCGAGCACGAGAAAGCCATCAACAGCGCCATCTTCCCCGGCCTGCAGGGCGGCCCGCTGATGCACGTGATCGCAGCCAAGGCCGTGGCATTCAAGGAAGCGCTGCAGCCCGACTTCAAGGCCTACCAGGAACAGGTGATCAAGAACGCCCAGGTCGTGGCCGAAACGCTGACCGCACGCGGCCTGCGCATCGTCTCCGGCGGCACGCAAAGCCACGTGATGCTGGTCGACCTGCGCGCCAAGGGCATCACCGGCAAGGAAGCCGAGGCCGTGCTGGGCTCTGCCCACATGACCATCAACAAGAATGCGATCCCCAACGACCCTGAAAAGCCGATGGTGACCAGCGGCGTGCGCATCGGCACCCCCGCCATGACCACGCGCGGCTTCAAGGAAGAAGAAGCGCGCATCACCGCCAACCTGATCGCCGACGTGCTGGACAACCCACGCGACGAGGCCAACATTGCCGCCGTGCGTGCCAAGGTGAATGCGCTGACGGCGCGTTTCCCGGTCTACGGCTGATCCGGCCCCGCCATGAAGTGCCCCTTCTGCAGCCACCAGGAAACGCAGGTCGTCGAAACCCGGGTGTCTGAAGAAGGTGACTTCATCCGCCGCAGGCGCCAGTGCGGTGCTTGCGACAAGCGCTTTACCACCTACGAACGGCCAGAAGTGAACTTCCCGGCCATTGTCAAGAAGGATGGCCGGCGCATCGAATACGAGCGCGGCAAGCTGCTCGGCTCGTTCAACCTGGCGCTGCGCAAGCGCCCTGTGAGCACCACGCAGATCGACAGCGCCATCGAGCGCATCGAGGAAAAGCTGCTCAACCTGGGCCAGCGCGAAGTGCTTTCCAGCCGCATCGGCGAGCTGGTGATGCGCGAGCTCAAGAAGCTCGACAAGATCGCCTACATCCGCTTTGCCAGCGTGTACCGCAGCTTCGAGGACATCGACGACTTCCGTGCCATGGTCGACGAGGTGCGCAAATAGCCGGGGCGGTTCGCGCCGGCATGTCGCAGCGCCTGCAGACTTTGTCGGCCTGCCCGACAATGCACCGGTGAAGACCCGCCATTTCCTGCAGCTCGTGCTGCTGTCCGCCCTGTGGGGCGCCTCCTTCCTTTTCATCCGCGTCGCGAGCCCCGTGCTCGGGCCCAACGTCATGGCCGCCTTGCGCATCGGCTTGGCCACGCTCACGCTGATCCTTATCATGCGCGTGGCTGGCGAGCGCTGGCCGTGGCGCCACTGGCGCGAGCTGGTTGGACTCGGTGCGCTCACGGTTGCCATCCCCTTCCTGCTGTACTCCTGGGCGGCGCTGTACCTGCCCGCGGGCTACAGCTCGCTGCTCAACACCATGGCCGTACCGTTCAGCGTGATCGCTGCCGCCTGGCTCAAGGAAGACACGCTGAGCGCGCGCAAATGGATCGGCTGCATCTGCGGCTTCGCGGGCGTGGCTCTCATCGTGCAGCTCGGGCCCGTGGCGCCCACACCGGCCCTGGTCATCGCGGCGCTGGCGTGCATGACGGCATCGGCCTGCTACGGTGTATCCACCCCGTGGATGAAGCGCGCCACCACGCGCATGCCGCCCTTGGCGATCGCCGCCGGCATCCACGGCACGGCCCTGGTCATGCTGCTGCCCGGCGCGGCCTGGAGCCTGCCCGAGGCGCGGTTCACGCCCACGGCGCTGGCCGCCGTGGCGGTGATGGGCATCGTCACCTCGGGCCTGGCCTACTGGCTCAACCTGCGCGTGCTCAGCCAGGTCTCGCCCGTGGCGGCCATGAGCAGCGCCTTCATGATCCCGCTGTTCGGCGTGGCCTGGGGCCACCTGTTCCTGGGCGAGGCGCTGGGCCCGGGCATGCTCTGGGGCGGCATGCTGGTGCTGGTGGCCACGGGCCTGGTGACGGGGTTCAACCCGCTGCGCTGGCTGGGCGCAGGATCTCGCTCGTAGGAGATTGCCTACAGGCCTGTTCGCCCAGGTCCGGGGCGGCGATGGGCGCAGGCTGCCGACAATGAGGACATGGACCCTCAGCCTCAGCCGACCGTCGCCACATCCCTTCCCACCCACCGCGCTCCGCTGCAGCCCCAGCAGCCCCCGCCACAGCACGCCTGGCAGTTCTTTCGCGCCGGCGGCGTGGACCAGGTCATCATCCAGAGCGGCGCAGACATCGCCCACCTTGCGGAACTCGACCAGAAGCTCTGGGTGGCCCTTGCCTGCCCCACCCGCGGCATCGAGTTCGACGAGCGCACATTGGATCTGATCGACACCGACAAGGACGGCCGCATCCGCCCGCCCGAACTGCTGGCCGCCTGCGCCTGGGCCTGCGCACAGCTGCGCAGCCCGGACGAGCTGGCACACCCCGGCGACACGCTGGAGATCGGCGCCATCGACGACGGCACCGAACACGGTGAAGCGCTGGCTGCGGAGGCCCGGCGCCTGCTGGCCATGGCCGGCCGGTCCGAGGCCACGTCGATTGCGCTGGCCGACGTGCTCGAGCGCAGCGAGCAGTTGAGCGCGCTGCGCTTCAATGGCGACGGCATCATCACCGTGGACACAGCAGGCAAGGACGACACCGTGGCGCGCGAGGCCATCGCGCACATCATCACCACGCACGGCAGCATTGCACCCGCCACCGACAAGCAGTTGCCCGGCATCGACCGCCAACGCGCCGAGGCCTTCTTTGCCGCACTCAACCAGCTCAAGGTCTGGGCTGCCCAGGCGCGCGGTGCCACCACCGGCCTGGCCCTGGGCGAGCGCACCCTGGCCGCCACCGAGGCCATGAACGCCGTGGCCGCCAAGGTGGAGGACTTCTTTGCCCGTACCCGCCTGGCCGCCTACGACCCGCGCGCCGCCACGGCCCTGAACCCTTCGCTCGACGAGTACAGCGCCATGGCGGGCCAGGACCTGGGCCTGGCCTCACCGGCCATCACCACTTTGCCCCTGGCCCCCATCACCCCCGGGGGCGCCCTGCCCCTTCGGCACGGCGTGAACCCGGCCTGGGCAAAGGCCCTGCGCAACTTCCGCGAACGCACGGTGGAGCCGCTGCTGGCGCGCAGCAACGCCGAAAGCCTGACGCAGGACGAATGGCAGCTGATCCAGAAGTCGCTGGCGCCCTGCCAGCAATGGCTGGCCGACCGCCCCGCCACCCGCCTCGATGTGCTGGACGAGGAGGTGCGCGAGACCCTGCTGGCGGGGGACGCAGAGCAGCGCGTGATGGCCCTGATCGACGAAGACGAAGCCGAACAGGCCCACAACGAACAGGCTCTGGGGCTGGAGAAGCTGCTGCGCTTCAAGCGCGACCTGCTGGAGCTGCTGAACAATTTCGTCTCGTTCTCGGCCTTCTACCAGCGCCGGGGGGCCATCTTCCAGGCCGGCACGCTGTACCTGGATGCGCGCAGCTGCGACCTGGTGGTGCAGGTGCCCGACGCCGCGCGCCACGCCAAGCTCGCCGGCCTGGCAAAGACCTACCTGGCCTACTGCGACTGCACGCGCAAGGGCCAGAAGATGGGCATCGTGGCGGCATTCACCGCCGGCGACGTGGACTTCCTTTTCGTGGGCCGCAACGGCGTGTTCTACGACCGCGACGGCCACGACTGGGACGCCACCATCACCCGCATCATCGAGAACCCCACGAGCATCCGCCAGGCCTTCTTCTCGCCGTACAAGAAGTTCGTGCGCATGATCGAGGAGCAGGTGGCCAAGCGCGCATCGGCCAGCGACGCGCGGGCGCAGAAGTCACTGGGCACGGCCGCAAGCACCCTGGCCAGCACCGATCTCAAGACCGTGGGCACCAACGCCAGCAGCGTGACCGTGCCCGGCACCCCTCGCCGCACCGACGTGGGCACGGTGGCGGCCATCGGCGTGGCGCTGGGCAGCATCAGCGCGGTGCTGGTGGGCATCTTCGGCAAGTTCGTGGACCTGGGGGTATGGATACCGCTGGCCCTCATCGGCATCGTGTTCGCGATCTCGGGGCCGAGCATGCTGATCGCCTGGCTCAAGCTGCGCCAGCGCAGCCTGGGGCCGATCCTTGACGCCAGTGGCTGGGCGATCAATGGGCGCATGCGGGTGAACACGCGGCTGGGCGGTTCCCTGTCGCAGGTGGCCAAGGTGCCGGCCAATGCACGGCGCATGCTCGATGATCCGTTTGCGGAATCAAAGAGTCCTGTGTGGGTGGGGCTGGGGGTGTTGGTGGCGGTGGTCGTGGTGGGGGTTGTGGCGTGGCGGGCGCATTGGCTGGATCGGTGGGTGCCGCAAGTGACGGTGACGCCGCCCGTTGCGGCACCGGTCAGTCCACCCGCTGGTTCACCAACGTCTGGTGCCAATGGACCAGCACCTGCCGCTGCAGTAGTGGGGCCGGCTGCTTCTATGGCTGCGCCGGCTCGTTGAGTTTCGGGGTCTTTTCAACTGCGTGCCTGAATTGAGGGCGGGAGCCGGGATGTGCGCCCGGCCCCAGCCCTCAACCAAAACACGCAGCAACCACAATCGACGAAACAAGCTCACCCCCGCACCGCCCCCCGAATCAAATCCGCCACCTTCATTCTCTCCAACCCCGCACTGCTCCAGAACGACCCCAGACTCTCCGCCCGCTCCAGCAGCAGCTTTTCCACCAGCGGCTCGGCCGAAGTAGCCAAAGGATCCACCAACAGCAGATAACGCGGCTCCGCCACATCCGCTGCATCCGGATCGGCCTGCGCGTCGTTGATCTGCCCCACCCAGTCCAGCGACAGCAGGGCATCGAGCACCGGTTCGAGCTGCAGCACATCGAGCCGCAGCAGCTGCGCCAGCTCGCTCGCGCGCAGCCCCTTTTGCACATGGCGGCGCGCCAGGTACAGCTCCTGCAGCACCTCCACTGCCAATTGGAAGGTCCACCCCGCCACGGTGCCACGCCGGGCCACACCCGCAAGCAGGCTGGGCAGATACGCCGTGACCACCGCGCCCAGCAGCACGATGACCCAGGCCACGTAGATCCACACCAGCAGGATGGGCAAGGTGGCGAAGGCGCCGTACACCACCGAATAGGTCGGCACATTGCTCAGGTAGATCGCCAGCACCCGCTTGGCCAGCTCTATGCAGACCGAGACGAACAGCCCGCCGGCCCAGGCGTGGCGCCATTTCACGGGGGTGTTGGGGACGTAGTGGTACAGCGCCGCCGTGCAGCCGGCGAGCACGAAGAACTGGATGGAGTCGAACAGCAGCTGCACGCCGCTGGGCAGTGCCTTCACGAGCCCCCCCGACGCCGACATGACGTACGAGGTGACGGCCAGGCTCACACCCAGCAGCAGCGGGCCCAGGGTGATCACGGCCCAGTAGATCAGTACGCGCTGGCCCAGGGGGCGCAGGCGGCGCACACGCCAGATGTCGTTGAGCGTGCGGTCCATGGTGAGGATCAGGGCCAGCGCCGTGGCCAGCAGGATGCTGAAGCCCGCCACGCCCAGGCTGCTGGCCTTGGCGGCAAATTGCGTGAGATAGCCCAGCACCTGGCGCGAGATGCTGTCGGGCACCAGGCTGTCGACCAGCCAGCGCTGCAGCACGTCCTGCACCTTGCCGAAGATGGGGAACGCCGTGAACACCGCCAGCGCCACCACGAAGAAGGGCACCAGCGCCAGCGTGGTGGTGAAGGTCAGGCTGCTGGCCGTCAGGCCCAGGTGGTCCTCGCGAAAGCGCTCGCGCAGGGTCAGGGCCGTCGTTTTCCAGGGGAAATGCGACAGCTGCGTGATCAGCGCTTCGATGCGCAAGGCGACAGTCTGCAAGGTCAAGGGCATGGCCGATATGATCCTAGACCCGGCAAGGGCCACAGGGGGTGTGAAAACGCTGCATCGCAATGACTGCGCGCAGGCGACCTACACCGCGCATTGTGGGCCCAAGCGCGCTGCGGGCCGCAAGCACAATGGCAATGGACTGCCCGCTGAGCCCGCCCGCCGCACCCGGACCCGCCGACCGTTTTTTGAGCCCCTGTGCCACCACCCACCGACTGCCAACTGCTGCACCGCCACCGATGACCGCTCCCCTCCCCGTCTCCGACCACGCCATTGCCGCCACCCGCTGGGCGGCCACCGGCAGCGTGATGGCGCTGATCGTGCTGTGCCTGGCCTGGGAGCTCGTGCTCGCCCCGGTGCGCCCCGGCGGCTCGTGGATCGCCCTGAAGGCGCTGCCGCTGTGCATTCCGCTGGCCGGTCTGCTCAAGAACCGCATGTACACCTACCGATGGGTGAGCCTGGTGATCTGGCTGTATTTCACCGAGGGCGTGGTACGCGGCTGGGGCGACAAGCCCCCGTCACAATGGCTTGCCTGGGCCGAGGTGCTGCTGTGCCTGGTGCTCTTCACGGCCTGCACGCTGCACGTGCGGCTGCGCCAGCGCAATGCCAAGGCCATGGCCATGGCATCAGCCAAAGAATCACCGGAAGGGCCGGCGCCGTCCCCCGCCGCCTAACAGGACACAAGCCCCACCCGACAACCCTCCATCACGCTGCAATTGCCCTGGCGCCCGCCCCGGCAGCAGCCCTGACCGCTGTAGACGAAAGGCCAACGACATGACCACCACCCTCATCGACACCCTGCGCACCCTGGTCGGCCAGGCCCACGTGCTGACCGATGGAGACCTGACCGCCTGGGAGCAGGACTGGCGCCGCCGCGTGCGCGGCAAGGCCCTGGCCGTGGTGCGCCCCGCCAGCACGCAGGAAGTGGCCGCCGTGGTCAAGGCCTGCGCGGCGGCCGGCACCGCCATCGTCCCGCAGGGCGGCAACACCGGCCTGGCAGTGGGCTCCACGCCCGACGACAGCGGCACGCAGGTGGTGCTGAGCCTCACACGCATGAACGCGGTGCGCAGCATCGACACCGACAACCTGACCATGACGGTGGAGGCCGGCTGCATCCTGCAGAACCTGCAGGACGTGGCGCAGAACGCGGGCGTGCTGTTTCCCCTGTCGCTGGCGGCCGAAGGCAGCTGCACCATCGGCGGCAACCTGGGCACGAATGCCGGCGGCACGCAGGTGGTGCGCTACGGCAATGCGCGTGACCTGTGCCTGGGCCTGGAAGTCGTCACCGCCCAGGGCGAGGTGTGGGATGGCTTGAAGGGCCTGCGCAAGGACAACACCGGCTACGACCTGCGCGACCTGTTCATCGGCAGCGAAGGCACGCTGGGCATCATCACCGCCGCCACGCTCAAGCTCTACCCCGAGCCTGCGGCGCGCCTCACGGCCTGGGCAGCCGTGCCCTCCATGGAGCATGCCGTGGCCCTGCTGGGCCTGGCGCACAAGCACCTGGGCGCGGGCCTCACGGGCTTCGAGGTGATGGGCCAGTTCGCGCTGAGCCTGGTGGGCAAGCACATGCCGCAGCTTCGTGTGCCCTTCCTGGGCGACGAGAACGCGCCCTGGTGCGTGCTGCTCGAAAACTCCGACAGCGAATCCGAAGAGCATGCACGCGGCCGCTTCGAGGCGCTGCTGGAGACGGCCTTCGAGGCCAGTTGCGTGACCGACGCCGTGGTGGCCGAGAACCTCACGCAGGCGCAGCAGCTGTGGCACATCCGCGAGAACATTCCCCTGGCGCAGGCCGAAGAGGGGCTGAACATCAAGCACGACATCTCCATCCAGATCTCGCGCATCCCCGCCTTCGTGGCCCACACCGACGCCGTGCTGCGCCGCGAGATCCCCGGGGTGCGCCTGGTCAACTTCGGCCACCTGGGCGACGGCAACCTGCACTACAACGTGCAGGCGCCCGTGGAAGGCGACCCCAAGGCCTTCCTGCGCGACCACGAAGAGCATGTGCACCAGCTGGTGTACGACGCGGTGGCCGAGTTCAGCGGCTCCTTCTCGGCCGAGCACGGCATCGGTGAGCTCAAGGCCGACAAGCTCGAGAAATACCAGTCGCCCGTGGCCCTGTCGATGATGCGCGCCGTCAAGCAGGCGCTGGACCCCCAGGGCACCATGAACCCCGGGCGCGTGCTCAACCGCTGAACGCCTGTCCCCTGCAGGAGCCCCGCATGACTGCTTCGGTATCCGTCCGCCCCGTCACCGCCGCCGACTACGCCGGCTGGCGCCCCCTCTGGGATGGCTACAACGCCTTCTACGGGCGCTTCGGCGCCACGGCCCTGCCGGAGCACATCACGGCAAGCACCTGGCAGCGCTTTCTCGACCCGGCCGAGCCGGTGCATTGCCTGGTGGCACAAGAGGCAGGCAGCAGCGGAGTGCTGCTGGGCCTGACCCACTACCTGTACCACCGCAGCATGACGCGCATCGAGCCGGTCTGCTACCTGAGCGACCTGTTCACCCGCGAGGCTGCACGCGGGCGTGGCGTCGGTCGCCTGCTGATCGAAGCCGTGTACGAGCAGGCCCGTGCAGCCGGCTCTTCGCGCGTGTACTGGCAGACGCAGGAGACCAATGCGGCAGGTCGCTTGCTGTACGACAAGGTGGCCAAACACCAGGGGTTCATCGTCTACGCGAAAGAGCTGTGACGGGCCCGATTTCCGGCCTCCAAACGTAAGCTCTGCAAGCGGCAGAAAAACCTTGCAGCATTGCGGCCAGCAAGGCCAAAACAAGCCTATCGCAGTGGTCCAATCAGCGCCCTTTTCGCTGCTTTGATACCCTGCTTTGAATCTGCTTTTTTCCTGGCCCCGCGCCGCGCGTGGGGCCACGGCCCTGGCGCTGGTCCTTGGCGCCGCCGCACCCTCCCTCGCCCGCACTCCCTCCACCTTTCTCGACAGCATCGCCGGCCTGCGCAGCGCGCAGCCCACGGGCTTCGTGCATTGCCCGCAGTTCTTCGTGGGCGGCAAGCCGCCACCGGTGCCGCGCCGCGCCCAGCAGCGCGAGCTGTGCTACGAGGCCTTTGCCGTGCTGCACAGCGGCGAGACGCGCACACCCGTCTACGTGGCCCAGCGCCTGAACCGCCAGGTGCTGGAAGGCGCCGACGAGAAACGCTCGAACAAGTTCTTTGCCGATGCCCGCCTGCCCCGGGGCGAGCGCGCCGAGCTCGACGATTACAAGCGCTCGGGGTACAGCCGCGGGCACATGGCACCGGCGGCCGACATGTCCACCCCCACGTCCATGGCGCAGAGCTTCTCGCTGGCCAACATGGTGCCGCAGAACCCCAGGCAGAACGGCGGCCCCTGGGCCCGCATCGAGCAGGACACGCGGCGCTACGTGTTGCGCGCCCGGGGCGACGTGTACGTGGTCACCGGCCCGGTCTTCACCACCGAGAGCCCCGCCATCGGCGCCAACCGGGTGCGCGTGCCGGCCTACCTGTTCAAGCTGGTGTACGACGCCAGCACGCAACGCGCCTGGGCGCACTGGCAGGCCAACACCGAAGGCGAGCGGGCAGGCCCGCCCATCAGCTACCAAGAGCTGGTGAAGAGGACGGGGGTGGAGTTTCTGCCGGCCCTGGCGGCAGCGGCGCATTGACGCTGCACTGAGGCACCCTCCCACCGCTTCGTGCGGTGGGAGGCCCTGGACGGGGTGGGATGGCGGCCAACAAAAACCGCATCTGCAAACTCGCATTCCTTCGTTGGAAGGCGTGGCCTGGCTGCGCAGAATGACCCGGTCGGTGCCTCTCAAACCAGGCGCCGGCCCTTCCTTCTCCCGCTTCAACGCAAGGACTTCACCATGTCACTGCTTCGCCACCCCGAACTCCTGGCGCCGCGCGCGCTGTCCGTGCTGCGCATCATCTCGGCATTCCTGCTCATCCAGCACGGCTCGGCCAAGCTGCTGGGCTTTCCGCACGTCGCGTACTTCGACAACCTGCAGATCGTCTCCCTGCTCGGCCTGGCAGGCATCCTGGAACTGGCGGGCGGGGTGCTGCTGCTCATCGGCCTGTTCACGCGGCCCACGGCCTTCGTGCTCTCGGGCCTCGCGGCCTTCGCTTACTTCATCGGCCATGCCACCAAGGGCCATGTGCTGGCGCCCTCGCTGAACCAGGGAGAGGCGGCCGTGCTGTTCTCGTTCGTGTTCCTGTACATCGCCGCCGCGGGCGCAGGCCCCTGGAGCGTGGATGCGCGCCGCACCAAGGCTCCCACTCAGGCACCACTGCCCGTGAGCGCATGACCCGATCACAGGTTTTCGCAGGCTCGGTTGATTTGGCTATATGCAACTGACGCGAAAGTCGTTCCGTTGCCGCCAAGCGCTTTGGACAATCGCGCCCATTCCACCCCATCCCTGACAAGCTTTGCAGGAACCCACCATGCTGCCCGTGACCACCGAAGACATCGACCTCAGCCCGCCCGATGGCGCCTTCTGGAAGGCGGTGCGCAACCTGGCCATCAGCGCGCTCGTGGTGTGCGCGCTCGCGCTGATCACCAGCTTCCTGGTGGCCACATCGGCCCGGGCGCAGACGGCGGCCACCAAGGGCGAGCTGCGCATCGGCTACCAGAAGTCGGCCAGCCTGTTCGTGCTGCAGAAGGCGCAAGGCACGCTGGAAAAGAAGCTCGCCCCCCTGGGCTTTGGCGTGAAATGGGTCGAGTTCCCGGCTGGCCCGCAATTGCTCGAAGGGCTCAACGTGGGCGCCGTGGACGTGGGCTATGTGGGCGAGGCACCACCCATCTTCGCCCAGGCCGCGGGGGCACGCTTCGTTTACTTCGGCCACGACCCTGCGGCGCCGCGCGCCGAGGCGATCCTCGTCACCAAGGACTCGCCGATCCGCTCGGTCGCAGACCTCAAGGGCAAGAAAGTCGCGCTCAACAAGGGCAGCAACGTGCACTACCTGCTGGTCCGGCAGTTGGAGAAGAACGGCCTCAAGTTCGGTGACATCCAGCCCGTGTACCTGGCGCCGGCCGACGGCCGCGCCGCCTTCGAGAGCAAGAACGTGGACGCCTGGGTCATCTGGGACCCGTTCCAGGCTGCGGCCGAGAACGCCACCGGCGCCCGCGTGCTGGCCGACGGCACGCCCGACGTGGTCAACAACTACCAGTTCTACCTGGGCGAGCGCGGCTTCGTGGCCAAGCACCCCAAGGTGATCGAGGCGCTGTTCGAGGACTCGGTGAGCCAGGGCATCTGGCTCAAGAAGAACCTGCGCGCCGCCGCCGAGCTGATCGCACCGCTGCAAGGCCTGCCGGTCAACGTGGTGGAGCTGGCGCTGCAGCGCTACGAATTCAACGTGAAGCCTATCACCGCAACAGTGGCCGCCGAGCAGCAGAAGATTGCCGACACATTCTTCGAACTGAAGCTGATCCCCAAGGCCATCAAGATCAGCGACGCCATTGTTCTGCCCAGGCCCTG
This sequence comes from Pseudomonadota bacterium, assembly GCA_040387235.1. Lineage (GTDB taxonomy): Bacteria > Pseudomonadota > Gammaproteobacteria > Burkholderiales > Burkholderiaceae_C > Acidovorax. The sequence goes on from JAZKEE010000189.1 coordinate 49,187, forward strand.
AACATTCTTTTTTGGAGCCCCACGCCATGGCACGCACCGCCCCGCCGCCCTTCTCGCCCGCCGAACAAGCGCGCCGCGTGGTCGCGCTCACGGCGCAGGCCTGGGGTGTGGCGCCGGCATCTGCCGCCGCACTGGCCCGGCGGGCTCCACGGGGCTACGTGCGCTCACGGGTACTGCGGCACGTGCAGGCCCAGGCGCTCTCCGCGCAGCTCGCCTGCACCTCGCTGGCTGCACGCACCGTTCCCCTGCTCGCGCATTCATGGTGAACCGGCCTGTTGCCGACGACCGCCCTGCGTGCGCCCCCCGCCCCACCCGACACCCCTCCAACCAGGTACACACCATGACATCCAGCATCAAGGCCATCAACGTCCGCAACCAGTTCCGCGGCAAGATCCGCGAGATCATCCGCGGCTCCGTCGTCTCGGAGGTCGATGTCGAGACACCCTACGGCATCGTCACTTCCGTCATCACCACGCGCTCGGTCGATGAGCTCGCGCTCGTGGTGGGCTCGGAAGTGGTGGCCCTGGTCAAGTCGACCGAGGTCTCCATCGCCAAGCTCTGAGATTCCAGCGCCATCAGAAGCTCTACCTTTCAAGCCCGCGCCCGCACGCCACCCCATGGGTGCGCGCCGGGCGTGGTCGTCGTTTCAAAGCCCCCGCCATGACCACTCCCCGCCCCCAGATGCACCTCGGTGCCTTTTTCTTCGGCGTCGGCCACCATCTGGCCGCCTGGCGCCATCCGGACGTGGACCCGGGCGCGGCCAGCCGCATCGAATCGCTCAAGGAGTGGACCCGCATCGCCGAGGCCGCCAAATTCGATGCCATCTTCTTCGCCGACAACGTGGGCCTGCCCGGCCCGCCGGACGATGTGGTGGCCAGGAATGCCCTGTGGTATCCGCTCGATCCGCTCATCACCCTGGCGGCGCTGTCGCAATCCACCACCCACATCGGCCTGGTGGCCACGGTGTCTTCCACCTACCTGCCGCCCTACCACCTGGCACGCAAATACGCATCGCTGGACCAGGTGAGCGGCGGGCGCAGCGGCTGGAATCTGGTCACTTCGGGCAGCGATTTCGAGGCGCGCGCCTTCGGGCTGGAGCAGCAACTCGCGCACGCGCACCGCTATGCCCGGGCGCACGAGTACGTGAAGATCGTCAAGGGCCTGTGGGACACCTGGGAGGACGAGGCCTTCATCCACGACAAGGCCGCCAACCGCTTCTTCGACCCGGCCCGGCTGCACCGCGTGGCCCACGCGGGCGAGCACTACCAGGTGCACGGCGGCCTGCAGACGCCGCGGGCGCCGCAGGGCTACCCGGTGCTGGTGCAGGCGGGCTCCTCGGGCGACGGGCAGGACCTGGCCGCCGCCACGGCCGAGGTGGTGTTCACCGCGCAGCAGAGCGCGGCCGAGGCACGCGCCTTCTACAGCGGCCTCAAGGCGCGGCTGCCCGCCCATGGCCGCACGCCCGACCAGCTCAAGATCCTGCCCGGCATATCGCCCTTCGTGGGGCGCACGCAGCAGGAGGCGCAGGACAAGTTCGGCCAGTTGCAGGGTCTGATCGACCCGGTGCTGGGCGTGGGCCTGCTCTCCACCTTCCTCGGCAATGTGGACCTGTCGGGTCACGACATCGACGGCCCGTTTCCGCAGGACCTGCCGGTGACCGAGGGCTGGAGGAGTCGCCAGGAACTCTTCGAGGGCATGGCCCGGCGCGAGAACCTTTCCATCCGCCAGCTCTACGAAAAGGTGGCCGGCGCGCGCGGGCACTGGACCCTCGTCGGCACGCCCGAATCGATTGCCGACCAGCTCGAGCACTGGTTCACCACCGGCGCGGCCGATGGCTTCAACGTGCTGGCACCCACCCTGCCGCACGGCCTCAAGGACTTTGCCGAGCTGGTGATCCCCGAGCTGCAGCGCCGCGGCCTGTTCCGCACCGAGTACCAGGGCCGCACGCTGCGCGAGCACCTGGGCCTGGCGCGGCCCGTGCACCTTGCGGCACGGCAGCGCGCATAGATGAATTGGTTGTTAGGTACCGACGATTCATTCGTTCCCGTGCGCCCGGCTCGGCCCTAGAGTCTGCCGCTTGCACCTACGAACGATTGAACAGGGAAACGATATGGCTGGACGGGGTATGGAACAAGACACGGGCATGCAGGAGCAACGCAAGGCAGCGCAGCACAGCCGGCCTTCACTGGCCCGGCGCGCCCTGGCCCTGGCGGCTGCCACCCTGCTCGGCCTGGCGCCCCTGGCCGCGCAGGCCGAGGGCAAGATCAGCATTGCGCAGCAGTTCGGCATCGGCTACCTGATCCTGGACGTGGTGCGCGACCAGCAGCTCATCGAAAAGCACGGCAAGCAGCAGGGCCTGGAGGTGCAGGTGGAGTGGGCCAGCATCTCGGGCGCCACGGGCATGAACGAGGCACTGCTGGCCGGCTCGCTGGACGTGGTGTCCGCCGGCGTGCCGCCCATGCTCACACTGTGGGACCGCACGCGCGGCAAACAGAATGTGAAGGCCGTGGCGGCGCTGGGCTCGCTGCCCAACTACCTGCTGTCCAACAGCCCCACGGTCAAGACCCTCAAGGACCTGGGTGAGAAGGACCGCATCGCCGTGCCTGCGGCGGGCGTGGGCTTCCAGTCGCGCACGCTGCAGATCGAGACGGCGCGGGTGTTCGGCAAGGACGACTTCAAGCGCTTCGACAAGATCTCGGTGAGCCTGCCGCACCCGGAGGCCACGGCCGCGCTGATCGCGGGGGGCACGGAGATCAACACGCACTTCTCGAGCGCCCCGTTCTACTACCAGGCCCTGGCCGCCAACAAGAACGTCCACAAGCTCATCAGCTCCTACGACATCCTGGGTGGGCCGGCCACGTTCAACGTGCTGTACACCACGCAGAAGTTCCACGACGAGAACCCCAAGACCTACAAGGCGTTCTACGCCGCACTGGTCGAGGCCGCGCAGATCATCAAGGCCGACAAGGCCAAGGCCGCCGACATCTTCATCCGCGTGCAGAAGTCCAAGCTCGCGCTCGAGCTGGTGCGCAAAATCGTGGAAGACCCGGAGAACGATTTCACCGTGTCGCCGCACCGCACCTTCGTGTACGCAGAAGAGCTGGAGAAGCTCGGCGTGCTCAAGAACAAGGCCGCCTCATGGAAGGACTATTTCTTCGAAGAGGCCTACGCCCAGCCCGGGTCTTGATCCACGGCACGGGTCTGGTAAGGTCCGCGCCCATGTCCACACCGCCCCTTCACCCTTCCACGCCGGCCCTGGCGGCATCGCTGATCGACGACCCGTTCTACCAGGCCGTCACCATCGATTTCGCGCACGATGCGGCTGCGCGCCTCACGTTGCTGCAGCACTACCTGGACTGCGCGGTGCGCGATGCGCAGCATGGCGGCCTGTGCCACACGCCCGACGATCCGCGCCTGGGCATGGCCATCTGGAGCCTGCCCCGTTCACCCGACGCCGAAGCGGCCAGCGCACGCGCCAAGGAGGCGCAGCTGGCGGCCGTGCTGGGCCCGCGCGGCATGGACAACTACCACCGGATCATCGCCTTCATGGGCCCGCGCGCCAGCGGCGCCGAGCTGGCGGGCGCCTGGTACCTGTCGATCCTGGGCATCGCCCCTGCCGCCCAGGGCCAGGGGCTCGGCGCCCGGCTGCTGGCCCCCGCGCTGGCGGCGGCGGACGAAGCGGGCGTGGCCTGCTACCTGGAGACGTTCTCCGCGCGCAACGAAAGCTTCTACGCCCGGATGGGCTTCCGCGCCCTGGCCTCGGACCTGGAGCCCGTGACAGGCGCCCCCTATACGATCATGCTGCGCGCAGCACACGGTTAGGGGGACCCGGGGTCATCGCATGGTCATCGTGCACGCCCATGCCTCCATCAGAATAGAGGCTTCAAGGATTGCCACCTGCGCCCCTTCCCATGCACCTGCCTGACCTCTTCCACGCCGTCACCTCGCACCGCGGGGAATTCACCTGCGAGCGGATCAACCACCTGCCGCAACAGACCAAGTCCGTGCACTTTGCCCACACGGTGGCCCCGCCCGGCGACAACGCCGGCCTGCCCGCCGTGGGCCGCTTGGCCGAGTTCTACGGTACCTTCGGCAGCATCCTGTTCTATGTCGATGCCCTGACCGGAGAAGCCGCCAAGCACATCGTGCACCCGAGCCAATGGGCCTCGATGCACGACGACTTCAACGACTGGATCGAGCAACTGGACGATGAGGAGCGCGCGGAGATCCTGCCCGAATGGATCGACCGCTGCGCCGCCATCGGCGAGAGCCCGCGCACGGGCAACTACATCCTGATGGTGATGGATGGCGCGGAAGCCGGCAAGGTGTTCGAGTTCGACCACGATGGCTTCGAGTTCATCGAGCGCGCCGACGACCTGGTGGCCTATGTGCAGCGGCTGCTGGACCTGGATGCCGGCCTGCTGGTGGACATTGCCTCGCACATGCGCTTCATCGAAGCCGACCAGGTGCAGTGGTGGATCCTGGAGATGGTGGACAACCGGGGGAACCGGGTGGGCACAGGGGGCTGAGCGCCTCAGCCGTGGCGCGCCGGATGTGCGGCAGCCCAGTCCTGCGCGGCCTGCCAGCTGGGCGGCACGCAGCCACGCTCTTGCACGCACAGACTGGCGCTGGCCAGGGCATGGCGCAGGGCGTCTTGGTAGGCGGCGGCGGGCAGAGCGGCGATGAAGTCCGCCATGCCTGCTGGCGCCAGGCTGGCCTGCTGCGCCTGCGCACGCAGCAGGCAGGCGAGCAAGCCCGCGAGAAAGCTGTCGCCCGCGCCCACGGTATCGACCACGGCCAGGGGCTGGGCCTCCCTGGCGAACCACTGGGCAGTGCCCGCCCCTTGCTGCAGCAGCCAGGCGCCCTCGCCCCCCAGGGTCAGTGCCATCAGGCGGGCGCCCGGATTGGCTGCGAGCAGGTGGCGGGCACGGGACAGAGGGTCGCTGCCGGGTATCTGCAGGTGGTCCAGGTCTTCGTCGCTGGCCTTGATGATGTGCGCCTCGGCCAGGGCCGCGTGGACCTGTGCGCGGTAGGCGGGCAGGTCGGGCATGACGGAGGGGCGCAGGTTGGCGTCCACCACCACACAGCGGCCGGCGGCGCGCTGGGCCTGCAGCCAGGGCAGGTAGATGGCGGCGTCGCGCGCATCCAGGGCCAGGGCACCGGTGCAGACCACCTGCAATGCCCCTCCATGGGCGTTGCAGGCGGCGCCAAGCCCAGCAGCAGTCACGGTGCGGTCGGCCACACCTTCGCGGTAGAAGGCGTAGTCGGGGTGGCCATGCTCGGTGAGGTTGACCACGGCCAGCGAGGTGACCTCGCCCACGGGGGTGGGCAAGGCCAGTTGCACGCCATCGGCCGCCAGCTGCGCCGCGAGTTCCCGGCCCCAGCGATCGCGTGACAGGGGGTTGAGGTACTGCGTGCCCACACCCTGGCGTGCCAGTGCACGGCCCAGGTTGTACAGCGCGCCGCCCAGGCAGGGCTCGTAGTTGCCGTCGGCACGGCCGATGAGGTCGATCAGCGCTTCGCCGGCAATCGCGACCTGGATGGGGGAGGAAGTGGACATAGACGTGGTCAGAAAAGCAGAATGGGGGCGTCCATCAGAAATGGGGCATCAGCGCAGGGTACAGCGCCTTGAAGCGCGCGTGGCGCGTGTGCAGAAGGGCCTGCTGCGCGGCATCGGGGAGAAAACGGGCCTCGGCCGACAGGCTCCGGCACCAAAGACTTTCGTCACCCCCACAGGCCATGGCGGCCAGGCGCGCAGCCCCCAGGGCGGCGGCGGCGTGGGCGCCATCGGGGCGCTCGAGCGTGCAGCCCAGTCCGCTGGCCAGCAGTTGGGCCCACGCATCGCTGCGGGCACCGCCGCCCACCAGGGCGAGGGAGGTGTTGGATGTACCCGCATCCGCGCCAGCAGCTGCCTGCATGGCCTGCAGCCCGTCCATGAGCCCGAAGCCCACGCCCTCCATCACGGCATAGGCCATGTCGGCGGCAACGTGCTCGGCGCGCAGGCCCATGAAGACGCCGGTGGCGGCAGCATTGTTGTGGGGCGTGCGCTCGCCGCTCAGGTAGGGCAGAAAGATCGGTGCCTGGGCCTGGCGCGCCGCGTCCAGGCCCTGCACCCCGGCGGACAGTTGGGCCTCGGGCTGCCCGGTGATGCGTGCCAGCCAGCCAAAGGCGCTGGCGGCGCTGAGCATGACGGCCATCTGGTGCCAGCGGCCGGGTAGCGCGTGGGCGAAGGCATGCACTGCACGCTCGGTGGCAGGCGCGAACCGGTCGGACACCCGGAACACCACGCCCGAGGTACCCAGCGACACAAAGCCCTGCCCTGCCTGCCGTGCGCCCACGCCCACTGCACTGGCGGCGTTGTCGCCGCCGCCGCCGGCCATGGCCACTCCGGCGGGCAGGCCCCAGCGGGCGGCCACGTCGGCGCGCAGCACGCCGGTGGCATCGCTGCCCTCGGCCAAGCGCGGCATGTGTGCACGGGTCAGGCCGCAGGCGGCCAGCAGCGTGTCGCTCCAGTCGCGGCGGGCCACGTCCAGCCACAGGGTGCCCGAAGCGTCGGACATGTCGCTCACCGCGTCGCCCGTGAACTGCAGGCGCAGCCAGTCCTTGGGCAGCAGCACGCGGCGGATGCGCGCGAACACTTCAGGCTCGTGCCTGCGCAGCCACAAGAGCTTGGGCGCGGTGAAGCCCGGCATGGCCAGGTTGCCGGTAATCTGGCGCGACGTGGGCACGGCCTGCTCCAGTTCTGCGCATTCGGCCGCTGCGCGGCCATCGTTCCAGAGAATGGCTGGGCGCAGCACCTCGCCCTGCGCGCCCAGCACCACAGCGCCGTGCATGTGGCCCGACAGGCCCACACCGCGCACCCGGGCCCAGGCATCGGGCGCCTGCGCACGCAGCTGGGCCACGGCGGCCTCGGTGGCGGCCAGCCAGTGGGCGGGGTGCTGCTCGCTCCAGGTCGGCTGGGGGCGGTGCTGGGGCACGGGCGCATCGGCCACGGCGTGCACCTGCTGGTCCTCTGCCAGCAACAGCAATTTGACACCCGAGGTGCCCAGATCAATACCCAAGTACATGCGCTATTCCTGAAACACTGGGAAAAGCACTGTCATGCCTTGATCCCGAAACGACCCGCACCCTGCTTGCGGTATTCGCTGGGCGTCATGCCCTTGATGTCCAGGAAGCGGCGGTTGAAGTTGGCCATGTTGTTGAAACCCACGTCGTAGGCAATGTGGGTGATGTAGCGCTCGGACTCCATGAGCAGTTGGCAGGCGCGGTTCACGCGCACCAGGTTCACGAAGTCGGTGAAGGTATTGCCCGTGGCCCGGCGGAAGAAGCGCGAGAAGCGGCTTTCTGTCATGCCCAGTTCCTGCGCCAGGTCGGCGGCAGAGAGGGGCTCGGCCAGGTGGTCGGTGATGCGGCTCACGACGGCATTGATCTGGTCGAGCTGGGTGTCGTTGTCCTCGCTTTGCAGCTGCGTGCTCGACAGCAGCCGAAAGTCGGTACAGCGGGCCAGGTCGCTCAGAAATTCACAGAACGCACCGAACCGGGCCAATCCCTGGCGGGCCTTGATGCGCTGCCAATGCTCCTGTGCCTGTGCCTCCATGCCAAAGAATTCGATGCCGTGGCGGGCACGCTCCAGCAGGGGCAGCACCTCGCGCAGCTCGGGAATGCTCTCGCTGCTGGCCACGAGCGGAGCGTGCGAGAACTGGATCACCAGGTCGCGCAGCGGCACGCCGCCCTCGGGCAGGTCCATGCTGATCCAGTTGTGCGGCAGGCGCGGCCCGGTCAGAACCAGATGACCCGGCTGGAACTGGCCGATCCAGTCCCCCACGAACACCTTGCCCGAAGTAGCGGTGATCAGGTGCAGTTCGTACTCGTCGTGGTAGTGCCAGCGCGCCAGCGGCGTGGGAAAACCGTGCGACAGGCAACGGATGAAGCCCACCGTTTCTGGCGGCTCATAGCCCAGCTCGGGAGAGCGCACATAGTCGTGCTCCAGCTCGGGCTTGGTCTGGCGTGGGGAGACAGGGGTCGTCTTCACGGTCATGGCGTCATTCCTGTGGGCAAGCCGCTCAATTTACCCCTGCGATTTTGCACGTTCCGCCACGAACGCCTGCACGCGAGCGAAGGCCTTGCGCAGCGTGGCGACCAGGCGCGGGTCCGAGGCCATCTCGCCCCACAGCGTCGCGTCGGCGGCGTATGCGGCGACCGGGTCGGCCGCATCGCAGATCGCATGCGCCACGGCCGGGTCCATGGCCTGGTCCTGGTAGTCGTAGGGGATCTGCCCGGCATGCCAGCGCTGCAGGTAGGCCAGGAACAGCGCAGGCAGCATGGCGACGCTGTCGAACGAACCCTTGCGCGCCAACTGGTCGCGGATGGTGGGTGCGATCATGCCCGGGATCTTGGAGAAAGCGTCCATGGCCACGCGCTGGTTGGTGTCGGCGATGGCGGGGTTGCCGAAGCGGTCCAGCACCACGTCGCGGTACCGCTCCAGATCGATGGGGCACGGCTGCTCGGGCGTGTGCAGCACGGGGATCGCATCATCGGTCACGTAGTCGTAGGCCATCTGGCGGATGGCGGCATCGTGCGTGCCTTCGTGGATGTACCGGTAGCCCGCCAGCGTGCCCGCCCAGGCGATGCAGCTGTGGGTGGCGTTGAGCAGGCGGATCTTGGCCTCTTCGTAGGCCTGTACCGAGTCCACCATCTCGACGCCCACCTTTTCCCATGCGGGGCGCCCGGCAATGAACTGGTCCTCGATCACCCACTGGATGAAGCTCTCGCCCATGAGCGCCGCCTTGTCGTCCCAGCCGGTGGCCGCCTTCACGCGCTCGGCCACGTCGGGCGTGGGGCGCGGCGTGATGCGGTCGACCATGGCGTTGGGGCTGCGGGTGTTCGCAAGCACCCAAGCCTTGAGCGCGGTATCGCCCAGCACGTCGATAAACTGCAGCAGGCCGCCGCGCGATCGCTCGCCGTTGTGGCGCAGGTTGTCGCAGTTCATCAGCGTCACGGGGCCGGCACCGGCGAGCATGCGCGCGCGCAGGATGCTCACCAGGGCGCCGTAGATGCTGTGGCCCGCCTGGCCGGCCTGCACGGCCGCGAGATCGGCGCGCAGGTCCGGGAAAGTGGCCCAGTCAAGCTGGTTGTCGGCATCCAGGTAGTAGCCGGCCTCGGTCACGGTGAACGAGATGATGCGCGTGGCGGCATCGGCACCGGCGGCGATCAGTGGGGCCAGGTCGTCCTGGTAGGGAATCACGCGCTCGATCGATTCGATGCGGGTGTAGCTGCGCTCGCCTTGGGACGTGACGGTTTCCAGCGTGTAGCGCCCGCCCTGGGCCTCGAGCGCTGCGATGGTCTCTGCCATGTCGGGGCGCAGGTTGCCACCCACGATGGCCCAGCCCATGTCGCCCGACTGGCGCAGTTCGTGAACGTAGACGGCCTGGTGGGCGCGGTGGAACGAGCCCAGGCCCAGGTGCAGGATGAAATTCATGGTGCGTGGATGCAGGAAGAGAAGAGGGGAGAGCTCACAGGTCGAAATTGGTCGGCATCATCACCACGTCGCGGATGGTCATGCCGCGTGGCCGGGTCAGCATGAACAGCACCACCTCGGCCACTTCGGCCGCCTCGATGAGGCTGCCATTGGCCTTGGCCTCTTCAAGCTTTTCGGCGGGCCAGTCGGCCAGCAGCGAGGTGATGACCGGGCCCGGCGAGATGGAGCCCACGCGGATGCCGTGCTTGAACACCTGGCGGCGCACGGTCTGCACGAAGCAGTTCACGGCCCACTTGGAGGAGGCGTAGACGGGCTCCCACGGCGTGGGGAAATGGGCCGCCAGCGAACTGGTGACGACGATGTCCCCCCGGCCGCGCTCGATCATGTGGGGCAGCACGTTGTGCACGTTCTTCATCACCACGTTGACGTTGAGCTGCAGCATGCGGTCGATGGCGTCGGGGTCTGCGTCGACCAGATCACCGCCGATGTATAGGCCCGCATTCGCATGGAAGATGTCGAGCTGGCCGGCGATGGTCAGCGTGCGCGCCAGCAGGCTGGCGCACTGTTTCGCATCGAGCAGGTCCAGCACCAGCGGCGAGGCGTTCTCGCCGACGGCGGCGCAGGCCCTGGCCAGTGCGGCTTCATCGCGGTCGATCAGCACCACGCGCGCACCGGCATCCGCCATGGCCTTCGCGCTGGCAAAGCCGATGCCCGAGGCCGCGCCGGTGATGGCGGCCACCTGCCCCTGCAGTGGATGCGCGGCGGTCACGCGCCCTGCCCCGCCACGACGTGGCCTGCCGGGTCGAACCAGTGCGCTTGCGAGGCGTCGATGTCCAGGCTGACGGCATCGCCCGCGCGCAGGCCGGTGCGGTCGTTCTGGCGCGAGACGAACTGCGCGCCGCCGGGTGTGCTCACGTAGATCAGCGTTTCGGCACCCAGCGCTTCGATCAGGTCCACCTGCCCACCCACCGGCGTGGTGCCGGTGTTGCGCACGGCGATGTTTTCCGGGCGCAGGCCGATGGCACCGCCCGCCGCACCCGCCGGGGCCTGCTGCTGCACCGGTGCAGGCAGCTGCTGCAAGGGCACCACGTTCATCTGCGGCGTGCCGATGAACTGGGCCACGAACTGGTTGGCGGGCCTGTCGTACAGCTCCAGGGGTGTGCCTACCTGTTCGATGAGCCCGTCGCGCAACACCACCACGCGGTCGGCCAGGGTCATGGCCTCCACCTGGTCGTGCGTGACGTAGATGGTGGTTGCGCCCAGGTCGCGGTGCAGCTTGGCGATCTCCACCCGGGTCTGGCCGCGCAGGGCCGCGTCGAGGTTGGACAGCGGCTCGTCGAACAAAAACACCTTGGGCGCACGCACGATGGCGCGGCCGATGGCGACGCGCTGGCGCTGCCCGCCCGACAGCTCCTTGGGCGTGCGCTCCAGGTAGGTGGTGAGGTTCAGGATGGCAGCGGCGCGCTCGACCTTCTCGCGCACGATGGCCGGATCGACCTTGGCGAGCTTGAGCGCGAAGCTCATGTTCTCGTACACGCTCATGTGCGGGTACAGCGCGTAGCTCTGGAACACCATGGCCAGGTCGCGCTTGCTGGAGGGCTGGTCCGTGATGTCGCGGCCGTCGAGCATGAGCGAGCCGCCGTCGATGTTCTCCAGCCCCGCGATCAGGCGCAGCAACGTGGACTTGCCGCAGCCCGAGGGCCCGACGAAGACGATGAACTCGCCTTGCTGGATGGTGAGGTCGATGCCCTTGATGGCGCGGTGCTCACCGAAGAATTTCTCGATGCCGCGCAGTTGGAGATAGGCCATGGAATCGGGTTCCTGAAAAACTTGATTGCGTTAGATGGGAGGGCTGCGCGCTACTTCACGGCGCCAAAGGTCAGGCCTTGCACCAGTTGCTTCTGGCTGAACCAGCCGAAGACCACGATGGGCGCGATGGCCATCAGCGAGGCCGCCGACAGCTTGGCCCAGAACAGGCCCTCGGGGCTGGAGTACGAGGCGATCAGCGTGGCCAGCGTGCCAGCCTTGGCGGCGCTCAGGTTCAGGCTCCAGAAGGCCTCGTTCCACGACAGCACCAGGCACAGGAGGCCGGTGGACGCCAGGCCGCCCATGCCCAGGGGCAGCAGCACCAGACGCACCTCCTGCCACAGGGTGGCGCCGTCCATGCGCGCGGCCTCCAGGATCTCGCGCGGGATGTCCTTGAAGTGCGAGTACAGCATCCACACCATGATGGGCAGGTTGGACAGCGCGAACACGATGATCAGCACCAGTTGCGTGTCGAGCAGGTGGCTCTTTTGCGCCAGCACGTAGATGGGCACCAGCGCGCCCACGGCGGGCATCATCTTGGTGGAGAGCATCCACATCAGGATGTCCTTGGTGTACTTGCCCTTGAAGAAGGCCATGGCATACGCCGCGGGCGCGGCCAGCATGAGCCCCACCACGGTGGAGAGCACGCTGGTGATGACCGAGTTCTTGGCGTACAGCAGGTAGTCGCTGCGCTCCTGCACCTCGTGGAAGTTTTCGAGCGTGGGGATGAAGAACAGCTGCGGCGGCACGGCAATGGCCTGCAGCTCGGTCTTGAACGCGGTGAGCAGCAGCCAGGCCAGTGGGAAAAACAGCAGCAGGGCCACGCCCCAGGCGGCCACGGTGCGCAGGGCCAAGAGGCCCAGGGGGTAGGAGGATCGGCGTCGAGCAGATGCGGTCATGGTGGTGCTTCGGTTATTTGTCGAGGTTCTTGCCGACCATGCGGATCAGGAACACCGCCGCGATGTTGGCCAGCACCACCGCGAACAGCGCGCCGGCAGAGGCCACCCCCGCGTCGAAGTTGAGCAGCGCCTGCTTGAAGATCAGGAAGGTGACGTTGGTGCTCGCATCGCCCGGGCCGCCACCGGTAGTGGTGTAGATCTCCGCAAAGATGCTGAGCAGAAAGATGAGTTCGATCATCACCACCACGGCCACCGAGCGCGCCAGGTGCGGCACGTACAGGTAGCGCAGTTGCTGCAGATAGTTGGCGCCGTCCATGCGCGAGGCCTCGAGCTGCTCGTGGTTCATGCTCTGCAGCGAGGTCATGAAGATCAGCGTGGCAAAGGGCAGCCACTGCCAGGAGACCATGACGATGACGGAGAACAGCGGCAAGTCCGTGAGCCAGTCCACCGGCTGCGCGCCGAAGAACATCCACACCTGCGCGAGCACGCCGTAGATCGGGTTCATCATCATGTTCTTCCACATCAGCGCGTTCACCGTGGGCATGACGAAGAACGGAGAGATCAGCAGCACCCGCACGATGCCCCGGCCCGCGAACGGCTCGTTGATGAGCAGCGCGATGGCGATGCCGAACACCACCGTGATGAGGATCACGCTACCGAGCAGCAGCAGCGTGTTGACCACCGCCGTGCCGAACGAAGGGTCAGTGACGAAGTACTCGAAGTTCGAAAGGCCGGCAAAGCCGGTCTGGTCCGGCTGCATCAGGTTGTAGCGGATCAGCGAGAAGTAGATCGTCATCACCAGCGGCACGATCATCCACAGGAAGAGCGTGGCCATGGCTGGCGTGAGCAGCAGGCGGGGGAGCAGGCGGTTCATGGAAGTCTCGGAGAAAGTCTGGGCAGGATCACGTCGCGGGGGCCAGAACGGAGCGAGCGGCCAGATGGGCGTCAAGCCGGGGGCTTCAGACGAAACCTCCGGCAGTATCGAAGTAAGCGCTCAGCCGGCGTAGCGAGCGGCCCGAGGTGGGGGTGCTGTACCGGAGCCGTACTCCCGTACGGCGAGGAAGACCGCCCCCAGATCGGGCCGCGCAGTAGCCGGATGGGTGCTTACTTGTAGTAGCCGCCCTTCTTCATTTCACGGTCAGCGGAGACCTGGCTGGCCTTGAGGGCCGCGTCCACGCTGGTCTTGCCGGCCAGGGCTGCGCTCATCTGCTGGCCGA
>JAZKEE010000190.1:0-7039 GCA_040387235.1 Pseudomonadota bacterium
GGCCAGCTCACCGGCGGCATCGCGCACGACTTCAACAACCTGCTGCAGGGCATCATGGGCAACCTGCAACTGCTGCGCAAGCGCGTCGGGCAGGGGGTGCAGGGCTCGGCCGCCGACCTGGACACCTACGTCACGCGGGCGCTGGCGTCCACTTCGCGCGCGGCGGGGCTCACGCACCGGCTGCTGGCGTTCTCGCGGCGCCAGCCGCTCAGCCCCAAGACCGTGCGGGCCAATCCCCTGGTCGTGTCCATGCAGGACCTGCTGCGCCAGACCATCGGCGAGAAGGTGCAGCTGTCGCTGCAGCTCGCGCCCGACCTGTGGACCACGCTGTGCGACGAGAACCAGCTCGAAAGCGCCATCCTCAACCTGGCCATCAACGCCCGCGATGCCATGCCGGGGGGCGGCCGGCTGACCATCGAAACGCGCAACTCCGAGCTCGATGCGGCGTATGCCGCGGCCCTGCACGGCGTGCAGCCTGGCCCGTATGTGTGCATCTCCGTGACCGACACGGGCACGGGCATGACGGCCGAGACCCTGGCCCATGCCTTCGAGCCCTTCTTCACCACCAAGGCGGTGGGCGAGGGCTCGGGCCTGGGGCTGTCGATGATCTATGGCTTTACCCGCCAGTCCGATGGGCATGCCAGGATCCTCAGCGAGTATGGCCACGGCACCACGGTCCGGATCTACCTGCCGGCGCACGCCGGTGCCGAGGAGGGGCTTGCGCTTGCGCCCCCCGCGCCCGCCGCCTCGGCCGTGGCCAGGGGCGAGGTCATCCTGGTGGTGGAGGACGAAACGCTGGTGCGCGAACTGGTGGCCGAGGTACTGCGCGACCTGGGCTACCAGGTGCTGGAGGCGCATGACGGCCTCTCGGGGCTGGACCAGCTTCGGGTGCCCCACCGGCGCATCGACCTGCTCATCACCGATGTCGGCCTGCCGGGGATCAATGGCCGCCAGGTGGCCGAGGTGGCCAGTGCCGAACGGCCGGACCTCAAGATCCTGTTCATGACGGGCTATGCCGAGACGGTCTCGGCCACGCAGCCCTTTGCCTCGCCTGGCATGGAGATCATGACCAAGCCCTTCGAGGTGGACGACATGACCCGCCGGGTGCGCGCCCTGCTGGACGGCAGCGCCAGCAGGTAGCCTTGCCGCCGCTGCAGTTCATGCAGCGGCGGGTGTCTCGTCGATGGCAATGCCCGCGCGGCCCTGGGCCTTGGCCTGGTAGAGGGCCATGTCCGCGCGCCGCGTGAGGGTGGCGGGCCTGCCGTCGGCCGATGGCGCGACACACGCCACACCGATGCTCAGCGTGACCCAGGGGCCCAGGACGGAGGCGCCGTGGGGGATGGCCGCGGCCTGGATGGCGTCCAGCAGCCGCTGCGCGACCAGGCGGGCGCCGTCCAGCGTGGTCTCGGGCAGCAGGATGGCGAACTCCTCGCCGCCGTAGCGCATGGCACGCTCGTGCGATCGCCACAGCGCGTCGCGCAGCACGCCCGCCACGCGCTTGAGGCACTCGTCGCCCGCCAGGTGCCCGTGCAGGTCATTGAAGCGCTTGAAGTAGTCCACGTCCACCATCAGCAGGGCCAGGCCTGTGCCCTGGCGCGCGTTGCGCGCCCACTCGGCCTGCAGCGTGTCGTCGAACAGGCGGCGGTTGCCCAGGCTGGTGAGCGCGTCCTGGTAGGACAGCTCGGAGAGCGTGGCGTTCAGCCGCTCCAGCTCCAGCGCGGCCTGCTTGCGGGCCGTGATGTCCTGGAAGGCGCCCGCCAGCCGCACGATGGCGCCGTCCTGGCGGATGGCCTCGCCCTGCGTACGCACCCACAGCATGCGCCCCTTGGCCGACACGATCTGCAGCTCCAGGTCCCAGGGCGTGCCGTCCTGCACACACCTTTCCACGGCGGCGGCGATGAGGGGGCGCGATGCCTCGGTGTAGAAGTCCAGCGTGCGCGGCAGGTCCGGCGCACCGCCGGGCTCGAGGTCGTGGATGCGGTAGACCTCGTCGGTCCACTGCGAATGGCCGGTGGCCAGGTCCCGCGTCCAGCCGCCGATGCGGGCGATTTCGCCGGATTTCTTCTGCAGCAGCACGGCGTCCGCCAGCGCTGCCTCGCTGGTCTTGCGCGGCGTGATGTCCATGAAGGTGCCGATGAGCCGCAGCGGCGTGCCGCTTTCGGTGCGTTCGGTCACCTTGCCGCGGCTGAAGAGCCACACGAACCGGTCCTGCACCCGCACGCGGAACTCGTTCTCATAGGCGGGGGTGGCGTCGTTGAGGTGCGCGGAAAAGGCCGCGACGTTGGCCGCCTGGTCGGCCGGGTGCAGGGTGGCTGTCCATTCCTCGACCGGGCGCACGACTTCGGTATCGCCATAGCCCAGCATGCGCGCACCCCGGGCATCGATGCGCAGCTGGCGGGAGTCGACCTGCAGCTCCCACAGGCCCAGTTGCGCGCCGTCGAGCGCGCGCTCCAGGCGGGCGGCCGTGAGGCGCAGCGCGGCCTGCGAGGCTTCCTCCTGCTCCAGCAGCCGGCGCCTGCGCCGGCGTTCCACCAGGCGCAGCCCGGTGGCCAGCAGGAACACGGTGAAGTACAGCATGGCGTACAGGCGCACCTGCTCGTACCAGGGCGCGTAGACCTCCGAGCGCTCGCGGCTCACGGCCAGCACCACGGTGTTGTCCAGCCCCAGCCCCGCTGGCTTCACGCTGGCCAGCACCACCAGCCGCTCGCGGCCGGTGGCGGGCACCAGGCCCTCGTACACGGTGTTCTGCCGCTGGCTCTTGACATGGGCCTCGAACGCGGAGCCCGGCCTCGCCAGGTTGGCCATGCGCTCGGAGCCCATGCTGGGAACGGTCACGAACACCTCGCCATCGGCGTGTGCCAGCGTGGCCCGCATGTCCGGCGCGAACAGCGCGGAGCGGACGATGAAGGCAAAGAACTCATCGTCCAGCGTGGCGCTGACCACGCCGGAGAACTGGCCTTCGGCGTCGAAGATGGCCCGGGACAGGTACAGGGCCACGCCCTCGTCGTCCGACGCCGAGGGGCGCGAGAGGTAGAGCACGCGCGCATCCGGCCTGCCGTGCACCGTGCGAAAGAACTCTTTGGAGAAGAAATCCCGGCCCACGTCGGCAGCGCGGTCCGAGGCGACGGCCGTGCCATTGGCGTCATGCACCGCCAATCCCCGCACGGCCTGGATCACATCGGTGAGCAGGTGCAGCTGCCGCGAGGCATCGGCACTCGACGCAGTGAGCGCCGAGGCGCGGTAGTCGCGGCTGATGCGGGTCAGCGCCTCATTCAGGCCCTTGAGTTGGCGCGTGAGGTTCTCCGACACGTAGCGGCTCACGTCCTGCAGCCGCCCCTCCTCGGCCTCGCGGATCGCGTGGCGCACCGTCAGCAGCTGGAAAACGATGGCCACCCCGGCGAACGCAAACACGAACAGGAACACCCGCCACGGCTCGAGCCGCAGTGCCGAAAGGTCTTTGGCAGACCGTGGAGAGCTGATGCGCGAAGAAAACACCTGCCGGGCCTTGCCTTTCTTGTGCAGAAGGGGCGCGTGCACGGGCTGCCGGGGCAGGGCCTGTGTGGCGCGGGTTCACGGGGGCGAGTTGCCGCCGCCTGGCTGCAGCGCAATCGCGCAGGCGGCCTTGATCAGCCGGCCTTTGGGGTCGGCGGGCATTTCGGCAAACGCCAGGTTGCGGTCATCGCCCTCCTTGTAGTCAACCATGCGCAACTGACCTTTCCACAGCGGGTCGTTGAACAGCGAGATCGACCGGTGCCAGGCCGATTTCTCCTGGCAATTGATCATCACCTGCGAAATATACGACCGATAGGGCTTGCCGTCGCCTGCCGTGCGCGCACTGGAGCGGTTGGCCCGCAGGCGCACCATGCGCATGGCGTCAAATGCCACCGCGCTGGTCGCATCCACCTGCACCGTATCGGCACCCGGGTTGGCCGGGTCGCCCACCACGGTGAGCCAGGAGGGCTCGGCATGGGAAGCCGGGGTAGCTGCCAGCAGGAGGCTGCTTGCCAGCGCGAAGAAGGTGGTTCTCATGAGGTGGGAGGGCGCAGTGGATCATGTGGAAGGCGACACGATGCTTCTAACAGCCTCTGGCCCAAAGCGCACGCGATTGCATAACCGGTTGCAAAGCCGAAACGCAATTGCGCGCGCCCGTGAACTGCCCGGAATGGGCGGTGCGCCGCGAGCGCCGCCCGGCGAGCGGTGGGAAGGGCTTTTGGGCGAGGGCCATACTCCGTGCTTCATCCCCTGCGAAAGCTTTCCATGTCCCTGCCGATCCGCGATGCTGCGCCCAATGAAAAACGTGGCAATGCCATGTCAGCGGCGCTGGCCAAGGAACAGCTCCAGTACGCCGTACAGATTGTCAAGGAGGTGCTTCCCACCCAAGCGGGGGATGCCGTGTTGATCGGCGCCGTGGTACAGGCCATCGCCTCCAACTACGCAGCGGTGCCGCAACCCAACCGGTAAGTAACTACCCAGGCCCCGGGTTTTCGCCGGTCCGCAAAGGCCGCGGCGGTGCCCGCCCGCGGGCTCCGGGGATGGGTGCGCTGCACAGCGGTCGCCTCACCGGCCCGCGCTCCCCCCCACATTCGGACGGCCATTTTCGCGCTGCGCCGGGAACCGCGCCCCTGTGCGGCCGCTCAAAAATGAGGCGGCGGATCCTGCACGGGCGATTCGGCAGGACCCGGCGGCGGGTCCCCCTGGGGGGGCTCGGGCGCCCAGGCCGGTTGGGGTGGTTGCTCGAGGGGAGGGGTGTCGATGGGCGGCAGGGGTTGTGGTGCGGGTGCTGGCATGGCGGGCTCCTGTAAGAGGGTGTGGGTTTCAGGAAACCACCGTAGCGCCATTTCCTGGCCCCGGATGCCAGCCAATGCCTCGACCTGGCGCAGGTTCGCGGAACCCTCGCACCGGCCACGCCGTCGCCTCTCTGGGACGGCCGTCTTGCCCCGTAATTGATTTGGGGAATGTTGCTTGTGATCCGATTTTTGATCGATTGTGAATTCAGGCGGATCGAATGAAGGCTTTTTGTGCTGAAAAATGAGGCGCTTTCTGCACAAGGTTGTGCCCTTGATCACCAGCAACAACGGGCACCGTGGCGGACAATACACCCATTAAGGTGTGGCGCATGCGCGACGCCTGACCGGCGGACCAGCAGATTGTTGGCCGACTCAGTTGGTTACGATGTACGTTAACGGTTACAGGTCCGGCAAGGGCCTCAGGAGAGATCAAACGTGAAACCGAACCCCAAGAACCTCGCGGTTGCGGCGTTTCTCGTGAGCGCCATGGCAGGGGCCCAGGCAGCAGATCCGGCGGTGTTCGATGGCGCCACCGGTACGCTGCGCATGCCCATGCTGCAGATCGACAACGCCAAATACTTCAGTGTGGTGATCAAGCTGCTGGATGTGGGCCTGCTCAAGGCCAATGACCCCGCCGTGGTGGGTACGGACATCCAGTTCCTGAGCACCGGCAACTTGCTGCACCTGCCGCAACTGGCCATTGGCAAGGACATCTTCACCCAGGTCAGCCTGGGCAACCCTCTGTTCAGCCTGGTCAGCTATGCCGGCGTGGTGACGAGCCCGCCCTTCACCGGTACCGGCCCCACCGGCCATCTGCTGGATGTGCGCGTGACGGCCGTTGCCACGGCGCAGGCCCCCATCACCCTGGTCAACGTCACGCGGCCGCTGAGCCAGCAGGAGTTCTGCAGCGACGCATCGTTGCGCCTGCCCATCACCCAGAGCCAGCAGCAAAGCGCGCTGGCGGGCAACTGGACGCTCAAGGCCTGCACGTTCAACGTCATCGAAGGCACCGGCTCCATCGCCATGACGCTGAGCGTCTCGGGCCTGGCCGTGCCCTACAGCGCGACCTACGTCTACCACTGAGATTCGCACAAGCGGCGCCCTGCAGGGCGGCAACCAGGGGCGGCACACAGTGCGCGCCCCTTTTCTTTTTCCGGGCACCGGGCGAGGCCGTCCGCGCGGGGCCTCCTGCTGTCAACTGCGCGACTCCCGCGAATCAGGGTATTCCTTTGCCGCTCCGGGGGCCGGCACTGCCTAGAATCTGTTGCACTGCAATAGATTGGCAGATACCACACATGATGGGCCCGTGCGCCCGAGGAGTCCGTAGTGCCCGACAAGAAGAGCAGCGCCCCCGCTGGAGCCGAAACCGCATCCTCCGCGACCGGAAAGTCTGCACCGCGCGTGATCAAGAAGTACCCCAATCGCCGTCTGTACGACACCGACACCTCCACCTACATCACGCTCTCCGAAGTGCGTGAACTGGTGATGGCCCACCACACCGTGGTGGTGCGCGACGCCAAGACCGGCGAGGACCTCACGCGCAGCATCCTGCTGCAGATCATCCTGGAAGAAGAGGCCGGCGGCGCCCCCATGTTCACCGAGGCCGTGCTGGCCAACATCATCCGCTTCTACGGCCACGCCATGCAGGGCTTCATGGGCGCCTACCTCGAAAAGAACGTGCAGGCCTTCACCGACGTGCAGGCCCAGCTGGCCGAGCAGAGCCAGAGCGTCACGCCTGAGATGTGGGCCCAGTTCATGAACCTGCAGTCGCCCATGCTCAAGGGCATGATGGGCAACTACGTCGAGCAGTCCCAGTCCATGCTCACGCAGATGCAGGAGCAGATGCAAAAGCAGACGGAGCAGATGCTGGGCGCCTTTGGCCTGAAGCGCTGACGCGCTGACGGACCACCTGGCCCGGCCTGGCAGGAAGCCGTGGGGCATCCCGGCCAGAGGATATGCTGTGCGCCATGATCGATACCATGACTGCCCCCGGCCCAGGGCGCCCCGGCGTGCGGCAACACCTGCCGTTCGCCACCGCTATCGGGCTGCTGCTGCTGTGCCTGCAGCGCAATGCCGGCTTCATGGTGCTGTTCGCCATCCCGTTCATCGCCTTCTGGCTCATCAAGAACGCGGTGGCGGCTGTGCGCCGCCCCGCAGGCCGGCGCGTGCAGGCGCACAAGGGGGCGTTGCTGGTGCTGGTGCTGGCGGCCATTGCCGCAGTGCACGGGTGGTATGCGCACGACGCCCGGGCC
>JAZKEE010000191.1:0-7089 GCA_040387235.1 Pseudomonadota bacterium
AGCTGCGCCACATCCCCTACAAGGGCGCGGCCCAGGCCATGACCGACCTGGTGGGCGGGCAGATCGACCTGTACATGTCCTCCGTGCCCACTCTGTTGGGCCAGGTGCGCAACGGCAAGCTCAAGGTCATCGCCATCACCTCGGCCAAGCGCGCCAGCCAGCTGCCCGACGTGCCCACGCTGGCCGAATCGGGCTACAAGGGTTTCGACGCCGTGACCTGGTTCGGCATCCTCGCGCCGGCCGGCACGCCGGCGCCCATCGTGGCGCAGCTCAACAAGGCCATCAACCAGGCCCTGCAGCAACCCGACGTGGCAGACAAGCTGCGCAGTGAAGGTGGCGACGTGATGGGCGGCACGCCCGAACAGTTCGGCCAGTTGCTGCGCACCGAGGTGCCGCGTTGGGGCAAGATCGTCAAGGACTCGGGCGCCAGCCTCGACTGATCGACCCGCCCCCAAGCCCACGCCCCCCGGACCATCGCCATGAACCGCGATCGCCTTGTCACGCCCGTCCCTTTCTCGGCCGGCACCGAAAAACCCGCAGTGGCCGTACCCGCCGGTGCCTGCGACTGCCATGTGCATGTATACGACAGCCGCTTTGCTCCGGCCCCCGGTGCCCGGCTGCTGCCGCCCGATGCCTCGCCCAGCGACTATGGGCAACTGCAGCGGCGCATCGGCACCACGCGCACCGTGCTGGTCACGCCATCGACCTACGGCACCGACAACCGCTGCATGCTCGAAGGGCTGGCCGCGCTGGATGGGTCGGGTGGGCTGGCGCGGGGTGTCGCAGTGATCGACGGGAGCGAGAGCGACGACTCACTGCAGCACCTGCACGCCCAGGGCGTGCGCGGTGTGCGCCTGAATCTCTCGCTGGGCGTATCAGGCAGCGCAGATCTTGTGGAGCCGCTGGCCGCACGCATCGCGCCCCTGGGATGGCACCTGCAACTGCTGATGGCGCCCGACCTGCTGGCGTCGCTGGGCCCCGTGCTGTGGCGCCTGCCGGTGCCGCTGGTGTTCGACCACTTCGGGCGCATCGCCCCCGCGCAGGCCGGCATGCATGCCGCCCACACGTTGCTGATGCAGCTGCTGGCAGACGGCAAGGCATGGGTCAAGCTGTCCGGCGGCTACATCGTGAGCCCGCTGCACACGGTGGAAGACCCGGCCCTCGATGCACTGGCCCATGGCTACCTGCGCCGTGCACCCGACCGCGTGCTCTGGGGCAGCGACTGGCCCCATGCCACCGCCACGGCTGGCGTGCAGCCCCTGCCCGATGACGCCCGGCAGCTCGACCGCCTGGCGCAGTGGATCGATGGTGCAGGGCAGGGCGCAGCCACCCTGCACGGCGTGCTGGTGGACAACCCGCGTGCGCTCTACGGCTTCGCGCAGACCGAACTTCCCGATTCCTTCAATTGATACCAGGAGCCCATGCCATGACCCTGTCGCCCCCTCTTTCCTTGACGCGCCGCAGCGTGCTTGCCTCCCTGGCCGCGTCGCTGGCCGGCGGCCCGGCTTTCGCGCAGGGCGACTGGCCCGCCGGCAAGCTCATCACCTGGGTTGTCCCGTACCCGCCCGGCGGCAGCACCGACGTGCTGGGCCGCAACCTGGCGCTGCGCGTGGCGTCCACGCTGGCGACCAACGTCATCGTCGACAACAAGGCCGGCGCCACCGGCACCATTGGCGCCGCCTTCGTGGCCAAGGCCGCGCCCGATGGCTACACCCTGCTGGGCACCTCCATCGGCCCGCAGGCGATCGCGCCGCACCTCATGGGCAAGCTGCCCTACGACCCCATCGCGGGCTTCGAGCCCGTGATCACCATCGGCACCATTCCGCACATCTTGGTGGTGGGGGCCAGGCAGCCGTTCCAGTCGGTCGCCGACCTGCTGGCCGCGGCCCGCGCCCAGCCGGGCAAGCTGGCCTTCGCTTCGGGCGGCAACGGCACCATCCTGCAGATGCAGGGCGAGTTGCTGCAGCAGCAAAGCGGCGCGCGCTTCATCCACGTGCCCTACAAGGGCGACACCCCAGCACTGCAGGACACGCTGGCCGAGCAGGTGCAGTTCATGTTCGCACCGGCCGCCGCCGCACTGCCGCATGTGCAGTCCGGCAAGCTGCGCGCGCTGGCGGTCACATCGGCCCAGCGCCTGAAGGCTTTGCCCAGCGTACCCACCATGGGCGAGACCGGGCTCAAGGACTTCGTCGTCGAACAGTGGCAGGCCGTGTTCGCGCCCGCCAAGACGCCCGCTGCCGTCGTGCAGCGCCTGAACGATGAAATCGGCAAGGCGCTCAAGGACCCCGCCGTCGTCGCCCTGGCCGACAAGCTCGGCGTGACCCTGGTGGGCGGCACGCCGCGCCAGCTTGGCGACCTGCAGAAGGCGGACTCGGCCAAGTGGGCCAAGGTCATCAAGGACGGAAACATCACCGCCGAGTAATTCCCGGGGTGCCACGCAGGCACTGCACATTTCTCCGCATACCCAAACCCAACAAGGATCGCACCATGAGCCAGCTTCCCGAAATCATCCGTGGCATCGAACGCGTCAGCGCCGACGTCGTCCAGAAAGCCGCCACCTTCCAGGCCGCCATCCTCGCCGACGTGGCGGGCCGCCGCGGCACCATGCACGGCCGCGTGGCGCCCGTGCACCAGGACATGAAGGTCGCAGGCCCGGCCTTCACCGTCGAGGTGCGCCCGGGCGACAACCTCATGATCCACGCCGCCATCGCACTGGCCCAGCCCGGCGACGTGCTGGTGATCGACGGCAAGGGCGACCAGACCGCCGCCCTGATGGGTACGCTGATGCTCAGCGCCTGCAAGAAGCTGGGCCTGGCCGGCGTGATCGTCGACGGCGCGATCCGCGACAAGCTCGAATTGCTGGACCTGGGCTTTCCGGTGTTCAGCGCCGGCTTCAACCCCGCCGGCCCCACCAAGTACGTGCCCGGCCGCATCAATCACCCGATCTCGGCCGGCGGCGCCACAGTCCACCCGGGCGACCTGGTCGTGGGCGATGCCGACGGCGTGGTGGTGATCGAGCGCGCAAAGGCGCCGGCCATGATGGCCCTGGCCGACAAGAAGGTGGCCGATGAGGCCGCCCGCATCGAGGCCATCGCCCGCGGCGACACCGCATCCAAGTGGCTGCCGTCCGCCTTGCGCGCAGCCGGCGTGCTCAAGGAAGGGGAATCGCTGTGAACCGTCCCGCCATCATCGTGACCGGGGCCGACCTGGCCGCACAGGCCCTGGCCCTGCTGCAAGACTTCCACATCGTCTACGCTGGCAAGGCGCCCACCGATGACGATCTGGTAGCCCTGTGCCGCACGCACGACCCCGTGGCCATCATCGTGCGCTACGGCAAGGTCAGCGCGGCCGTGATGGACGCAGCGCCCTCGCTCAAGGTCATCTCCAAGCACGGCAGCGGCACCGACACCATCGACAAGGTGGCAGCCAAGGCGCGCGGCATCGAGGTGGTGGCCGCTGTGGGCGCCAACGCCGCAGCGGTGGCCGAGCAGGCGCTGGCCTTGCTGCTGGCCTGCGCCAAGTCGGTGGTGCCGCTCGATGCGCGCATGCATGCCGGCCACTGGGACAAGGCCACGCACAAGAGCCTGGAGCTCGGCGGCCGCACCGTGGGCGTGGTGGGCCTGGGCGCCATCGGCCTGCGCTTTGCGAAGATGGCCGACGCGCTGGGCATGCGCGTGATCGGCTTCGACCCCTTCGCCAGGAACCTGCCGGCCTATATCGAGAGCGTGGACCTGGCGACCATCTGGCGCGATTCCGATGCCATCTCGCTGCACTGCCCGCTGACCGAAGAGAACCGCGGCATGCTCGGCACAGCGACACTCGCACAGTGCAGGCGCGGTGTGATCGTGGTGAACACCGCGCGCGGTGGCCTCATCGACGAAGCAGCGCTCCTGGCGGCCGTGCGCAGCGGCCAGGTGATGGCCGCGGGGCTGGACAGCTTCGCCGTGGAGCCCATGGTGGCCGGCCACCCCTTCCAGGGCGAGGCGAACTTCATCCTCTCGCCGCACATCGGTGGCGTGACCAGCGATGCCTACGTGAACATGGGCGTGGGCGCGGCGAAGAACCTGCTGCAGGTCCTGGCGCGCACCCCTGCTCCAACGGCCGCATGAATGGGCGGGGACGGTACCTCCGGAGGATCACGATGAGGAGACACAAGCAATGAACCGGCACACACGATTTTCAGCGCTCGCAAGCAAGGCGCTGCTGGCCCCCTTGTCCATGGCATGCGCCGCCTGTTTCGCACAGGCCGCCGACTTTCCGACCAAGCCGGTGAAGCTGGTGGTGGGCTTTGCGGCGGGCGGCCCTACCGACGTGGTGGCACGCGCCTTTGCCGACCACGCCAGCCGCGCGCTGGGCCAGCCCTTCGTCATCGACAACCGACCGGGCGCCAACACCATCCTGGCCGCGCAGGCGGTGGCCAGCGCGCCCGCCGACGGCTACACGCTGCTGTTCGGCGCCACCAACCACACGATGATCCCGGGGCTCTACCGCAACCGGGTGAAGTTCGATGCGGTGCGCTCGTTCAAACCGCTGTGCACGGTGGCCACCAGCCCCACGGTGCTGGTGGTGGGCCCGGGCCTGCCTGTGAAGTCGCTGGCCGCCTACATGGCACGTGCGCGCAAGGAGCCGGGCCGCACCACCGCCGGCACGGCCGGCGTGGGCAGCTCGGGGCATTTCGCCACCGAGGTGTTCGCGCGCGCCAACGGCCTTGAGCTCAACCACGTGCCCTACAAGGGCGCTGCGCCGGTGGTGACGGACCTGATGGGCGGCCAGCTCGACAGCTCGTTCGCGACCCTGGGCTCGGTGCTGCCGCAGATCCGCAGCGGCAAGCTCACGGCACTGGCCGTGGCATCGCCCAAGCGCTCTTCGCTGCTGCCCGATGTGGCGACGTTTGCCGAAGCCGGCGGCGGCAAGTACTCGGCCGATGCCTGGTACGGCCTGCTGGCGCCCGCCAGCGTACCAGAAACCGTGGTCCGGCAACTGGAGCGCGTGGCGGTGGATTTTGCGAAAAGCGCTGCTGCAGCGGAGAAGCTGCGCGGCCTGGGGCTGGATGCGGACTCCACCTGCGGCAGTGCATTTGCCACGCAGGTCGAGCGCGAGGTCGCCACCTACACGCAGATCGCCAAGGACCTGGACCTGAAAGCTGAATAATTGATTGGAGACATGACATGTTGCGTTTTCTCAAACCCCTGATCGCCGCCTGCGCCCTGGCCGCCGGCATGGCCCATGCGTTCCCTGATCGCCCCATCACCATCGTCGTGCCCTATGCGCCAGGCGGCGCCGCCGACGCCGTGGCGCGCGTGATGGCCACGCGCCTGGGCGCCAAGCTGGGCGCCAGCGTGATCGTGGACAACAAGGCCGGCACCATCGGCGCCAGCTATGTCGCCAAGGCCAGTGCCGATGGCTACACCCTGCTGTACGACGCCACGCCGTACTCCATCAACCCGCACCTGTTCCCCAAGATGCCGTATGCGGCCAACGCGCTGCAGCCGCTGTCGCTGGTGCTGCTGGCACCCAACGTGCTGATCGTGAAGGCGGATTCGCCGCTCAAGGACATCAACGACCTGGTCGCTAAGGCCAAGGCCGCGCCGGGCAAGCTCAACTTCGCCTCGGGCGGCAGCGGCACGGTGCAGCGGCTGGCGGCGGAGCTCATGCGCCAGCAGCTCAGCCTGGACATGGTGCACGTACCCTACAAGAGCGGCGGCCCGGCCATCACCGATGTGATGGCAGGCCAGGTGGACTTCATGTTCGGCACCGTGGCCGCGACCTACCCCCACATAGCGGGCGGCAAGCTGCGCGCACTGGCCGTGTCCGCGCCCGAGCGCTCCAAACGCCTGCCCGATGTGCCCACGGTCGCCGAGACGGTGATCCCCGGCTACGAGGCCTTTGAATGGAATGGCCTGTTCCTGCCCGCGGGCACGCCCGAGCCCATTGCCGCCAGGCTGCGCCAGGCGGTGCAGGACGTGATGAAGGAGGACGAGGTGAGACAGCGCCTGGCCGACATGGGCGCCCAGGCCGTCGGCTCCACACCCGCAGAGTTCACCACCTTCCTGAAGAAGGAAGATGCCAAGTGGGGCGAGGTGGTGCGCAGGGGCAGCATCAAGCTCGATTGATCGCCCATGGGCCTGCCACCACTTCTGGAGAATGTGCCGCATTCGGTGGGCCTGAACCGCCCGAAGCGCGCGCTGCCCGCCCTGGCGTGTGACAGCCACATGCACATCTTCGACGCGCGATTTGCGCCGTCGCCGCACTGGCCGCACACACCGCCCGAGGCACCCGTGGCCGCCTACCGGCAACTACAGCAGCGCCTGGGCACTTCGCGCACAGTCGTGGTCACGCCCTCCACCTACGGTACCGACAACGCCTGCACGCTGGATGCGCTGGACCAACTGGGCGACAGCGCACGCGGCGTGGCGGTGGTGAACCCCGGCGTGGACGATGCGCAACTGGGCCGACTGGCCGCGCGGCGCGTGCGCGGGCTGCGGATGAACTTCGTCTCGCCGCAGTCCTGGGGGACGACCACCCAGGAGATGCTGGCCACGCTGGCGCACAAGGTGGCGCGCCACCGGGATTGCGCGGGCTGGCACATCCAGGTGTTCGCGCACCCCGAACAGATCGTCGCGCTGGCCCCGGCGCTGCAGGCGCTGCCGCTGCCCCTGGTGATCGACCACCTGGGTCGGATCGACCCGGCCCAGGGTGTGTCATCCGCCGCCTGGTGCACGCTGCACCGCCTGCTCGGTGCGGGCAACACCTGGGTCAAGCTCTCTGGTGCCTACATGCGCTCCACGGTGCAGGGCCCGGGCTACGCTGATACGCTGCCCCTGGGCCGTGCACTGGTACACGCCGCTCCCGAGCGCCTGGTCTGGGGCAGCGACTGGCCGCACACCACCGAGCCGCAAGGCGCCGTGAACGATGCCGACCTGGTGGACCTGCTGCAGGCCTGGGCCGGGTCACATGCCGTGATGGACCGCATCCTGGTGGACAACCCTGCGCGGCTGTACGGATTTCCTCCGGCGTGAAGACCAGAACCAACTAAAGCCATCACCCCATGTTTCTGCTGCAAGCCCCCCAAGTACGCGACCTCGAACC
>JAZKEE010000192.1:0-2837 GCA_040387235.1 Pseudomonadota bacterium
CTTCATCTACAAGGAACTGGGTGAGGGGCAGGCCGGCACGGCGGGGAATTTCAACCTGCGCATGGTGTGGTCGGAGACGGATTTCTTCTCGCCGCGCCACATGCACAACTTCGACCAGGTGCGCGTGCAGATCGAAGGCGTGTTCCATTTTGACACCGACGGCTCCATGTCCCCCGGCTCGGTGGGCTACTTTCCCGAAGGCACGCCCTATGGCCCGCAGACTTCCGACCAGGCCACGGTGGCGCTGGTGATGCAGATTGGCGGCGCCAGCGGTGGCGGTTATCTCTCGGAGGCCGAACGCATCGCCGCCGTGGACGCGCTCTCGCAGCGGGGCGTGTTCCGCAATGGCCGCTACTACCGCGAGCCCGATGGCAGCGGCCCGGGCATGGATGGCTTTCAGGCCGCCTGGGAGCAGGCGCACGGCAAACGCCTGCGTTACCCCGATCCGCGTTTCCAGAAACCGATGTTGTGCCAACCGCAGGCCATGGCCTGGAGCCCGCTGGGCGGTGCCGCCGGCGTGGACCAGAAGTGCGTGTGGGACTTCGGGCCCCACACCGTGGGCCTGCGGCAGTACCGGCTCGATGCGGGCGCCAGCCTGGCGCTGCAAGGGCCGCTGTCGTGTTTCGTCGAACAGGGTGCGTTGCGCTGCAGCCCGCAGGGCGCGGCATCGGGCGACGCCATGCGCATGGGCCCCTTCGACACGGTGCACGCCCAGGACGGCGAGCACCTGCAACTGCATGCCGAGGACACATCCCAGGTGATGGTCTTCCTGCACCCCCACTTCTGAGCTTCTGAGCTTCTGAGCGCACTCCGCGTTCAGCCCACCTTCCACCCACTTCGGAGACATCCATGCGATTGGCCCATGCAGAAACCACCCCCTGGACCGTCGTGCGCCCTGTGCGCGGCGGCACCATCGAGTTCATGACCCTGCTCGAAGGACAGGAACACACGCCCGACAACTACCAGCTGCTGCTGGCCAACACGGACGTGAGCTTCAAGTCGCCGCGGCACCGCCACAACTTCGACCAGGTGCGTTACTCGTTGCGCGGCGCGACCAACATCGGCGCCAAGCGCAATCTCGAGGAGGGCGACCTGGGCTACTTCCCCGAAGGCACCTACTACGGCCCGCAGGACCAGGAGTCCGTGGGCGACACCAGCCTGGCGATGGTGATCCAGTTCGGCGGCCCCTCGGGCAGCGGTTACATGAGCAAGCGCCAGATGGAAGAAGGCTTCGACCTGCTGCAGAAGGACGGCCGCTTCGAGGGCGGTGTCTACAAGCGTAACCAGCCCGCGCCCGACGGCCGCGTGAACCAGGATTCGTACGAGGCGATCTGGGAGCACCAGAACGGCCGCTCCATCCACTACAGCAAGCCGCGTTTCCTCGACCCGGTGCATTTCCGCGAGAGCAACTTCGAATGGCTGCCGGTGGCCGACACGCCCGGCGTGCAGTGCAAGGACATCGGCAGCTTCACCGAGCGTGGCGTGGCCGTGTCGTTCCTGCGCCTGGAGGCCGGCGCACGCCACGTGCTGGCCGCCGCGCCGCAGACGCAGATCCTGTTCGTCAAGCAGGGCGAAGGCCGCATCGGCGACGACAGGCACTGGTCGCAGCACACGGCCGCCCACCTCGATCCGGGCGAAGGCGCCGCGCTGCGGGCCACCACCCTCAGTGAATTGATGGTGCTGCGACTGCCGCGGCTCTGAAGCCGCGATCCCCCGGCTCCGGCGTGGCCACTGCGCCGGGCTATTCCACAACCTTCCGAGGAGACACCATGCAAGCCCACCAATTGCCCGCGCGGCGCAGGTTGCTGGCCGCCGCCACCGCGGCGCTGGCCCTGTGCAGCCTGGCCCCGGCCGCCAGCGCCCAGGCCTTTCCCAACAAGCCCATCCGCTTCATCATCGCCTCCGCGCCAGGGGGCGGTACGGACGCCATCGGCCGCGTGATCGCCGATACCCTGGCGGCCCACTTCAAGCAGCCCGTGGTGCCCGAGAACCGGCCCGGCGCCAGCGGCGTGATCGCCTCCGAGATGGTCTACCGCGCACCGCCCGATGGCTACACCATCGCCATCGTGCAGAACGGCCACACGGTGAACCCGGCCATCATCAAGAAGCTGCCCTACGACACCCTCAACGACTTCACGCCGGTGGCCTCGCTGGCGCGTTCGCCGCTGGTGCTGATCGCGGCCTCACCCTCCGGCGTGAAGACGGTCAAGGAGATGCTGGAGCTGGGTCGCCGCACGCCCGCCAGCATGAACTTCGCCTCGGCCGAGACCTCTTCGCGCCTGGCGGTGGAGATGATGAGCGGCGCCTCGGGCCTGCCCATGAACACGGTCTACTACAAGGGCACGGGCCCGGCCGTGACCGACGTGGCCGGTGGCCATGTGAACTTCACCGTGACCACCATCGCCTCGACCCTCGCGCACCGCGATGGCGGCAAGATCAACTACCTGGCGGCCATGGCGCCGGAGCGCTCGCCCTTCCTGCCCGAGGTGCCTACGCTCGCCGAGCAGGGACTGCCCGACATCACGGTGCTGGCCTGGTGGGGCATCATCGCGCCGCCGAACCTGCCCAAGCCCATCCTGCAAACCCTCAACAGCGCGATCCGCGATGCGCTGGCTTCGGCCGAGGTCAAGAAGCGCATGGACGTGCTCTCGGTTTCGCCCTGGCCGCAAAGCCCCGAAGACTTCGACAAGTTCCTGCGCAAGGAGGTCGAGGTCACCCTGAACGTGGCGCGCAAGGCGGGTATCCAGGCGGAGTGATGCAACGGCCTACCAGGCCTACCAGGCCAGCCCGGCCTACAGGGTGCGCGCCGAGAAGGTGTCGCAGCCCTTCACATTGCC
>JAZKEE010000193.1:0-2119 GCA_040387235.1 Pseudomonadota bacterium
TTGCGGCTGCGCTGCGGCTCGGCTGGCAGCATGGCGCCATGGAAATCCTGGTTGGAGCCCTCGCCACCAGCGCGTGAGTGCTGGCCCAGCGTGACGCGCAGCGATTGCCCCACGTCGACGCTCAGGCTGTTCTGCGCTTGGGCGACGTCTTGTAGTGCGTGGAATAGAGCGTGAGGCCCACGAAGGTAAGGCCGCCCACCAGGTTGCCCAGCACGGTGGGGATCTCGTTCCAGATCAGGTAGTCCATGAACGTGAACTTGCCGCCCAGCATCAGGCCGGTGGGGAACAGGAACATGTTGACGATGCTGTGCTCGAAACCCATGTAGAAGAAGATCATGACCGGCATCCACATGCCGATGGCCTTGCCCGAGACGGTGGTGGACATCATGGCCGCGACCACGCCGGTCGACACCATCCAGTTGCACATCACGCCGCGCACGAACAGCGTGAGCATGCCGGCGGCGCCGTGCGCGGCGTAACCCACGGTGCGGCCTTCGCCGATGTGGCCCAGCTTCTCACCCACGGCGTTGGGCGCTTCGCTGAAGCCGAAGGTGAAGATGATGGCCATGAACACGGCCACCGTCAGCGCCCCCGCGAAGTTGCCGCAGAACACCAGGCTCCAGTTGCGCAGCACGCCCTTCCAGGTGGCGCCGGGGCGCTTGTCGAGCACGGCCAGCGGGGCCAGCGTGAATACGCCGGTCAGCAGGTCGAAGCCCATCAGGTACAGCATGATGAAGCCGACCGGGAACAACACGGCGCCCAGCAGCGGGTTGCCGGTGTTGACGGTCACGGTGACCGCGAAGGCCGCTGCCAGCGCGAGGATGGCGCCGGCCATGTAGGAGCGGATCAGCGTGTCGCGGGTGGACATCAGCAGCTTGGATTCACCGGAGTCGACCATCTTGGTCACGAATTCGGTAGGAGCGAGGTAGGCCATGGTGTGTGTGTCTGTATGTCTGTCGAGGAAATTGAAGAATGGTTCAGTGCAGGGCCACGAGCACGCGGCCTTCTTCGATGCGCACGGCGTGCACGCCGACGGAGTGCTCGGGGGCCTCCAGGCATTCGCCGGTGGCCAGGTCGAAGTGGTTCTTGTAGAGCGGCGAGGCGACGACGATGCGCTCGCCCAGGCTGCCCAGCAGGCCGCGCGAGAGCACGCTGGCGCCGGACTTGGGGTCGATGTTGTCGATGGCGAAGAAGCGGTCGTCGCCGAGGCGGAACACCGCCACGTGGCGCCCCTCGACCAGCGCGCAGACGCCGGTGTGGGGCACGATGTCGTCCGCGGTGCAGACGGAGGTCCAGATACGGGTCTTGGCTAACATGGTGCGGGCTCCGGTTCAGGCTTCTGCAATGGCGAGCGACTCGGCGACGGTGTCACGCCCTTCGGCGCGTTCATCGGAACGTTCATCGGAACGTTCATCGGAACGTATTGGGCGAATCTGCCCGCGCTCCTTCACGAACACGATGCGCTGGTCGGGCTGGTCGCTGTTGACAAAACTCTTGAAGCGCTGGCGCACGGCCGGGTCGTTCACGGCGCTCTTCCATTCGCACTGGTAGGTGTCGACCACGTGCTGCATCTGCGCTTCGAGTTCGGCGCCGATGCCCAGCGAGTCCTCGATCAGCACCTGCTTCAGATAGCCGAGCCCGCCCTCCAGGCTTTCGCGCCAGGTGCTGGTGCGCTGCAGCCGGTCAGCCGTGCGCACGTAGAACATCAGGAAGCGGTCGATCATGGCGATCAAGGCCTCCTTGTTGAGGTCGCTGGCGATCAGCTCGGCGTGGCGTGGCTTCATGCCGCCGTTGCCGCAGACGTAGAGATTCCAGCCCTTCTCGGTGGCGATGATGCCGACGTCCTTGCCCTGGGCCTCGGCGCATTCACGCGTGCAGCCCGAGACGCCGAACTTGATCTTGTGCGGCGCGCGCAGGCCCTTGTAGCGGTTCTCCAGCAGCACGGCCAGGCCCACGGAATCGTCCACGCCGTAGCGGCACCAGGTGCTGCCCACGCAGCTCTTCACCGTGCGCAGCGACTTGCCGTATGCATGGCCACTCTCGAAGCCGGCCGCGATCAGCTCCTCCCAGATCAGCGGCAGCTGCTCCAGCCGCGCGCCGAACATGTCGACGCGCGCGC
>JAZKEE010000194.1:0-16757 GCA_040387235.1 Pseudomonadota bacterium
TGCTCGGCCTTCACGTCGAACTCCAGCACGCGCAGGTACTGCTTGCCGTCCACGGCTTCGTAGGCCTTGGCGGCCTCGTTCCACAGCGGGCCTTCGAGCAGGGCGTAGAGCTTGCTGCCGTCCTTGGACGAGGCCATGCCTTCATAGCCCTTGGAGCGCTTGACCTCGAAGGCCGGGGCCTTGGCGTCGGGCGCGCCGGCCGTGGTGATGGCCGGGTGATCCGGCGAGCGCACGACCTTGCCGTCCACCTGCGTTTCGAACACGGCAAGCACGCGGCCCGACAGGTCGGCCTTGATCAGGTAGGGCCCGAACTCCTCGCCGATCCACAGCGCGCCGCCGGCGAACTGGAAGCTCTCGGGGTCGAAGTCGGCGCCCGTGAGGTAGCGCTTGTCCGTGCCTTCGTGGACGATGCGGAACGGCACTTTCTTGTCCGGGTCGTGCAGGAACACCGTGGCCTGGCGCTTGAACTGGCCGGCCTTGAAGTCCACCTGGTAGTGGCTCAGGTGCAGCATGAAGTCGGGCGAGTTGGCCTTGGCACCGGCGCCGTTGTCGGTCAGGATCCAGAACGAGCCGTCGGCCATGCGCTTGATGCCCGAGTGGCCCTGCAGCGGCTGGCCCGCGAACGGCAGCGAGATGCCGGTGGGGCGGCCGCCCGAGAGGCCTTCGACCGAGCCCTGTGCCTCCACGCGCTTGCCCGTGGTGAACTTGCCGCTGACCTGCAGGTCCTGCGGCGCGTCCTTTGGCGCGGGCACCAGGCTCATGGCGGGCATCACGGCATGGCCGGCCAGCGTGGCGGGGTAGGCCTGCTGGGCCCGGGCGGTGGTGGAAGCGACGGCGCACGCCAGCAGGGCGCAGGCGGCGAGGGTGGAGAGTCGGGACATGGTCACTCGCTGCAAATGTAAGTAAAGCGGCGACGATGCCCGCCGCGCATGACGGGCGCGTGACACCCTGCCCCCGGAGCAGCGCCGCGCTACGCCTCGATGCGCACCAGCGTACCCACCGCCACCTGGTCGAACAGGTCGGCCACATCGGCATTGGCCATGCGCACACAGCCGTGCGATGCCGGCACGCCCAGGGGCGTGCCGTCCGGGCAGCCATGGATGTAGATGTAGCGCCTGAGCGTGTCCACTTCGCCGCCATGGTTCAGACCCGGCTCGCAGCCCGTGAGCCACAGGATGCGGCACAGGATCCAGTCGCGCTCCGGGTGCTGCAGGGCCAGTTCGGACGTGAAGACCTCGCCCGTGGGACGGCGGCCCACGAAAACGGTGGCGATGTCGCAGCCCGCGCCCACCTTGGCGCGCACGCGGTGCAGGCCGCGCGGTGTGCAACCGCTGCCGTTCACCTCGCCCACGCCGTGCAGCGCAGTGGACACGGCATAGCTGCGCACCAGTGCTTCGCCCGCGTACAGATCCAGCTGCTGGCGCGGCACACTGATGTGCACGTGCACGCCGCCGGACCCTGCCTGCTTCATGGCGACGGCGCGGGCGGCAGGTAGGCGCCGGTCGCGAAGAGCTGGGCCTCGGCGCTCTCGATGCGGCCGACGCCGGGCTTGCCGGCGCGGCTGACCAGCAGGCCCAGCAGCGTCTCCGACAGCGCCTGCGCCGCGGCGATGGAGGGGAAGAACGAGGGACTCTGGGTCGAGAACAGCAGCACCTCGTGCGCCAGCATGGCCAGCGGGGACGAGGGCGAGTCGGTCAGCGCCAGCACCTGGCAGCCCGCCTCGCGCGCCTGGCGTGCCACGGCAATGGCCTCGCGCGAGTAGGGGCTGAAGCTGATGACTGCCACGGCATCGCCCTTGTGCAGTGCGCGCAGCTGCATTTCCAGCGATCCGCCCATCCCGTCGAGCAGGTGCACGTTGTCGCGGAACAGACGGTACACGTACATCAGCGAGTAGGCCACAGGGTGGCAGGCGCGAAAGCCGGCCACATGCACGGCGCGCGCCTTTTCCAGCAGCGCGGCGGCGCGCGGCAGGGCGTCGCCGTTGGCATGTTCGGTGGTGTCCAGGTTCTGGTGGTGGGTGGCAAAGATTTCGCCAGCCAGGCCGCCGCCGTCGCGCGCGCGGTCCACCAGGGTGCGCGCCTTGTGCGCATAGGGCTCCGAGCCCAGGCCCATGTCCTGCACCAGGGCTGCCTTGAGCTCAGGCCAGCCGTCAAAACCCAGCGACTGTGCAAAGCGCACCAGCGTGGCAGGCGGGATCTCCACGCGCGCGCTTACCGTGCGCATGGAGGCCGTCACCACGTCGTTGGGGTGCTCCAGCACGAAGCGCGCGGCCTTCTGCTGCGTGGCGGTCATGCCGTCGAACCGGGCACGGAGGGTGTCTTTCAGGCCCATGGCGGGTGGGGTTGCATGCGCAGGAGTGGTGGTCGCAGCACTGTAGCGGATCGCTCCGCGGTTCAAGTGTTCCGCCTTGCCTCGGATTCAAAACATATGTTCCATTTGTTTTGTTTTTACGGTACATTTGTTCCATCGCTGTTCGCACCTGTTCCGGAGAACCTGGCATGACCCACGTTTTTCACCGCCACCTTCTGCACACTCCCCCCGTGGCCGTGGGCGGGCAGGGCATGTTCCTGCGCGATGCCGCGGGGCGCGAGTACCTCGATGCCTCGGGCGGGGCGGCCGTGTCTTCGCTGGGCCATGCCCACCCCGACGTGCTGGCCGCCATGCACGCGCAGATCGACCGCCTGGCATATGCCCACACCAGCTTCTTCACGACCGAGGTGGCCGAGCAACTGGCCGAGCAGCTGGTGCGCACCGCGCCGGCCGGCACCAGCCACGCCTACATCGTGAGCGGCGGGTCCGAGGCCGTGGAGGCCGCGCTCAAGATGGCGCGGCAGTACTTCGTGGAGATCGGCCAGCCTGAACGCACGCACTTCATCGCGCGGCGCCAGAGCTACCACGGCAACACCCTGGGCGCGCTGGCCGTGGGCGGCAACGCCTGGCGGCGCGCGCCGTTCGCGCCCCTGCTGGTGCAGGCCACGCACGTGGCGCCGTGCTACCCCTACCGCGAGCAGCATGCCGGCGAGACGCCCGAGGCCTACGGCCTGCGCCTGGCGCGCGAGCTGGAAGAGGCCATCCTCGCGCACGGCCCGCGCACGGTGCTGGCCTTTGTCGCCGAGACGGTGGGTGGCGCCACGGCCGGCGTGCTCACGCCCGTGCCCGGATACTTCAAGGCGGTGCGCGAGGTCTGCGACCGCCACGGCGTGCTGCTGATCCTGGACGAGGTGATGTGCGGCATGGGCCGCACCGGCACCCTGCATGCCTGCGAGCAGGAGGGCGTGGTGCCCGACCTCATCACCGTGGCCAAGGGCCTGGGCGGCGGCTACCAGCCCATCGGCGCGGTGCTGGCGCAGCAGCACATCGTGCAGTCCATGTCACAGGGCAGCGGCTTCTTCCAGCACGGCCACACCTACCTGGGCCACCCCGTGGCCTGCGCGGCGGCGCTGGCGGTGCAGCAGGTGATAGCGCGCGATGGCCTGCTGGCCAAGGTGCGCGAGGACGGCACTTTTCTGGGCCAGGCGCTGCGCGATGCGCTGGGCCACCACCCGCATGTGGGCGATGTCCGCGGGCGCGGCTTCTTCTGGGGCGTGGAGCTGGTGGCCGACCGGGAGAGCAAGGCCCCGTTCGATCCCGCGCAGAAGGTGCATGCGCGCATCAAGAGGAAGGCCATGGACCTGGGCCTGCTGTGCTACCCCTTCGGCGGCACGGTGGACGGCCATGCGGGGGACCACGTGCTGCTGGCCCCGCCCTACATCGCCTCGCGCGAGCACCTCGCGTCCATCGCCGCGCTGCTGGCCCAGGCCATCGACGCCGTGACCCTGAGCGCCGCGCTGCCGCGCCAGCCCAGCCCCTGCTGAGGCCAGCCCCCGAACCCTCCCTGCCCCACCCCAGACCTGAAAGGTGCTCCCATGCCGATGAAGACCCTGACGAAGACGCTGCTTCCCGCCACCCTGGCGCTGGCCACGCTGCTGGCCTGTGGCGCCGCCCAGGCCCAGAGCCCTGCGGGCGGCACGCTCAAGAAGATCCGCGACAGCGGCTCCATCACCTATGGCCACCGCGAGGCCTCGTTCGGCTTCTCGTACCTGGACGGGGGCGGCAAGCCGGTGGGCTACAGCATCGATATCTGCAACCGCATCCTGGAGGCGATCAAGGCCGAGCTCCAGCTGCCGCAGATCGCCGTGAAGTACCAGAACGTGACCTCGCAAAACCGCATTCCCCTGGTCACCAACGGCACGGTGGACATCGAGTGCGGCTCCACCACCAACCTGATCGAGCGCCAGCAGATGGTGGCGTTTTCGCCCGACATCTTCCGCTACAACGTGCGCATGGCCGTGCGTGTGGACTCTGGCATCAAGGGCGTGGCCGACCTGCAGGGCAAGTCGGTGGTGGCCACCAGCGGCACCACCTCGCTGCGCCTGCTGCGCGAGGCGGACAAGGGCAAGAACCTGGAGATCACGCAGCTGGCGGGCAAGGACCATACCGATTCCTTCCTGATGGTCGAGACGGGCCGTGCCGCTGCCTTCGTGCTCGACGACATCCTGCTCGCGGGGCTGATCGCCACCCACCGCAGCCCCAGGGACTTTGCCATCGTGGGAGAGGGCCTGCGCACCGAGAACCAGTCGCTGATGTTCCGCAAGGACGACCCCGAGTTCAAGGCGCTGGTGGACCGCGTGGTCACGGGCATGATGAAGTCGGGCGAGATGGAAAAGCTGTACAACAAGTGGTTCATGGCGCCGATCCCGCCCAAGAACGTGAGCATCAACTACCCGCTGAACGCCGAGACGCGCGACGCCTTCGCCAACCCCAGCTCCAAGGGCATCTGAGCCCCCGCAACCTTTCGCACCATGACCCGCATCGCCCTCATCCACGCCCTGGCCCACTCGGTTGCGCCCATCAACACCGCGTTCGCCCAGGACTGGCCCGAGGCCGTGCGCATGAACCTGCTGGACGACAGCCTCTCGGCCGACCTGGCACGTGAGGGCCGGGGACTGGATGCCGCCATGCATGCACGCTTCGAGGCCCTTGCCGCCTATGCAGTGGGCACGGGCGCGCAGGGCATCCTGTTCACCTGCTCGGCCTTCGGGCCCTGCATCGCCCGTGTCGCGGCGCTGCACCCGCAGATCCCGGTGCTCAAGCCCAACGAGGCCATGGTCGAGCAGGCCGTGGGCACCGGCCGGCGCATCGGGCTGATCGCCAGTTTCGCGCCCACGCTGCAGTCCATGCCGCCGGAATTCCCGCCTGGCACCCCGCTGCAACTGGCCCTGGCCGAAGGCGCGATGGCGGCCCTGAACGCGGGCAACGGCGAACTGCACGACAGCCTGGTGGTCGCGCAGGCCCAGCGCCTGCAGCGCGAGGGCTGCGAGGTGATCGCGTTGGCGCAATTCAGCATGGCGCGCGCGCGCCCGCTGTGCGAGGCGGCCACCGGCCTGCCGGTGCTGACCACAGTGGACAGCGCGGTCAGTGCCCTCAGGCGGCGGTTGATCTCCGCCTGAATCAGCCGGCGGCCACCAGTCCGGCCGCATGGCCCCGCGTGAACGCCTCTTCGAACACCGAGTAGCCCGACCAGTCGCTGTGCGCGAACGCCAGGCGCGCCGTGGCCGGCGTGGGCAGCACGGCCACGCGCTCGCCGCCCGCCAGGCGCACGCGCTTGTCGGGTGCGCGGTAGCGGCCCGGCTGGTGCAGCCAGCCCAGCAGCCCCGGCGTAGGGATGGACATGGCGTGGCCGTAGCGTGTGATGTCCATGCGCGTGGCGCGCTGGGCCAGGTCGGGGTGCGGGCCGGCCAGTGACTGCATGGCCGCCTGCGCCCAGTGGGTCCAGGGCTGGGTGGCCAGCTGCTGGCGGCCATCGGGCAGGTCGCCCAGGGCCTGGTAGTAGGTGAGCACCGTGGGACCGGGGCGCGGGTCCAGGCGCTGGTGGCCGGCGTCCACGTAACCCAGGCCGCCGGGGTTGGCATCGGCATACAGCACGTTGTCCCAGGCTGGAGCAGCGCCCGCTCGGTCGGTCAGCGGCGCATCGATTTGGATGTTGGCCACCAGCCAGGGCGCCCAGGACAGGCGCCGTGCTGTTTCGGTCAGGAAGGCGGGCGGGTTGCGCACCACCCGCGCGGCCAGGAACACGGGCAGCGCCACCACGCAGCGCGGCGCCTGCCAGCGCTCGACATTGCCCGAGGCATGGTTGAGCGCATCCACCTCCACGCCGTTGCGCCCCTCGGTGATGCGCAGCACGCTGGTGCCCGTGGCCAGTTGCCCGCCTTCGCGCAGCGGTACTGCCAGGCGCTGGGTGAGCCAGCCGTTGCCCTCGGGCCAGGTGAGCACGCCCTCGCGATCGTCGGTGCCTGCATCGCCCGGCGCATGAAAGCCATGGCGGCTGGCAAAGTAGTGGATGCCGGCCCAGGCCGACACGCGCGCCGCGCCCGCGCCGTAGTCATCGCGGCAGCAGTAGTCGAGGTACCAGCGCAGGTGCGCATCGTCGAGCCCCTCCTGTGCGAGCCAGGCATCGAACGTGAGGGCGTCGAGCGCCAGGTGCGTCGGCGGCAGTGGCCGCTTGCCATCGAAGGCCTTGAGCATGGGCATGGTGAAGCGCGCCGCCTTGGACAGGGCATCGACCCGCTCGGAAAAACGGCGGTACTGGGCCAGTGTGGCCTCGCCCACGCCCTGCACCGGCAACAGACCCTCCTGCCACTCGCCCTGGAAGTACAGCCGCTCCTGCGGGCTGTGGCACAGGTGGCGCTCGTCATAGCGCCAGCGGCCGGCCACCCGCCGGCGCAGGCCCAGCTCCTCGAGCAGGTCCTGCACCTCGCGCGCATCGTCGCCGGGCACCGGCAGGTAGTGCGCGCCCATGGGACAGGCAATGCCGCCCACCACGCCACCCCGGCTGTTGCCGCCGGCCTGGTCTTCGAGTTCCAGCAGGGCAAAATCCTCCACGCCGGCCAGGCGCAAGGACCGCGCCGCGGCGAGCCCCGCCACGCCGCCGCCAGCGATGATCACTTGCGCGCGCCGCACCACCGAAGGCTCGGGCAGCGTGCCCTTCTGGAGCAACCCGCGCAGCGCATGGCCGCGCTGCATGTCGATACCGGCAAAGCCGCCTTCGAGCGTGCGCGGAGCCTTCTCACAGCCCGGCAGCGCGGCCCCCGCGGCCAGCAGGGCACCGGCCTGCAGCAGTTGCCGGCGGCGCGGTGAGGGAGGGGAAGAAAGGGACGCAAGGGGCATGGGGCCGTACTCTACGTCACCCGAACCCACCGGGGTGCTCCCCAGGGTGGTCGGCACCTGGCGCAGCCCAGGAAACTGGCATGGCCTCAGGCCAGTTCCCCCGCGCAAGGGCCGCCAAGCCGCGTATGCGGCGCTTCGCTTGCGTGCACTGGGGGCGTTCCCTCTCGAATCGCGCAGCGGGTCGAAAGAGGGGGCTGAGTGCCGAGGCTCCAAGCCTGCCCTGCGCAGGCTTGGACGGCAACGAAGAGCGGCCGCCTCCGGCGGACGCACCGAGGCGCGAAGCGACTCAGGGGAAGCCTAATCCTTCCAGCGCGCCTGGATCTCCAGCAACTGCGGCAGTTGCGCGATGAACACCTCCACCATGGCCGGGTCGAAGTGCTTGCCCGCCTGCGCGCGCAGGTGGGCCACCGTGTCCTCGGTGCTCCAGGGCTCCTTGTAGGGCCTGCGCGCCGTCAGTGCATCGAACACGTCGGCCAGAGCGACGATGCGCGACGCCACGGGGATCGCCTCGCCCACCAGGCCCTGTGGGTAACCGCTGCCGTCCCACTTCTCGTGGTGCGTGAGCGCAATCGCATGGGCCAGGCGCAGCACGCCCCCCGGGTGCTCGCCAATGATCTCCGCACCGATCTGCGGATGGCGGCGCATGGTCTCCCACTCGCCGGCATCGAGCGGGCCTGGCTTGCGCAGCACGGCGTCGGGGATGCCGATCTTGCCCACGTCGTGCATGGGTGCGGCGTTGAGCAGGTCCTCGGCCCATGCAGGCGAGTGGCCCAGCGCCAGCGCCAGCACATGGGCGAAGTGGCTCATGCGGATGACGTGCATGCCTGTCTCGTTGTCCTTGTACTCGGCCGCGCGGCCCAGGCGCTGCACGATCTGCAGCCGCGTCTCGCGCAGCTCCTCGGTGCGCACCAGCGACAGGTGGGTGCGCACGCGCGCGCGCACCACGGGGGCGCTCACGGGCTTGGTGATGTAGTCCACCCCGCCCACGTCGAAGCCGCGCGCCTCGTCCTGCACCTCGGTGAGCGCGGTGACGAAGATCACCGGGATGTTCGCGGTGGCGCGATCCGCCTTCAGGGCCTGGCACACCCCGTAGCCGTCCATCTGCGGCATCATCACGTCGAGCAGCACCAAATCGGGCCGCTGCTGCGCGGCGATCTGCAGCGCGCGCGCACCATCGGTGGCGAACAGCAGGCGGAAATCCTCCTGAAGGATGTGGCGCAGCACCTGCAGGTTGGTGGGTTCGTCATCCACCAGCAGCAGGCGCGGGCGGTGGTCTTCGGGGGCGGCCGTCATGGGGCTTCCTTCGGGTGCCGGGGGCGAGGGTTCCGATTCTCAGGCATGCGTTGCTCCCGGACGCGACGGCGCCTGCAGGTGGCGCTGCAGGGCCTGCAGGCAGGCACGCGCCTCGTCGAAATCAAACCGGTCGAGCGCCTCGTGCAGGCTGTTGAGCGTGACCGCTGGCAATTCGCCCTCGAGCACCGCCAGCGGCGCATCGGCCAGTTCTCCCTGCGCCAGGGCGGCGGCAAGGGCTGCAATGGCGGCCAGAACGCGCTCGCGCTGGTCCTGCTGCAGCGGCGCAGGCGCCGGCGCCGAACCCTGCCGCTGCGCATCGGGCGCCTGCGGGCTGAGCAGGGCACCGCCCACGGCATCGAGTGCCGTGGCCAGGGCCAGCAGAGCCACCTGCACTGCGCCGGCATCGCGCTCGCGGGCCGCCTGCTCGATCTGGCCGGAAAACTGCTGCACCGCAGGCAGCGCCAAGTTGCCGGCCGCACCGCGCAGGCGGTGGGCGCGCGCCGCCAGGCTGTCCCAGTCGTCGGCCTGGTGCGCGGACAGCAGGCCCGCCAGCGCCACGCCGCTCTCCTGCATGAAGCGTTCGATGGCCTCGCGCAGGTAGCGCGCCTGCGTCCACAGCCGCACACCCTGGTCCCATTCGATGGCAGGTGCCACCTGGGCTGCTGTCGGCTGCCGGGCAGACGTCGCCCGCGGCCCCTCGCCGGGCAGCAAGGCCCCGAAGGCGCTGGCCACGGCGAACACCGGATCGCCGCCATCTTCGCGCACGCCGATCACGCGCGCGATCTCGGCCATGAGCCGCACGGGCTCCACCGGCTTGCTGGCAAAGCCGTCCATGCCGGCGGCACGGGCATTGCGGCGGTCCTGCTCCAGAACGCTGGCCGACAGTGCCACGATGGGCGTGGCCTTGCGCTGCCGGGCCTGCTCGAAGCTGCGCAGGTGGCGTGTGGCCTCCAGGCCGTCCATGTCGGGCATCTGCAGGTCCATCAGCACCACGTCGAAGCGCTGCTGCGCGAAGGCCTCGAGCGCCAGCGCGCCGCTGCCCACGGCCGTGAGCTTGTGGCCACCGCGCTGCAGCGTGATCTGCAGCAGCTCCAGGTTGGCGGGCACGTCGTCCACGGCCAGCACGCGCAGCGTGGGCAGGGGGGCGCGCAGCCAGTCGCGGGTGGTCGAGGGGCCGGCGTCCGCAGGCGGCCGGCCGGTACGCAGTGGCAGGTGCACTGTGAAGGTGCTGCCGTGGCCCACCTGGCTGGCCACCGCGATGCTGCCGCCCATCAGTTCGGCCAGTTGGCGGGCGATGGTTGTGCCCAGGCCCGTGCCTCCGTAGCGGCGCGTGGTCGAGGCATCGGCCTGCGCGAAGGGGTCGAAGATGCGCTCCACACCGGCGGCGTCGATGCCGATGCCGGTGTCCACCACCTGCAGCACGAGCTGCGCATCGGCGCCGGCCACGCGCAGCGTGACCCGGCCCTCGTGCGTGAACTTGATGGCGTTGCCCATCAGGTTGAGCAGCACCTGCTGGATGCGGAAGGCATCGCCCTGCCAGTGGACGGGCACGCCTTCGGGATAGTCGAGCACGATCTCCAGCCCCTTCTTGGCGGCGTTGATGCGCAGCGAGGCCAGGATCTGGTCGCACAGCTCGCGCAGGCTGAAGTCGGCCACCTCCAGTTCCACCGCGCCCTTTTCGAGCTTGGCGGTGTCCAGGATGTCGTTGAGCAGGCGCAACATGGAGCGCGCCGCATGGTGCACCGTGCCCAGGTGGCGGCGCTGGGTGCTTTCGAGCGGGGTGTCGAGCAGCGCCTCGGTGAAACCGATGATGGCGTTCATGGGCGTGCGGATCTCGTGGCTCATGTTCGCCAGGAAGGTGCTGCGCGCGGCGGCTGCATGCTCGGCCTGTTCCTTGGCCGTGCGCAGGTCCGTCTCCATGCGCCGGCGCATGGTGAGGTCGGTGGCGAACTTGACGATCTTGAAGGCCCTGCCCTGCGCATCGAAGATGGGGTTGTAGGTGGCCTGGATCCAGACCTCGCGCCCGCCCCGGCCCAGGCGCAGGTACTCCCCCGCGTCGAACTCGCCCTGGCCCAGGCGCGCCCAGAAGGCCTGGTAGGCCTGGCTGCCGGCGTATTCCGGCGTGCAGAAGATGCGGTGGGGCTGCCCCTCGATTTCGGCGAGCGTGTAGCCCATGAGGTCCAGGAAATTGCGGTTGGCGGTAAGCACCCGGCCCTTGAGATCGAACTCGATCACCGCCTGCGAGCGGCCGATGGCGGTGACCGTGCCCACGAACTCCGCGTTCTGCGCCTTGGAGGCCGTCATGTCGGTGATCACGCCATCAATCCACCGGACCACACCCTGCGGCCCCGCGACGCCGCGGCCCGTTTCCGACACCCAGCGGATGCCCCCATGCCGCGTGTGCAGCCGGTACTCCAGCACATAGGATTCACCCGCGTCCAGGGCGCGAGCCACCTGCTCCCCGATGCGCGCGGCATCGTCCTCATGGATGATGCGGCCGAACGAGATGCGCCCGGCCAGGAAGTCCTCGGCCGGCCAGCCTGTCAGGGCCTCGACCGCATCGCTGATGAACAGCATGGACCAGTCCGCGTCGTAGCGGCAGCGAAACGCCACGCCCGGGATGTTGCGCACCAGCGAGCGCAACTGCTCCTCGCCGCGCCGGCGATCCTGTTCCATGGCCTTGCGCTCGGTCAGGTCGGTCAGGAAGCCCACCAGCACAGGCGGCCCCGGCAGGTCCACGCGGCCGACCACCAGGCGCACGGGTACCAGGGCGCCGTCCTTGCGCACCACGTGGATGTCCTTGTCCTTGCCCACCTGGCGCGCCTCGCCGCGGGACAGGTCGCGCGGCAGGTAGCTGTTCGGCGTGGCCGCATAGGTGGGGTCCACGAGCATGTGCACGGGCCGGCCCACGGCTTCCTCGGCGGTCCAGCCGAGCATCCGCTGCGCGGAGCCGTTGAAGGATCGGATGGTGCCATCCGCATCGGCCATGATGATGGCGTCCATGGCCGTCTCCACCACGGAACGCAGGCGCGATTCGCTCTGCTCGGACCTGCGCAGCAGCCAGCGCACCCGCAGGCCGATGTTGGCGGTGGTGACCACCAGGCCCACCAGCACCGCCATCAGGGCGATGGCCAGGGCCATGTACCTGGCTTGCTCGGGCGCCGCCCCGAGGAACTCGGACCTGCCGGACACGCGCACGGCCGCAATGCTGATGTAGTGCATGCCGGCGATCGCCAGACCCAGGACCAGGCCGCCCAGCAGCGTGCTCAGCCAGGGTCGACCTGTCCAGGCGCGCTGCATGCCGAAGCGCAGCCACAGCGCCAGGACGGCCATGCCCACCGCGAACACGAGGGAGGCCAGGAAGCCGCCCACGTCGTAGCGGATCAGCGGCGCCGCATCGGACGCCGACATGCCTGCATAGTGCATGACCCCGATTCCCGCGCCCACCAGGGCGCCACCCCAGGTGATGGAGCGGCGGGTAGGCTGCTCCTGGGTGAGCACGTGCAACGCGATCCATGAGGCCACGAGGCTCGGAAGAAACGACAGCGCAGTGACCCAGGGCTCGAAGTGGCCATTGGCACACAGGTCGAACGCCAGCATGCCCACGAAATGCATGGACCAGACGCCCCCGCCCAACGCCACCGCGCCAGAAGCCACCGTGAGGTTGCGGCGCAAGCGGTCGGGTGCGCGCAAGGCCAGCGCTGCCAGATGCAGCGCCATCAAGGAAGAGGCGATCGCGAGCGCGACCGACAGGGC
The DNA here is from genome assembly GCA_040387235.1 of Pseudomonadota bacterium. Lineage (GTDB taxonomy): Bacteria > Pseudomonadota > Gammaproteobacteria > Burkholderiales > Burkholderiaceae_C > Acidovorax. Next base: position 12,256 of record JAZKEE010000194.1, read on the forward strand.
CACCAGCCAGGGATCGTGCCCCCACAGGTTCTGTAGATCCCGCTCTGCGCCGACAACGAAGAATCTCTCGAGCATCGGGCGGACAAATGTAAGCGTTGGTTTCCATTCTGCCGGGAACCCCGTGGGCAATTTACCCATGAGGTCTTGAAAACCGCACACGCCCCCATTTGTTACATCCGCGCGGCATGGATGCAACAGCACATGCTCCTGACCCCAGGTCCCCACAGCTGGCGCGGCCCAAGCCAACGCTCCCGCGCAAGGGCCGCCCCGCCGCGCTGGAGGCGTCCCCCTCACGGGAAAGGCGCGCAGCGAATCAGAGGGGAACTAATGCCCGACCACTTTGCCCCACTCCCGCTCGTAGGTGTGCACCAGGGCCTGGTTGGACAGGCGGTTCACCTCGGCCGGCACGCGCGCCATGTCGAGCGGAAAGTCGAACAGCAGGGGCAGCGTGCCCGGGCTCAAAAAGCGCAGGTCCGCCGGCAGCCCCTCGGGCATGCGCCAGGGCCGGCGGCTGGCCACCACGAAGCCCCACTCGCCGAAGCTCGGCACGTGCGCATGGTAGGGCGCCGTCTGCAGGCCCACCGATTCCATGGTCTGCACCACCGTCCAGTAGCTCTGGCGCGCCACCAGCGGCGAGGTGGTCTGCACCACGGCGTATCCGCTGGCCGCCAGGCGCTTGTCCAGCAGCGCATAGAAGCTGTTGGTGTAGAGCTTGCCGATGGAAAAATTGGTCGGGTCGGGGAAATCCACCACGATCACGTCGAAGACATCTTCCGCGGCGTCGCAGCCAGCGTCCTTGCATTGCTGCAGCCACCGGAAGGCATCGGTGTTGACCACCTGCACCTTGGGTGAGCGCAGCGCCTCACCATTGAGCCGGGCAAGCGTCGGGTTGTCGGTGAACAGGCGCGTCATGGCCGGGTCCAGTTCCACCAGGGTGACGGACTCGACCGAGGGGTACTTGAGGATCTCGCGCACGGCCATGCCGTCGCCGCCGCCGAGCACGGCCACGCGCCGGGGCGCGCCGTGTGCCGCCATCGCGGGGTGGACCAGCGCCTCGTGGTAGCGGTACTCGTCGCGCTCGGCGAACTGCAGGTTGCCGTTGAGGTACAGCCGGTGGCCCAGCTTGCCGTTGGTGACGACGATGCGCTGGTAGGGCGAAGCGGTGCTGAAGACGATGCGGTCCTGGTAGAACTTGTCCTCGGCAAAACTGGTGATGTGGTCCGCACCGAGCAGGCCCGCGAACAGCAGCCCCAGCACGGCGACGCAGGCCGCGGCATGCGCGCGCAGGCGGCGCAGCTCGCCACGGAACAGCCATACGGCCCACAGCGCCACCGCAGCATTCATGAGCCCGAACAGCAGCCCCGTGCGGATGAGCCCCAGTTGCGGCACCAGCAGCAGCGGAAAGGCCATGGACACGGCCAGCGCGCCCAGGTAGTCGAAGGTCAGCACCTGCGAGACCAGGTCCTTGAGCGCCACGTTGCGCTTCAAGATACGCATGACCAGCGGGATCTCCAGCCCCACCAGCGTGCCCACCATGAACACCATGCCGTAGAGCAGCAGGCGGAAGGCCCCCGGCGCATAGGCATTGGCCAGGAACAGCGTGGCCGGCAGGGCGCCGCCGATCAGCGCCACCAGCAGCTCGATGCGCAGAAAGTGCGCGGGAAGTTGCCGCTCGAAGTAGCGCGACAGCCACGAGCCCACGCCCATGGCGAACAGGTAGGTGCCGATGATGGTGGAGAACTGCAGCACCGAGTCGCCCAGCACATAGGATGCGAGCGCGCCGGCCGCCAGCTCGTAGAGCAGGCCGCAAGCGGCCACGACGAACACGCTGGCCAGCAGGGCGACGTCGATGGGGCGTGCGCCTGAGGACGCGGTAACGGAAGAAGGGGAGGTAGGGTTCGAGGACAAGCCGCTATTGTGCTGTGAACAGAGTGGGGCCAGGCTTCATGCAGGCCCCATGCCCCAAGACCGCCGTCAGAACGGGTAGCTCACACTGAACAGCGGCTGCGCGGTGCCCCGGTCATGGCATGGGCACACCAGTATTCCCTGTGCAGCGGGTTGGAGATGGCGGTCGTCGCCGTCCATACGCCCTGGCGTCCGCCCGCCAGCGCACCCCGCCGGACGGCTGGGCACGCGCGACGTGTTCGCGCCGTTGCGCCAGCGCACGCCGTTGTGCGTGCACCGATTTCTGCGTACCAAGGGCCTTGCCGCGCATGGCGCACGAAAGAACTGCGGCTGCGCTGGAGGTCCATCAGGTACTTGCCCACCTTCAGAACCCAGATGCAACACTGCCACCCACCCTCAGTGGATGGCGGCGGCGACGATGATGCTGATGCCCAGGCACATGGCGGCGACCACGACGCCCAGCGCCACGTTCTGCTTTTCGACGATCTCGCCCCACAGGTCGTAGGGGGTGATCTTGTCGACGATGACAAAGCACAGCCAGAAGATCACGACACCGATCAGCGCGTACAGGATGGACCCGAGGAACGCCGCGGGCTTGAGCCATTCGATTCCCATCATGGTGGAAGCTCCTTGATAAATTACTTGTGCCCGCCGCCGCCGCTGGAATAGCCGCCGAACGAGCCGCCCGAGCTGCGGTAGCCGCTGCCGGACGATCCGGAACAGTTGCTCAGCAGGATCAGCAGGATGATGATGACGATCGCGATGATGATGATGGTGCCGCAACCCAGGCCCGATTTGGCCACGAAGGGGCCCGGGTCGTCGCGCTGCAGCACGTCCTTCTTGTCTTCGAGCTTGAAGGCCTTGGCCACGGTGTCGCTGGCCAGCTTGTCGCCTGAGGACCAGGTCACCTCGTTGGGCGTCTGCTCCATCGACAGGAGACCCTTGGCGCTGGCGAAGTCGCGGTTCGAGGTCTTCTGGCCGCGCGTGACCTGCCAATAGAACTCGCCGAGCACGTAGGTGGTCTCGGCCTCGTAGCTGTATTTCAGCTGGTAGGTGGTGCCCAGGTAGGTCGCGCTGCGGCCGCTGGCGGCCATCTGCGGCGCACCGGTGGTGGGGCGCACCATGCTCCAGCCGTCCTCGGCGTCCACCAGAAAGGCGAAGCCGCGCTTCTGGTTGTACAGCAGGTACTCGCTCCAGCCGAAATGCTCGTCGTCGCCGGGCTCCACGCCCATGCGGTGCTGGAACCCCACCACCTGCCAGTGCACCCCTTGCAGCTGGCCCTTGCTGCCCAGCGGGATGATGGGGCGCACGGGTTCGTCCTGCTCGGCCGATTGCAGCTCGCCTCCCACGCCGCTGTCCAGCGAGATGATGCTGGCGCACGATCCGCAGGTGATGCTCTTGGTGGTGGACAGCTGCACCTGCACCGGCGCACCGCAGTGCGGGCAGTTGAACTGGCGGCCCTTCTCGTCCTTGGCCGACTCGTCCTTGAGCCCGGTGAGCTTGAGGTCCTCCAGCAGCACGGCACGGCCGCGCTCCAGGTGCGGCGGTGTGTGGCCGTAGTCGATGCTGAGCACCTCGCCATCGGCGCTGCGCAGCTCGACCATGTCGAACGGCTGGCCCAGCGGCGGCAGCTTGGGCAGCTCACCCTGGGCCGAGACCAGCGAGGCGCTGCCGCTGAAGGCGACGGAATACGACTTGCCGGCAATGGCCGTGGTGGCGCCGATGTGAAAGCGGCTGGCTTCGGGCAGCTCGCGCCCGGCCTCCATGGGCCGCGTGAACACATAGGCGCCGTTGTCCTCACCCAGGCTGGCCAGGGTGCCGTCCTGCAGGAAGGCCGACCATTCTGTCCAGACGCCGGCCTCGGTCTTGTACTGCAGCCGGCCGATCAGTGTGAAGGGGATGTCCTTGCCATCGAGCTCGATGCGCCCGCTGGCCATGAGCTGCAGCGGGCTGTGGTCGTCGAACAGCTCGGCCATCTTGCCCACGCGCTGCAGCACGTCGCCGCTGCGCACCACGGTGCTCTGGCAGTAGCCGCAGACGGCGTGGGTGGACTGCGCGCTGCGGAATTCAACCGGCGCGCCGCAGCCCGGGCAGGGCGCGCGGTAGGAACGCTGTGTGGGGTCAGTGGCCATTCGGGCGGTGCACTCGGCAGCCGGGTGCGGCCATGCAGGGGCCCATCAGCCCGCTGCTGCCCGCACGCCAGGCGCCGGTAGCGAAGGTAGGTTGCGCCGGCCTCAGATCAGCTTCTTGAGCAGTTCGGACTTCTTCGCGTCGAACTCCTCCTGCGTGAGGATGCCCTTGGACTTGAGTTCGCCGAGCTTTTCCAGCGTGGCCATCACGTCCTCGGGCTTCACACCGGAGGCTGCTGCCACGGCCGCAGCCGCTGGGGCCGCATTGCCGCCACCCTGCAGGCCTTGCTGCAGGTTCTGCGCCATCACCTGGCCCAGCGCCACTCCGGCCCCCAGGCCCATGGCATCGCCCGCGATGCCGCTGCCGCCACCGCTGTTCTCGGCGAACTTGGGGATGGCCTGCGCGGTCTGGTACTGCATGAACTTGGCCATGTCGTTGCCGACCATGCCCATGCCGATCTTCTGGTC
>JAZKEE010000195.1:0-14166 GCA_040387235.1 Pseudomonadota bacterium
GCCAAGCGCCAGACCACCACCGCCATCCGCGCGCTGCACGCGCTGCGGCCCGACGTGGTGCACCTGCTGGGCAAGGCCGGCGAGGTGGACGTGCCCGTGGCCGAGGTGCTGGTGGGCGACCGGCTGGTGGTGCGCCCGGGCGAGCGCATACCCGTTGACGGCACGGTGCACGAGGGCCACACGCAGGTGGACGAATCCATGCTGACCGGCGAACCCCTGCCCGTGGCGCGCGACGTGGGCGCGCCGCTCACGGGTGGTTCGATCAATGGCGACGGGCGCATCGTGATGGCGGTGACGGCCGTGGGTGCCGAGACGGTGCTGGCGCACATCATCCGCCTGGTGGAGGACGCGCAGGCCGCCAAGGCGCCGCTGCAGCGGCTGGTGGACAAGGTCTCGGCCGTGTTCGTGCCGGTGGTGCTGGCCATCGCCCTGGCCACCTTGCTGGGCTGGCTGTGGGCCGGCACCGGCGTGGAGGCGGCGCTGATCCACGCGGTGGCGGTGCTGGTGATCGCCTGCCCCTGTGCGCTGGGCCTGGCCACACCCGCCGCCATCATGGCCGGCACGGGGGTGGCCGCGAAGCACGGCATTTTGATCAAGGACGCGCAGGCGCTGGAGCGTGCGCACCAGGTGGACACGGTGGCGTTCGACAAGACCGGCACGCTGACGGTGGGCCAGCCCCGGCTGACGGCCTTCGAAGTGGTGCCTGGCATGGATGAAGCTGCGGTGCTGGCGATGGTGGCCGCCGTGCAGAGCGGCAGCGAACACCCGTTGGCGCGCGCCGTGCTGCGTGCGGCGCGGGAGCAGCACCTGGCCCTGCAGACCCCCGAAGCGGTGCGCGCCGTGCCTGGCCGGGGCACGGAGGGCGAGGTGCAGGGCGCCAGCCTCCTGGTGGGCAGCCTGCGCTGGATGCGGGAGCTGGGTGTCGACATGGAGGCCCTGGCTGCGCGTGCCGATGCCCTGCAGGCTGTGGGGGCGACGGTGTCGGCCGTGGCCGAGCGCACGGTACAGGGGCTGGAGTTGCGCGCGCTGCTGGCATTTGGCGACGAGCCCAAGCCGGGGGCGCGCGAGGCATTGGCGGCACTCAAGGCCCGTGGCATCCGCACGGTGATGGTGTCGGGCGACAACCGGGGTGCGGCCGAGGCCATGGCACGCCGCCTGGGGCTGGACCCCGCGGCGGGCGAGGTCATGGCCGAGGTGCTGCCGGGTGACAAGGCCGCAAGGGTGGCTGCATTGCAACAAGGCGGCCACGTGGTGGCCATGGTGGGCGATGGCGTCAACGATGCGCCCGCCCTGGCGGCCGCCGACGTGGGCATGGCCATGGGCAATGGCACGGACGTGGCCATGCACGCGGCGGGCATCACGCTGATGCGCGGCGACCCGCTGCTGGTGGCCGCGGCGCTCGACATTTCGCACCGCACGGTGCTCAAGATCCGCCAGAACCTGTTCTGGGCCTTTGCCTACAACGTGGCCGGCATCCCGCTCGCGGCCCTTGGTTACCTCAGCCCGGTGGTGGCCGGGGCGGCCATGGCGCTCAGTTCGGTGAGCGTGATGGCGAATGCCCTCTTACTCAAGCGCTGGCGCATGTGATAAACACGTATGGCGCATGGTCACACATGTCTGGCAAACTGCAACGTTTTGTTGCAGTCGGGCGGACAACGGGGGCAGGGTCTTGTGCATGGCAGAAGATCCCTTGCAGTCCGGCACCGGCATACATTCCAAATGAAGGACGACAGACATGAATCTTTTCGCGCTCATGCGGCAGTTCACCATCCGGTTCCGGATGCTGGGCGCCATTGCCGTGGTGTTGGGGCTGCTGGGCCTTCTCGGAGGCGCGGGCATGCTGGGCATGTTCCGCATTGCTGCGCTCAGCGAGGACTTCATGTCCCACTCGTTTGCCGAAGTGGGCCACATGGCCGAGCTGCGCGGCGAGATGGGCACCATTCGCCAGCTCGAGAAGGACATGATCATCGGCTATGAAAAGCCCGAGGTCGTGAAGGCGGCACACGCCAAGTGGCTGGCCAGCCAGGACAAGGCCAAGAAGGTCGCGGCCCAGCTGCTCGAAGGGCCTGAGGACGCGAACAATGCGGTGGTGCGCGACATCATCAAGCGCCTGGACAGCTACCGCGAGCAGTTCGCCCATGTGGCGCGCCAGCTCGAAGCCGGCGGCTACGACACGGCCACCATCGCCAACCGCATGAGCGGCAAGGCCGTGGCCGAGTTCGACCAGGCCGACAAGCTCATGGTGCAGCTCGACACGGTGCTGCGCGCCGACGTGACCCAGGCGGTGGAACAACAGGGCAAGGTGACCAGCCAGACCAAGTGGCTGTTCGTGCTGGCCGTGCTGATCACCGTGGTGGTGGTGGTGCCGCTGACGCTGTTGAACATGATCTCCATCTGCAACCCGCTGGCCGATGCGCGCCGCATGGCGCAGGCGATTGCCGGGGGCGATCTGTCGCAGCCCATCGTGGCCGATGGCAAGGACGAGGTGGCCGACCTGCAGCGCGCGCTGGGCGACATGCAGCAGGGCCTGGGCGCCCTGGTGGCGCAGGTGCGCGATGCCAGCGGCAACATCGCCACGGCCAGCCAGGAGATTGCCACCGGCAACCAGGACCTGTCGCAGCGCACCGAGCAGACGGCCAGCAACGCGCAGGAGGCAGTGGCCTCGCTGTCGCAGCTGACCTCCACCGTGCAGCAGACGGCATCGTCCTCGCAGATGGCCAACCAGCTGGCGGCCTCGGCTTCGAACACCGCCACGCGTGGTGGCTCGGTGGTGCAGCAGGCCGTGGCCAGCATGCAGGAGATCTCGGCATCGAGCCGCAAGATCGGCGACATCATCGGCCTGATCGACTCCATCGCCTTCCAGACCAACATCCTGGCGCTGAACGCCGCCGTGGAAGCCGCCCGTGCCGGTGAGCAGGGCCGTGGCTTTGCCGTGGTGGCCAGCGAAGTGCGCAGCCTGGCCCAGCGCTCGGCCGCTGCGGCCAGCGACATCAAGGGCCTGATCCACAACAGCGTGACCGCCGTGGACGGCGGCGTGCGCCACGTGGAAGACGCGGGCACGGCCATGAAGGAGATCGTGGCCAGCGTGCAGCGCGTGGGCGACATCATCGGCGAGATCACGGCCGCGGCCACCGAGCAATCGGCCGGCATCGGCCAGGTGAACCAGTCGGTGGGCGAGATCGACCGCATGACGCAGCAGAACGCGGCGCTGGTGGAAGAGTCTGCCGCAGCGGCCGAGTCGCTGCGCGAGCAGGCGGCACGCCTGTCGGAAGTGGTGCAGCAGTTCCAGCTGGACGAGTCGATGGCCCACAGCGGCCATGGCGGCCCCGTGGCCCAGCCGCAGCAGCATGCATCGTTGCGTGCACCAACGGCCTCACGCCAGCTGCTGGCACGCTGACGCCACGCCCTCTCGGTCCCAGGGCAAGGCCCCGCGCGCTTCGGCGAGCGGGGCTTTTTTCTTGGGGATTTCATTGACCTGCGTCAGGTTGGTCCCGGCACCGGCATGGCACCCTTGGGGCAATGTAATCTTCAGGAGCAAAGCCATGCCCCATGCCAGTGTGCGGACCATCCGCGACGAGCACGCGTCGCTGGCAGCGGTGCTGCGCTCGCTGCAGCTGATGCTGGACCGGGGGCCGGCCGATGCGCCGGCTGCGTTCTTCGACGTGATGCGCGCGATGCTGTTCTACATTGATGAGTTTCCCGAACGCCAGCACCATCCCAAGGAGTCGCAATGGCTGTTCCCGCGCGTGGCCGAGCGCGCGCCCGAGGCGGCTGAAGCCATCGCCCAGCTCGAGCGCGAGCATGCGGGCGGCGAGGCCGCGGTGCGCGAGCTGCAGCACCTGCTGCTGGCCTGGGAGTTGCTGGGGGACACACGGCGCAGCGCCTTCGAGGAGGACCTGCAGCGCTATGTGGCCTTCTACCTGGAGCACATGCGGATCGAGGAAACCGTGGTGCTGACCGCAGCCCATGCGCACCTGGATGCGCAGGACTGGGCGGCCGTGGATGCGGCGTTTGCCAGCAACGCCAATCCGCTGGCGCAGGGGCCGGCCCGCGATGGAGCCTATGACCGCCTGTTCACCCGCATCGTGATGCGGGCCCCCAGCCCGATAGGGCTGGGGTAGATACCTCAGGGCAACACTGAACAAGTCCCTCACGCGTCGCATGCCCTGCTTTGGGCGGTCTGCGGCGTTGCAAATGCTCGCCATAGCGCCGGCTATGGCTGCGCTTTGCGCCTGGCAGCCCATCCCAAATCAGGGCATGCGCCATCGCGAGGACTTACTCAGCGTCGCCCTAGGTCGCCTCAGCAAGCGTGGGGTAGTCGGTATAGCCCTTTTCGCCGCCGCCGTAGAAGGTGCTCTGGTCCCAGGCGTTGAGCGGGGCCTTGGTGCGCAGGCGCTCGACCAGGTCGGGGTTGGCGATGTACAGCTTGCCGAAGGCGACGATGTCGGCCGAGCCGTCGGCCACGGCCTGCTCGGCCAGGGCGGCGTCGTAGGCGTTGTTGGTCATCCAGGCACCCTTGCCGCCGGCTTCGCGGTAGGCGGCCTTGAGGGCGGCGTAGTCGAACGGGCGGTCGGGCAGCTCGCGCGGGCCGCCGGTGGCGCCTTCGATCACGTGGATGTAGGCCAGGCCCAGCGGGGCGAGCTGGCGGATCACGTAGTCGAACAGGGGCTGCGGGTCCGCGTCCACGATGTCGTTGGCGGGTGTGACGGGCGAGAGGCGGATGCCGACCTTGCCACCACCCACGGCGTCCACGGCGGCGCGTGTGGCTTCGAGCAGCAGTCGCGCGCGGTTCTCGATGCTGCCGCCGTAGTCGTCGGTGCGCTGGTTGGCGCCGGTCTTGAGGAACTGGTCGAGCAGGTAGCCGTTGGCGCCATGGATCTCCACGCCGTCGAAGCCGGCGGTCTCCACGGCGTTGCGGGCTGCGGCGGCGTAGGTGTGCACGATACCGGGCAACTCCGAGGCATCGAGCGCGCGCGGTTGCGAGGTGGGGGCGAAGCTGCCCTTGCCGGTCTCGCGGTCGATCAGGTAGGTCTTGGACTTGGCGATGAGGGCCGAAGGCGCCACGGGTGCGCCGCCATCGGGTTGCAGGTCGTTGTGCGAGATGCGGCCCACGTGCCACAGCTGGGTCACGATCTTGCCGCCGGCCTCGTGCACGGCGGTGGTGACCTTCTTCCAGGCATCGAGCTGCTCGGTGCCGTACAGGCCCGGTACGTCGGCGTAGCCCTGGCCCTGGTGGCTGATGGCCGTGGCCTCGGTGATCAGCAGGCCGGCGCTGGCGCGCTGCGCGTAGTAGGTGGCGGTGATCTCGGCCGGCACCGCATTGGGTGCGCGGTTGCGCGTGAGCGGTGCCATGGCGATGCGGTTGGCCAGCTGCAGGTCACCGGCCTGGATGGGATCGAAAAGCGAAGGTGTGGACATGCGGTGGTACTTTCTTTCGTTCGGAGGTCGCAGGGACCGGAAATGACGGACAAGCGTATTCGCAATCGGCAAAGGCTGCAGTGGGCTGGCGCAACACAGGGCAAGGGATTTGTGTTACCGCAAGGCCCCGGAGGCTTCGCACGGGGAACCTCCGGCGACAGCAACACGGGCCCTGGCCCGGCACAATGGTCGCCATGAGCCATGACGTTCCCGCGCCTTCCTCCGCCCTGTTGCGCAATGGCCTGTGGCTGGCGGTGGCCCTGTCGATGGGGGCGGCCGTGTCCCTGGGCATCACGCGCTTTGCCTACGCGCTGCTGCTGCCGCCGATGCGCACCGACCTCTCCTGGTCCTACACGCTGGCCGGGGCCATGAACACCGTGAACGCGCTGGGCTACCTGCTGGGCGCGCTGGCCACGCCGATGCTGCTGCGCCGCCTCGCGCCGGGCACCCTGCTCGTGGCGGGCTCCGTGCTGGCCACGGTGTTCATGGGGCTGTGCGGCTTTTTCGTGGATGCCGTGCCGCTCTTGGTGCAGCGCCTGCTGGCCGGCGTGGCGAGCGCGTTGGTGTTCGTCTGCGGGGGCCTGCTCGCGGCGCGCCTGGGTGCGCAGCAGCCGGGGCGCAGTGGGCTGCTGCTGGGCCTGTACTACGGCGGCACGGGCTGGGGCATCAGCCTGTCGGCCGTGCTGGTGCCAGCGGTGCTGGCCAGCGCGCCGGGCCCGCACCCCTGGGCCTGGGCCTGGTGGGCGCTGGCCCTGGCCTGCGTGGCCGCCACGCTGGTGCTGCTGTGGCCGGCGCGGGCGCTGCAGGCGCTGGCGGCACCGGCTGCTGCTGCGTCCTCACACCCGGCAACCAGTGGCATGCGCTGGGCACCCTTTGCACCGGCCTTGCTCGGTTATGGCCTGTTCGGCGTGGGCTACATCGGCTACATGACCTTCGTGGTGGCGCTGCTGCGTGAGCAGGGCGCCAGCGGCACGGCGGTGACCTGGTTCTATGCACTGCTGGGGCTGGCGGTGGTTCTGTCCTCGCGCATCTGGGCGGGTCTGCTGGACCGCAGCCGCGGCGGGCAGGCGCTGGCGCTGCTCAACGGCCTGCTGGGCGTAGCCACGGTGCTGCCGGCGCTGACCTCGGCCTGGCCGGTGGTGCTGGCCTCGGGCCTGCTGTTCGGCGCGGTGTTCCTGTCGGTGGTGGCCTCCACCACGGCGCTGGTGCGCCACAACCTGCCGCAGGCACTGTGGGCCAGCGGCATCAGCGCTTTCACCATCGTCTTCGCGGCCGGGCAGATCGTGGGGCCCACGGTGGTCGGCTGGATCGCCGACGGCCCCGGCGGCCTGGCGCGCGGGCTGGTGTTCTCGGCCTGTGCGCTGTGGGCGGGGGCGCTGGTGGCGTCGCGGCAGAAGCCGCTGGCCCTTGCCGCGTAGCCACGGCCCATAGACGCTTTTCGCATATCCAAGCGCGAAAGCAGTGTAAGGCGCCGGGGCCCCTGCTGCCTAGAATTTTTCTCTCATGCCGGGTGCGAGCGCCCGGTCGATTCCCATGAATCCCCGAGAGGACATATTCCCGATGGCAACACGCAGAACAAGCATCCAGGCCGCGGCTCTGCTGGTGGGTACGGTACTGGGCTTCGGCGCCCTGGCGCAGACCCGCGAGGTGGTGATCGGCTACCAGGACATGGTGGTGCCCTGGCGCCATGCGCAGGAGACTCGCGAGGTCGAGAAGCGCACGGGCTACAAGGTCACCTACCGCAAGCTGGGCAGCGGGGCCGAGGTGGTGCGCGCGCTGGCCTCGGGCGCCATCCACATCGGCGAGGCGGGCTCTTCGCCGTTCGCCTCGGCCATTTCGCAGGGCGTGCCCATCGAAGTGTTCTGGGTGCTGGACAACATCAACGATGCCGAGGCCCTGGTGGCACGCAACGGCTCGGGCGTGACCAGCCTGGCCGACTTGAAGGGCAAGAAGATCGGCCTGCCCTATGTCTCGACCACGCACTTCCATGCGCTGGTGGCGTTGCAGGACGCGGGCGTGGACCCCAAGGGCGTGCAGATCCTGAACCTGCGCCCACCCGAGATCCTGGCGGCCTGGGAGCGCGGCGACATCGACGCCACCTTCGTCTGGGACCCGGTGCTGGCCAAGGTCAAGGGCAATGGCAAGGTGATCGTGACCTCGGGCCAGATCGCGGCCAAGACCGGCAAGGCCACCTTCGACGGCCTGGCCGTGACCAAGGCGTTTGCCAAGGAGCACGACGCGTTCCTCGCGCAGTTCGTGCAGGTGCTTGCCGATGCCGACAAGTCCTACACCGGCAACAAGGCCGCGTGGAACGCCGATGCGGCCGAGGTCAAGTCGCTGGCCAAGTGGACCGGTGCCGAGGCGCCCACGGTGCCTGCCAGCCTGGCGCTGTATGCCTTCGTGCCGCCCACCGAGCAGGCGTCCAGCCAGTGGCTGGGCGGCGGCAGGGATTCGGGCGTGGCCAAATCGCTGGCGGCCACGGCGGCCTTCCTCAAGGAGCAGGGCACCATCCAGAACGTGCTGCCCGACTACTCGGTGGGTGTGAACCCGGCCTGGGTGCGGCGTGCCAAGTGACGATGGCGTTGCCGCAGCCCCGGGCGGACTGCGGATCACCGGCCTGAACGTGCGCTATGCGGGCGCGCGCAAGGCCCCGTCGCCCGTGCTCGCGCTGCAGGATGTGGACCTCGACATCGCCCAGGGTGAGCTTGTGGTGGCGCTCGGCGCCTCGGGCTGCGGCAAGACCACGCTGCTCAACTGCATCGCGGGCTTCACCGAGGCCTCCTCGGGCCGCATCACGCTGCATGGGCGCGAGGTGACCGGGCCGGGTGCGGAGCGCGGCGTGGTGTTCCAGAAGCACGCGCTCATGCCCTGGCTCAACGTGGTCGACAACGTGGCGCTGGGGCTGCGCCTGCGCGGCGTGCCGCGCGCGCAGCGGCGCCAGCGGGCCGCCGACAAGCTGGCCCTGGTGGGCCTGGAGGGCTTTGCCGAGGCACCTGTGTGGCAGTTGTCGGGCGGCATGCAGCAGCGCGTGGGCATTGCCCGCGCCCTCGCCAGTGACCCTGACGTGTTGCTCATGGACGAGCCGCTGGGCGCGCTCGACGCGTTCACGCGCGAGTCGCTGCAGGAGCTGGTGCTGCAGCTGTGGCAGCGCACGGGCAAGACCATCTTCTTCATCACCCACGACGTGGAGGAGGCCCTGTTCCTGGCCTCGCGCCTCGTCGTGATGACACCGCGCCCGGGCCGCATCGCGCAGCAGCATGCGCTGGATTTCAACCGCCAGCACCTGGCGGGCCGACCCGCGAGGGCCGTGAAGTCGGACCCGCAGTTCATCGCCTGGCGCGAGCGCGTGCTGGACTGGATCGCCCCCAGCGTGGCGCACGCAGAGCCCGCCCATGCCTGACGCCATGAGCCAGATCCTGGTGGTGCCGGGCATCGGCCGCGATGCGCCGGGCGCCGCCGTGCCCGAGCAGCCGGCCGCGCCCCCCGCGCCACGTGCCGTGGCGCCGTTCCGGCTGCCGGGCAGCGGGCCCAGCCGCGCGATCAGTGCCGGGTGCGTGGCCGCGCTGGTGCTGCTGTGGTGGCTGGCCACGCAGCGCGGCTGGGTGCCGCCGCTGTTCCTGCCCGCGCCTGAAGCGGTGCTGCGCGCCTTCGGCGATGCCTGGCGCGGCAACATCCAGGGCGGCGAGCCGCTGTGGAAGCACCTGCAGTGGAGCGCCATACGGGTGTTCGGTGCGTTTGCGCTGGCTGCCGCCACGGCCGTGCCGGTGGGCATTGCGATGGGCGTGAGCCGGGTGGCGCGCGGCGTGTTCGATCCGCCCATCGAGTTCTACCGCCCGCTGCCTCCGCTGGCCTACCTGCCGCTGATCGTGATCTGGCTGGGCATCGACGAGGCGTCCAAGATCCTGTTGATCTACCTGGCGTGCTTTGCACCCATCGCGCTGGCCGCCAAGGCCGGTGTGCGCAGCGCCAGCGTGGAGCAGATCAATGCCGCGCTGTCGCTGGGCGCCAGCCGCTGGCAGCTGGTGCGGCATGTGATCGTGCCGGCCGCGCTGCCCGAGGTCATGGTGGGCCTGCGCATCGCCATCGGCTTCGGCTGGACCACGCTGGTGGCTGCCGAGATGGTGGCGGCCACCGTAGGGCTGGGGCAGATGGTGCTCAACGCCTCCAACTTCTTGCGCACCGACCTGGTGGTGATGGGCATCCTGGTCATCGGCGTGGTGGCCTGGTCCTTCGACTGGCTCATGCGCTGGCTGGAGCAGCGCTTCGTGCCCTGGAAAGGCCGCTAGGCCACGCAGTGGCCTGGCGGGATCCAGCGCCTGCGCGGTGCAGGTGCTGGATGCCTGCTTTTACTTGAGCAGGCCTTCGGCCTTCATGGCTTCCTGCACGGCGGGGCGGGCAGCCACGCGGTCGCGGTAGGCCGCCAGGTGGGTGAAGGCCGAGATGTCCACGTTGGTCGGCTTGGCCCAGTTGGTCACGGTGAACAGGTAGCCGTCGGCCACGGTGAACTGCTCGCCCATCACGTACTGCTTGTCCGCCAGTTGGCCGTCCACCCACTGCAGGCGCTGCAGCAGCTTGTCGCGCGCGATGGTCTTGTAGTCCTCGGGCGTGGCGGGGTTGAACAGGGGGCTGAAGCCCTTGTGGATCTCGGTGCCGATGAAGGTCAGCCATTCCTGCAGGCGGTAGCGCTGCAGCGAGCCGTTCTGGGGGGCCAGCATCTTCAGCGGCACCTGGTCGGCGATGTACTGCAGGATGGCCGGGCCTTCGCGCAGGCGCGTGCCGTCGTCCAGCTCCAGCAGGGGCACGTAGCCCAGCGGGTTGATGGTGTAGTAGTCGGTGCCGTCCTGCAGCTTGTGGCTCTTGGTGCTGGCCAGCACGGGCGTGAACGCCAGGCCCGCTTCATGCAGGGCGATGTGTGGGGACAGGGAGCAGGCGCCAGGAGAGTAGTAGAGTTTCATTTTGGGTCCTCTGGGTTGGATACGGCGGGAACCCCCGATCCTATGCGCTGCTCCCGCTTTTTGCATGACCCGGGCGGTAAAGCCGCCCGGATTGCCTGGGGCAAGTGTCAGCTGTCGTAACCAGGCGCGTCGCGCTGCGCCTTGCGCAACAGCGACGGCCAGACGAAGGCGCCGCCCAGGCCTCCGGTCTGCACGCGCATGGCCTGGGCCACGCCGCTCACGATCTGCGGGTCCACCGGGTTGAGCTCGCCGCCGGCCTGGGCGTCGATCTGGATGCGGCAGGTGTTCTCGAAGGTGTACATCGACAGGAAGGCGTCGGCAATCGACTTGCCCACGGTGAGCAGGCCGTGGTTGCGCAGCATGAGGAAGTTGGCTTCGCCCAGGTCGGCCTGCAGGCGCGGCTTTTCCTCGTCACGGAAGGCCACGCCCTCGTAGCCATGGTAGGCCAGCGAGGCGAGCACGAAGGTGCTCTGCTGGCTGATGGGCAGCACGCCGCATTTCTGTGCGCTCACGGCCACACCGGCGCGCGTGTGGGTGTGCAGCACGCACTGGGCATCGTGCCGGGCCTCGTGCACGGCGCTGTGGATCACGAAACCGGCCGGGTTCACCGGGAAGGGCGAGTCGTGCAGCTTGTTGCACTGCATGTCGACCTTGATCAGGCTCGATGCAGTGATCTCGTCGAACATCAGGCCGTAGGGGTTGATCAGGAACTGGTGCTCGGGACCCGACACCGATTCGGGCAGCTTGGCGCTGATGTGGGTGAACACCAGGTCGCTCCAGCCGTACAGCGCGACCAGGCGGTAGCAGGCGGCCAGGTCACAGCGCAGCTGCCATTCTTCGGGGCTGACGCTTTCTTGCAGGGAGGGGATGGCGATCATGGGGCTTGTCTCCTGGTATGTCTTTGGAAGGGAAGCCCACTGTAGGCCGCCTGCGCAGCGGGCGCTGTCAGGCAGGCTACACAAGCCGCAGAAAAGCGCTTGCACTGCAGTTCATGACGCGGTGCCGGTTTTGTAGATGGTGGGGAAGTAGCGCTCCATCAGCGTCTGGGGCCGCAGCGGCGCGGTGAACCCGAAGCCGGCGTACAGGCGATGGGCATCGCCGGTGGCCAGGCTGAAGCGGCGCAGGCCCTGGAGATCGGGGTGGGCCATGACGGCCCCCACCAGCTGCTTGCCGTGGCCCTGGCCCTGGTGCGCAGGCAGCACGAACACGTCCACCAGGTTGGCGAAGGTCGCGCGGTCCGAAATGACGCGCGCGAACGCCACCTGGGCGTTGCCCACGAAACCGCCGAAGCACAGCGAGTGCGCCAGCGCGCGCTGCACGGTGGCCAGCGGAATGCCCCGGGCCCAGGTCGAACGTTCGGACAGGAAGCGGTGGACCAGTGCCACGTCGAGTTCGGCCGGGTCGGTGGAGATGCGCAGGGTGGTGTCCATGGCAAAAAAGTATACGGATCAGCCGGCGAGGCTGCTGCAGCGGTGTTTTCCCGCGATGTCGCGGGCATTCCATTTCGCCGTGCGCACCTCCAATCGCCGCGCGGCAGGCGTCCCTACAGTCGATTCACCCCATCGCCCGATGGGAGGGAACCACCACCGGACTTCTGGAGATCACCACCATGCCAACATTGAAAATCGCGAGGCTGCTGGCCTCGTTCGCTGCCGCCACCTGCCTGTCTGCCCTGGGGCTGTCGGCCCATGCCCTGGAGACCGTGGACAAGGGCGGTTTCACCATCGCCTTCTCGGGCGACATGCCGGGCACGGGTTACCAGGACGGCAAGATGGTGGGCTATGACGGCGAGATCCTGCAGCGCATCGCCGAGGCGTTCAAGCTCAAGGTCAAGCCGGCGCTGATGGAGTGGTCGGGCACCATCGCCTCGGTGCAATCGAAGCGCGTGGACGTGATGGCCGGCACCATGGGCTGGACGGAGCAACGCTCCAAGATCATGGCGCTGAGCGATCCCATCCACTACTTCAAGAACGGCATCACCCAATCGGACAAAACCGACTGGAGCAAGTTGAAGGACCTAGAGGGCAAGAAGGTCGGCACCATCACCGGCTTCTCGTTCATCCCCGAGCTGCGCAAGATCGGCGGCCTGCAGCTGGCGCTGTACGACACCTCGGACGCGGCCGTGCGCGACCTGTTGGCCGGGCGCATCGATGCGGTGATCGGCGACCCGCCGGTGATGCAGTACGCGATCTCGCAGAACCCGCAGTGGAAGATCAAGTTCAATGCCTTCAGCGATGCCTCGCCCGACTACCCGCTGCTCACGGGGCTGGGCCAGGTGGTGTTCGGCCTGAACAAGGACAACCCCGAGCTGGTGAAGGCCGTGAACACCGAGATCGCCAAGCTCTGGGGCAGCTGCGAGCTGCGCAAGATCGGCAAGACCTATGGCCTGGTGCAGGACGTCTGGTACATCCCTGTGGGCCAGAACGCCCGGGCCGGCGTGGACCGCGCGGCGGACTGGAAGCTGCCGTCCTGCAAGTGATCTCCTGAACGCCTGCATCGCCGACGAGCCGCATGCCTGCCCCGCGCACGCATGCGGCTTGTCCGTTCACCCCTCTTTTCTTTCTTTTTTCATCCTTCTCCACCATGGCACTTCTTGAACGGGCCGGGCGCGGGCTGTCGATTCGCGCGTCGTTGATCCTGGGCTTTTCCGCCATCGGGGCGCTGCTGGCCATGGCGATGGCGCTTGCGGTGCATGCGGGGCTGGCCGCGAATGCGCAGTTCGCATCGATCACCCGCGAGCGCCTGCCGATGTGGAGCGCGGCCTACGAGGTGTCGCTGGAGGTGGGCGCCGTGTCGCGTGCGCTGCGCGATGCGGTGCTGGTGGAGATGCAGGAGGACCTGCCGGCCGAGATCCAGCGCATCGACGTCGCGCAGCAGCGCATCGACCGGCACATGGACGCGCTGCAGGCTGCCGTGGCGGAGCCGGCCGAACGCGAGCTGCTGGCGCGCATCGGCCAGGCGGCCACGCGCTTCCGGCAGGACCGCGACCAGTTCCTGGCGCATTTGCAGGGCGGTGCGCGCGGCCCGGCGCGCGGCATGCTCACCGGGGCGCTGCGCCAGTCGCAAGCGGCCTACCTGCAGGCACTGGTGCAGCTGCGCGAGGGCCAGGCGCGGCAGGTGGAGCAGGCGGCGGCCGCCTCCATCGCCGCGCTGCAGGCCATGCTGGTGCGCATGGCGGTCTCGCTCGCGCTGGTGCTGCTGGTGGGCTGCGCTGTGGCGGTGGTGCTGGTGCGTACGCTCACGCGCCGGCTGGGAGCGGAGCCCGCGGCGGTGGCGCAGGCCATGGCCCGGGTGGCTGGCGGCGAACTGACCGTACCCCTGCAGGGTGCCGTGGCCCCCGAGGGATCGGTGATCGCCTCATTGCGCGCCATGGTGGCGGGCCTGGCCGACACGGTGCAGCAGGTGCGCAGCGCCTCGGCGGACGTGGCGCTGCAAAGCCGCAGCCTGGTGGACGAGGCGGGCAACCTGTCGCAGCGCACCGAGATGCAGTCGGCCGAGCTGCAGCAGGCGGCCGCGGCGCTGGAGCAGTTCGCTGCGACCATGGGGCACACGCAGCAGTCCGTGCGCGATGCGCACGCCCTGGCCACCTCGGCGCGCAGCGTGGCGCACGATGGCCAGGCCATCGTCGACGGCGCCATGCAGAGCATGCTGGCCGTGGCCGGCCACGGCGCGCGCATCGCCGAAACCACGGCGGTGATCGATGGCATCGCCTTCCAGACCAACATCCTGGCGCTCAATGCGGCGGTGGAGGCGGCGCGCGCGGGCGAGCAGGGCCGGGGCTTCGCGGTGGTGG
>JAZKEE010000196.1:0-9712 GCA_040387235.1 Pseudomonadota bacterium
AGTCCTGGGCCGACTACCTGCACCAGCGCGCCCGCGCCACCATGGCCGACCAGGCGCTGGAGACCGAGGTGCGCGAATTTCTGGCCCCGGGCGAGACGGTTCGCATGTCGCACTACATCGCCGAGCGTTGACGGTGGCCCTTTCACGGCCAGGGCAGGTTGCCACAAAGCGCTGGGCCTGGCGGCGCGCCTCCATGACAATGCATCGCGCACACCTGCACTGCACTCGTTCCATCAACCTTTGTGAGCAACCTTGCCGTGAATCTCTACGATGCCCTGCCGAATGAATCGCTGAACACCGTCGGACTCCATGAGGATCTGGAACAATTCAAACAGGTCGGCAGCATTGTCAACGAACTGCTGGCGACCCACTGCGCCTTGGTTCCCGACAGCTCCGTGCTGGACATCGGCTGCGGCATCGGCAGGATTGCCATTGCACTCACCGATGCGCTGTCCAGCCAGGGGCGCTATCGCGGCTTCGACATCACACCCGACGCCATCGCCTGGTGCTCGCGCGAGATCACGCCCCGGCACCCCCAGTTTCAGTTCGTTCTGTCGGATGTATTCAACAGCTCCTACAACCCCGGGGGGCAGCTGAAGCCGGAAGAATATGTGTTCCCCTATGACGAGGGCGTATTCGACATTGCCATCGCCACCTCGGTGTTCACCCACCTGCCCTACAGGGCAATGCGCAACTACGTGAAAGAGATGCACCGTGTCCTCAAGCCCGGAGGCAAGGCGCTCGCCACGCTCTTCCTGCTGGATGGGACTGCGCGCACGCACATCGAGCAGGCACAATCGACGCTGAACTTCGTCCACGCGCTTGAAGGGTGCATGGTCATCGACTTCGCCGTGCCGGAGAAGGCAGTGGCATTCGACCTCGAGGAAATCCAGTCCATCCTGCGCCAGCAGGGCTTTCGCACGGACTGGATGAAGATGGGCGGCTGGTCGGGCCGAGCGATCGAGGGGCCCGACTACTACCAGGATCTTTTGATCCTCACGAAAGAGTAGGAGAGCCAGGGCGCGCCGGACAGGCGCCCCTCTCCGGACTCTCCACGCCGCGCCCTGCGACAATCGGGGCATGAGCTTCGCCCCCCTTTCCAACGACACCTTCCTGCGCGCCTGCCGCCGCCAGGCCACCGACTACACGCCCCTGTGGCTGATGCGCCAGGCGGGCCGCTACCTGCCCGAGTACAAGGCCACTCGCGCCAAGGCGGGCAGCTTCATGGGCCTGGCCACCAACGTGGCCTATGCCACCGAAGTGACCCTGCAGCCCCTCGAGCGCTTTCCGCTCGACGCGGCCATCCTGTTCAGCGACATCCTCACCGTGCCCGACGCCATGGGCCTGGGACTGTCCTTCGCCGAGGGCGAGGGCCCACGCTTTGCAAGGCAAGTGCGTGACGAGGCCGCCGTGGCCGAGCTGGCCGTGCCGGACATGGACAAGCTGCGCTATGTGTTCGACGCCGTCACCAGCATCCGCAAAGCCTTGAACGGCCGCGTGCCGCTGATCGGCTTTTCGGGCAGCCCCTGGACCTTGGCCTGCTACATGGTCGAAGGCAAGGGCAGCGACGACTACCGCCTGGTCAAGAGCCTGATGTACTCGCGCCCCGACCTGATGCACCGCATCCTGGCCACCAACGCCGACGCCGTGGCGGCCTACCTGAACGCCCAGATCGACGCAGGCGCCCAGGCGGTGATGATTTTCGACAGCTGGGGCGGTGTGCTGGCCGACGGCGCCTTCCAGGAATTCAGCCTGGCCTATACCACCCGGGTGCTGGCCCAGCTCAAGCGCACGGGCGTGGATGGCACCGACGTGCCCCGCCTGGTCTTCACCAAGGGCGGAGCCCTGTGGCTGGAGGACATGAAGCCGCTGGACTGCGAGGTGCTGGGCCTGGACTGGACGGCGAACCTCGCGCGCGCCCGCGCTCTGGTGGGCGGTGATGTGGGCGGCCCGGGCAAGGCTCTGCAGGGCAATATCGACCCGAATGTGCTGTTTGCCCCACCGGATCAGATCGCCGCCCAGGCGCGCAGGGTGCTGGACAGCTTCGGTACGCCACACACCGACCGCAGCACCACCGGACCCACGCACATCTTCAACCTGGGGCACGGCATCAGCCAGTTCACCCCGCCCGAGCATGTGTCGGCGCTGGTCGAGACCGTGCACCAGTATTCCCGCAGCCAACGTGCCGGAGGCTGAAAAGCCTCCCTCCAGCGCCAGGAATAGCCTGAGTTGTGCACACAGGCGGTGCATCTGCAAAAAAATCAATCGGGCCGTCCACGTGACGGCCCTTTTTTTTCACAACCTCGTAACCTGTTGATTTGTATAGAAATTCATCGGTTGCTTTTTTGCTGGGCAACCTACCGGAAGCACGGTTTTTCAAGGGTCGGCGGGCCGAACACAAGGGATATCAACAAAGTTATCCACAGAATTTCTGGACTTCTTGTGAAAACCCTGTGAAATCAAGCACTTGCGGCACAAACCACATCCAGAGCTGGACGTTGTCCTACGCGGCTAGCACAAATATCGGTACAAATGTCCTCTTGACGAACCGGGCGGGCTCGACTTATGCACACAAAACGTGATGCGGCGCAGCAAAAAACCAGCACGGTGCGCTAGCACAGAAAAACACGCCCAAAATCTTCAGATGATTGATTCATATGGATTTTTTGACCCTGCCGGATTAACAGGCAATCTGTTCGGGCCCAGTATCCATGCGGCCTGGGCCGCGGTGAAGACAGGATGTCAACAAAGTTATCCACAGAATTGTGGGATGACTGTGAAAAAGGCAGCACGATCATGCACTTAGCGCCCAAACCGCCACACGACATGAACTAGCGCACGCAAGCTCTGCAGGCAGCCGGGGCAAGCAGGTGCGTGGAGGATTCGCGTACGATTCCCGGTTGCCTTGCCGCTCCTGTGCGGTCGCCGCGCTCCCTTGATCTTCTGACCTTGTCGTCTCCACCTACCTCCATCGTCCACGTGGCCCTACAAGCCCCCTCGCACAGCGGCGTGGGGGAACTGCTGAGCTACGCCAGCCCCGAGGCCCTGCCGCCGGGCACGCTGGTACGGGTGCCCTTTGGCGCGCGCGAGGTGCTGGGCGTGGTCTGGGACGCGGACGATGCCACCGGTGAACTGCCCGAAGGCGCGACCATGCGCCCCATCGCCGGGGTGCTGGCCGGCGTGGCGCCGCTCGATGCGCACTGGCGTCGGCTGGTGGGGTTCGCTGCGCGTTACTACCAGCGGGCGCTGGGCGAGGTGGCGCTGGCCGCCCTGCCACCGCAACTGCGCGACCTGGGCCCTGAACAACTGGCCCGGCGCCTGCGACGCCCGGCAGCACCTGCCAGCGACACGGTGCCTGCGGTGGAAACCGTGGCCCTGACGCCCGAGCAGGAAAGCGCGCGCGCGCAGATCGCCGCCGAAAAAGGTCCCTTCGTGCTCTTCGGCAGCACCGGCAGCGGCAAGACCGAGGTCTACCTGCGCTGTGTCCAGGAGGTGCTGGACGCTGACCCGAACGCCCAGGCGCTGGTCATGGTGCCCGAGATCAACCTCACGCCCCAGCTGGAGGAACGCTTCACCGCCCGATTCGCGCCCCGCTTCGGCGCCCAGGCCGTGGTCTCGCTGCACAGCGGCATGACCAATCCGCAGCGCCTCAAGAGCTGGCTGGCCGCCCACAGCGGCACCGCGCGCATAGTGCTGGGCACGCGCATGGCGGTGTTCGCCAGCCTGCCCGGGCTGCGCCTGATCGTGGTGGACGAAGAACACGACCCGAGCTACAAGCAGCAGGAGGGTGCCCGCTACTCCGCGCGCGACCTGGCCATATGGCGCGGCCGCGAGCAGGGTGCCAAGGTGCTGCTGGGCTCGGCCACGCCCTCGCTGGAGAGCTGGCACGCGAGCCGTCCGCCCACGCCCGAGGACCCCGAGGGCGGCCGCTACCTGCGGCTGCACATGCCCAGCCGCATCGGCGCCGGGCAACTGCCGCGCGTGCGGCGGGTGGACATGAACCAGCAGCCCAAGCGCACGGTGTTCACCGCTCCCCTGCTGGCGGCCATCACCGAGCGGGTGCAGCGCGGCGAGCAGAGCATGGTTCTGCTCAACCGCCGCGGCTACGCGCCCGTGCTGCACTGCGCCGACTGCGGCTGGAAGAGCGACTGCCCCCACTGCAGCGCGCACCAGGTGTTCCACAAGACCGACCGCACCCTGCGCTGCCACCACTGCGGCTACACCGTGCGCGTGCCGCGCCACTGCCCGACCTGCGGCAGCCCCGACATCCTGTCCATGGGCCGGGGCACCGAACAGCTCGAGGAGCAACTGGGCGACCTGCTGTCCGAGGTGCTGCGTCCCGACGGCTCGCCCGCACGCATCGCCCGCATCGATGCCGACACCACCAAGGCCAAAGGCGCCCTCGAAAGCCAACTCGCGCAGGTGCATTCGGGCGAAACCGATGTGCTCGTGGGCACGCAGATGATCGCCAAGGGCCACGACTTTCGCCGCATCACCCTGGTGGCCGCGGTGCAGCCCGACGGCGCCCTGTTCTCCAGCGACTTCCGCGCGGCCGAGCGGCTCTTCGCCCTGCTCATGCAGGCCGGCGGGCGGGCCGGGCGCGACGCGGCCTACATGGCGGCGCAGGGCGGTGCCCCCTGCGAGATGTGGGTACAGAGCTTTCACCCCCAGCATGCGGTGTTCGAGGCACTGCGCACGCACGACTACCCGGCCTTTGCCGCCCAGCAGCTACAGGAGCGCCAGGAGGCGGGCATGCCGCCCTTCGCCTACCAGGCCCTGGTGCGGGCCGACGCCCGCACCCAGGAAGTGGCCCAGGGGTTTCTGACTGCCGCCAGTGCCGCCGCCCGCGGGCATGGCCTGCCAGGACTGGAACTCGTCACCCTGTACCCGCCGGTGCCGTTGACCATCCAGCGCATCGCCAACGTGGAACGGGCCCAGATGCTGCTGGAGAGCCCCAGCCGGGCCGCCCTGCAGCGCTTTCTGGCCACCTGGCAACCGGTGATGCAGGCCGCGCGCAGCGATCCGGCCCACAAAGGGCTGATCCGCTGGCTGGTGGACGTCGACCCCCTCACGATCTGAGCCGGCCCGTTAACAAGAACTCGTCTTTGTTACGCGGCCCGGCATAGCCCCCCTGGATGGGGGGTGCTCCGGGAAAGGCGAACAAACTACAATGCCGGGTGGTGCCAGAACGCCCCCAGCCAGTGGCTTGACGGGTCGTGCAGCACCCAGCCACATGCCTTGGGCCGCTGGCAAATCCCGATCCACCCCCGAGCCCCCCAGTGCCGAACCGGCCATTCCCACAGCAACTATGAGCAGTCTCCCCATCGGCACCGATGACGCCGGCAACCAGGAAGCAGAGCTTCTGGCCCAGTTCGCGCGCAACCTGAAGGTGCCGCTGCTCAACACCATGACGCATGCGCTGCAGGACGTGGCCCCGATCGAGGGCCTGTCGCCAGCCTTCCTGCGCACGAATTCGCTGCTTCCCTTCTCGGTATCGGACGAGGTGGTGCACATTGCCTCTGGCGTGCCCGTGCAGCTGGCCGCGCTCGATGCCTTGAAGCAGTTCTTCTCGGTGCCCACGCGCCTGCACCTGGCGCCGCGCATGTGGATCCACTCCGGGCTGGACCAGATCTACCGGCCCGAGAACGCCAACCTCGCCGCCTTCGACGACGGCAACGCCTCGGGCTCCGACAACCAGGACGACGACCTGGAGACCCTGAAGGCCCTGGCCGAAGATGCCCCCGTGGTGCGACTGGTGCAGTCGCTGCTGCTGCGCGCGGTGGAAAGCCGGGCGTCCGACCTGCACCTGGAGGTGAGCCAGCAGAAGTTTCGCGTGCGCTACCGCATCGACGGCGTGCTGTTCGACGCCGAGTCGCCGCCGCGGCGCATGTACATGGCGTCGATCTCGCACCTGAAGCTGCGCGCCAAGATGAACATCGCCGAGCGCCGCCTGCCCCAGGACGGCCGCATGAAGATGGAAGTGGGTGGCCGCCAGATCGACATGCGCGTCTCCACCGTGCCCACGGTGTACGGCGAGAGCATGGTCATCCGCCTGCTGGACCAGGGCCCCGGCATGATGGGCATGGACTCGCTCGGCCTGAACGCCGAGGCGCTGGCCATGCTGGAAGCCGCCATCGTGCAGCCGCACGGCATGATCCTCGTGACCGGGCCTACCGGCAGCGGCAAGACCAGCACGCTGTACGCCTCGCTGGGCAAGGTGAACCTGCCGGGCAACAAGATCATCACCGTGGAAGACCCGGTCGAGTACCAGATCGACGGCATCAACCAGATCCAGGTCAAGTCGCAGATCGACCTGACCTTTGCGAGCGCATTGCGCTCCATCGTGCGGCAGGATCCGGACATCATCATGGTCGGCGAAATCCGTGACCGCGAAACGGCCGAGATCTCGATCCAGTCCGCTCTCACGGGCCACCTGGTGTTCTCCACCCTGCACACCAACGATTCGTTCGGCGCCCCCCACCGGCTCATGGAGATGGGGGTGGAGAGCTACCTGATCGCCTCCTCGGTGGTGCTCATCGTGGCGCAGCGCCTGGTGCGCATGATCTGCCCGCACTGCCGGGAAGGCACCACACCCACCTCGGCCGACCTGCTGTTCCTGGCCGAAGAGGGCGTGCAGGCGCACCAGGTGACGGAGCTGTTCCACGGCAAGGGCTGCCACCACTGTGGCCAGTCGGGCTACATCGGGCGCACAGGCATATATGAAATGCTGCCCATGACCACCGCCATCAAGGAAGCCATCATCCAGAAGATGCCGGCCGAAGGCGTGCGCCGCAAGGCCATCGAGCAGGGTGTGCGCACCATGCGCGCCGACGGCATCAGCAAGGTGCTGGCCGGCGTCACCACCCTCGAAGAGCTGGCGCGCGTCACCCGCCAGGAGATGACGTGAGGCCGCGGCCGGGTACCGCAGGTGCCGCCAGCCAGGGGATTGCAGTCGAAGCGGGCGGCAGCCCCCTGCCGGCAGACACCGCCCAGCACCTGCCACTGGCCTCCGAACAGAAGCCGGCCACGCCCGGCATCAACTGGACGGCCTCGCTCGGCGGCGGCAGCAAGCGCGTGGGCATCAAGCATGTGCTGGCCATGACGGAGCAACTGCTCACTTTGCTCGATGCCGGCCTGCCGCTGGACCGGGCACTGCACATCTGCCAGAGCAGCATCGAACAGCCCTTCTTTCGCGGCGTGATGCAGGCCGTGGTGGTGGATGTGGAAAAGGGCAACTCGATGGCCGACGCCTTCTCGCGCCACCCCTCTGTGTTCCCGCGGCTGTACGTGAACATGGTGCGCGCCGGCGAGGAAGGCGGCGTGCTGCCCGTGGTGATGCAGCGGCTGGTGGAGTTCTATACGCGCAGCATCGAGTTCCGCTCGTTCCTGGTCACCTCATCGATCTACCCGGTGCTGCTGTTCTTCTTCGGCGTCAGCGCGCTGCTCGGGCTCACGGTGTTCGTGCTACCCAAGTTCGGCCAGATCTTCACCGACATGCACCAGGAGCTGCCCATGGCGGCGGCCGTGCTGATCGGCACCGGCGAGTTCCTGAAGACCTATGGCCTGTACATCCTGGCGGTGATCGCGCTGGCCCTCACCGGCTTCGTGATGGCCCTGCGCGACGAGAAATGGCGCGAGCGCTGGCAACTGCTGCTGCTGCGCGCGCCCATCCTGGGGCCGCTGCTGCTCAAGATCCAATTGGCCCATGTGTGCCGCACCTGGGGAACTCTATTGGCCAGCGGGGTTCCGATACTCACCGGCATGCGCATCGTGCGCGAGCTGACCGAGCACATCCCTTTGCGCCGGGCGCTCGACCGGCTGGTACGTGCCGTGCAGGAAGGCAAGGGCGTGTCGGGCCCGGTGCGGGCCGACCCCTTCTTTCCCCGACTGCTGGGCCAACTGGCCGCGGTGGGTGAGGAATCGGGTGCGCTCGATGCCATGCTTGTGAAGGTGGCCGACCAGTACGAGAAAGACATCCAGAAGGCCACCCGCAATTTGGTGGCCCTGTTCGAGCCCATGATGATCCTGCTGATGGGCGGGCTGATCGGCACCATCGTGGTGTCGATGCTGACCGCCATCTTCTCGATCAACGACATGCCCCTGTAATGAACAAGTGAAGTAGTAAGTAGGTTTTTCCAATGCACATGCCCTTCCAGATCCCCTCCCGCAAGCCTGCGCTGCGCCGCGCAGGCGGCTTCACGCTGATCGAGCTGCTGATCGTCATGGTCATCCTGGGCCTTTTGGCCTCGCTGGTCGGACCGCGCCTGTTTGGCCAGCTCGACGCCTCCAAGGTCAAGGCCGCACGCACCCAGATCGAAATGCTGGGCGCCGCGATGGACACCTACCGCCTGGACATGTCGCGCTACCCCGGCACCGACCAGGGCATCGCCGCCCTGTCGGAAAAGCCCGCCGATGCGGCCGAGGCTGCCCGCTGGCGTGGCCCCTACCTCAAGAAGAAGGTGGACAAGGACCCCTGGGGCAACAGCTACGTCTACCGTTCGCCTGGCGAAAAGAGCGACTACGAGATCTCGTCCCTGGGCGCCGACGGCAAGGAAGGCGGCACGGGCGACGACGCCGACATCCGCAGCTGGGAATAAAGCCTTTGGGGCTCCGTGCGGTTGCGCATGAAAAAAACCGCCGGGTTCACTTTGCTAGAACTGCTGCTGGTGCTGGTACTGGTAGGCATCGGCACGGGCCTGGCCATGGTCTCGGTGGACCAGTTGGCCGGCCGCGCCGAGGAGCGCCGCTGGCTCGACCGCACGCAGCAGGAGCTCAAGCGCCTGCGCAACCGGGCCGTGCTCGGTGGCACCCCGGTGGAGGCCACGCTGTACTTCGATTCGGGGCGCATCGCCACGGCAGCCGGCAATGTGCTGGAGCTGCCCGGCAGCTACCGCTTCGTCGCAAGCTCCGACACCCGCCCGCGCACGGCAGCCACAGCCACCCGTGCCGAAGACGAAACACTTCAGCTCCTGTTCTACCCCGATGGCACCGCGCAGGAAGCGGCCTTCCTCGTGCGCACCCCCTCGGGCGTGCAGCAGCAGTTTCGCATGGCCCGCATCAGCGGGCGCATTGAAAGAAAAGATGCCGCGCCGACCGAGCCGTAAGCCCTTGCCGGCCCGGCCACGCCCCCTGCAGCAACACGGCTTCACGCTGCTGGAGGTTCTGGTGGCCATGGTGCTGATCGGCTTTGGCCTGGCGATCGCGTTCACCGCGATCTCGGGCACGGCGCGCCTGGACGACAAGATCAACGGCCACACGGCCGCCATGGCGCTGGCCCAGGCCAAGCTCGACGAGGCGCTTTCAAGCCCCACCTTCGCCGTGGCCGACGATGCGGTGGACCAGGGCTATGCGGGCACCGATTTCGGCTACCGCGTGCACCTGCGCCCGTTCGAGGCGCTCTCGCGCGCCCAGCAGGAGCGGATTCCGGCCTTCCGGCAAAAGCTCGAAGAAGTGGAGGTCGAGGTCTTCTGGGGCCCGAAAGGCAATCAGCAGGTCTACCGCTTGAACGGCTACCGCATGGCACCGCCCCCGCCGGGCGAGCGGGCCGCAGGCGGCGCGGCTGCCCCCACATCGTCGACCCCGCTGAACCCGCAGAACCCCGTGCGGCCCACGCCATGAGGAGCCCGCGCAGCCATCCTCTTCCAGGCACCCAGACCGGCTTTACGCTGCTGGAGCTGATGGTGGCGCTCGCCATCTCGGCCGTGGTGGCGGT
>JAZKEE010000197.1:0-19607 GCA_040387235.1 Pseudomonadota bacterium
GGTGAACTCGCCCGACAGGTTGGACTTGACCGACAGGTTGCCGAACGAGGGCTCGATCGAGGCGTCCACACCGATGATGTTGGAGATGGTGGCCGTGGGGGCGATGGCGACGCAGTTGGAGTTGCGCATGCCGTCCTTGCTGATCTTCTTGCGCAGGGCATCCCAGTCGAGGGTGGCCGAGCGGTCCACTTCGACGTAGCCGCCGCGTGCCGTGGCGAGCATGTCCAGCGTGTCCAGGGGCAGGATGCCCTGGTCCCACAGCGAGCCCTTGTAGCTCTCGTACTGGCCGCGTTCACGGGCCAGCTCGGTCGAGGCCCAGTAGGCGTAGTAGCAGATGGCTTCCATCGACTTGTCGGCGAACTCCACGGCCGCTTGCGAGGCGTAGGGAATGCGCAGCTCGTACAGGCTGTCCTGGAAGGCCATCAGGCCCAGGCCCACGGGGCGGTGGCGCAGGTTGGAGTCGCGGGCCTTGGTGACCGCGTAGTAGTTGATGTCGATCACGTTGTCCAGCATGCGCATGGCCACGGTGATGGTCTTCTTGAGCTTGTCGTGGTCGAGCTGGCCGTCCTTCAAGTGCTGTAGCAGGTTCACGGAACCCAGGTTGCAGACCGCGGTCTCGGTGTCGCTGGTGTTCAGCGTGATCTCGGTGCACAGGTTGGACGAGTGCACCACGCCGGCGTGCTGCTGTGGCGAGCGCACGTTGCAGGCATCCTTGAAGGTGATCCAGGGATGGCCGGTCTCGAACAGCATGGTCAGCATCTTGCGCCACATGTCGGTGGCCTGCACCGTCTTGGAGGGCTTGATCTCGCCGCGCGCGGCCTTTGCTTCGTAGGCGACGTAGGCCTTCTCGAAGGCGGTGCCGAACAGGTCGTGCAGGTCGGGCACGTCGGAGGGCGAGAACAGGGTCCAGGTGCCCTTTTCCATCACGCGGCGCATGAACAGGTCGGGGATCCAGTTGGCCGTGTTCATGTCGTGCGTGCGGCGGCGGTCGTCGCCGGTGTTCTTGCGCAGTTCCAGGAACTCCTCGATGTCCAGGTGCCAGGTTTCCAGGTAGGTGCAGACCGCGCCCTTGCGCTTGCCGCCCTGGTTCACGGCGACGGCGGTGTCGTTCACGACCTTCAGGAACGGAACCACGCCCTGCGATTCGCCGTTGGTGCCCTTGATATGGGAGCCGAGCGCGCGCACGCGCGTCCAGTCGTTGCCCAGGCCGCCTGCGAACTTGGACAGAAGCGCGTTTTCCTTGATGGATTCGTAGATGCCGTCGAGGTCGTCGGGCACGGTCGTCAGGTAGCACGAGGACAGCTGCGAGCGCAGGGTGCCGGCGTTGAAGAGCGTCGGGGTGGACGACATGAAGTCGAAGCTCGACAGCACTTCATAGAACTCGATGGCGCGCGCCTCGCGGTCGATCTCGTTCAGCGACAGGCCCATGGCCACGCGCATGAAGAAGGCCTGGGGCAGCTCGATGCGGGTCTTGCGCACGTGCAGGAAGTAGCGGTCGTACAGCGTCTGCAGGCCCAGGTAGTCGAACTGCAGGTCACGGTCGGCCTTGAGGGCGGCGCCCAGGCGGGCCAGGTCGAACGTCAGCAGGCGTGGATCGAGCAGTTCGTTGTCCACACCCTTCTGGATGAACTGCGGGAAGTAGTCCACGTAGCTCTGGCCCATCTCGTCCTGGGTGACCTCACGGCCCAGCACTTCGCGCACGATGGTGTGCAGCAAGAGGCGTGCGGTGGCGTAGGTGTAGTCGGGGTCCTTCTCGATCAGCGTGCGGGCCGCCAGGATGGAGGCCTTGTAGACCTCGTCCATGGGAACGCCGTCGTACAGGTTGCGCATGGTCTCGGCCACGATGGGCTGGGCCGAGATGTCTGCGCCCAGGTTCACACACGCCGACTCGATCAGGCCACGCAGGCGCACGAGGTCCAGCACCACGCGCTTGTCGCCGTCCAGCACGTGCAGTGCCGGGGCGGGCGCGGCAGCCGCTTCCTGCTCGACGTGGCGGGCGCGCTCCTGGGTGCGGCTTTCGCGGTACAGCACGTAGGCGCGGGCCACTTCGTGGTGGCCGCCGCGCATCAGCACCAGTTCCACCTGGTCCTGCACGTCTTCAATATGGAAGGTGCCGCCGCCAGGGCGCGAGCGCGCCAGTGCGCGGGCCACGTTCTGGGTCAGCGTGTCCACCACTTCGCGCACGCTGGCCGACGCAGCACCCTGGGTGCCGTGCACTGCCAGAAACGCCTTCATCATCGCCACCGCGATCTTCTGCGGCTCGAACGGGACCACGGCGCCATTGCGGCGGATGATCTGGTAGTGGGAGTACGTGTTCGCTCCCTCCGGCGCAGCAGACGATGCCTCGGGCGCATCCTGGGATGCGGGGCGGGTGGTGGATGAAGGCGTGTTCAAAGCAGCGTGCATGGATGTCCTCTTTTTGGGTGCTGTCTGGAATGTGCAGGCGGGTGGCAGTGCCGCCGCGAGGGAGAAGTGGTGCGCCAGTTTCTGGCCTGTCGCACACTATATATGGTGTGTCAGTTGCGTTCAATACGCTACCGGTAGTGTACCGCCGCCAGGGATGCCAAATTCCGAAACAGCATGTTTCCCCCCACGCCGCATCGGCCTATGGTGCCTGTCGTACACGCGCCTTGTGTCCGATGGATGGCTGTGAAAACCACGCAGTGGCGCGTGATGCGGGCCGGTTTTGCATGGCAGACCGCGTGGAGATTGAAGCGGCCAGTTTGTGCATTCGCAGCAAAAAATATTTTTGCTGCAGCGGTGATGTGACGTGCTGCTGCGACATCCGCTGCGGGTGCTGCGGCCTGCGCGCACCGACCCGGTGCGTGGGGTCAGGCGCCGGTGGTGGAGGCCGGCCGCGTGTCGACCGGAAAGCACTCCGGTGGCCAGCCCAGCGACTGCTGCAGGCCCGCCCAGTCGAAGCCTGCACCCGGGTCGCGCTTGCGGCCCGGGGCGATGTGCTCGTGGCCGGCCAGGTAGGCAACGGGGTAACGCTGCGCGATGTCACGGCACAGCCAGGCCAGGGTGGCGTACTGGGCGGCCTCGAAGCGCTCGCCCTCCAGCCCTTCGAGCTCGATGCCGATGGAATCGTCATTGCATTGCGCCCGGCCCCGGTAGGCCGAAGGCCCTGCATGCCAGGCGCGCTGGTCGCAGTCCACGAACTGCCAGAGCACCCCGGTGCGGTCGATGAAGAAATGCGCGGACACCTGAAGGCCGCGGATACCCTGGTAATAAGGGTGCGCGTCCCAGTCGAGCGTGTTGGTGAACAGCTGGCGCACGGCCGTGCCCCCGTACTCGCCCGGGGGCAGGCTGATGGAGTGCACCACGATCAGGTCGATCTGCGCTGCCGGTGGGCGGGGGCCGAAGTTGGGCGAGGGGTGGCGCACGGCCGACCGGTGCCAGCCCTGCTCCCAGGCGCAGCCGTCGGTGCCCACCCCGTCAGCCGACGTCGTCATGGGCATCCTGGTCATTGGGCACGGCAATGTTCAGGCGCGCAATGCGGTAGCGGATCTGGCGCAGGCTGATGCCCAGGCGCGCCGCCGTGGCTGTGCGGTTGAAGCCCGCCTCGCGCAGTGCGCGCACCAGGATGTCGCGCTCCTGCTGGTCCAGCCAGGCCTGGAGGTCGCTGGGCAGGGGCGTACTGGCACCCGGCATCGCGGGGCTGGCTGCAGTGCCCGGGGCGGGGCGGGGTGACGACGCGTCGTCCGCCGGCGGCGTGTCATGCAAGGCGGCGGGAACGAACGCTGCAGCGTCTGGCGCCAGCACGGGGTCCGGGCTGGCCTTGGGCGTGGTTGCGGGGAAGCTGCCTGCTGGCGGGGCCACGCCGTCCACGTGCAGCTCGTCCCCCTCGCTCAGGGCCACGGCCCGGTGCAGCAGGTTCTCCAGCTCCCGCACGTTGCCGGTGAGCGGGTGGGCGGCAATCGCCTGTATCGCATGCTCGGTGAGTGCTGGCACGGGCATGCCCGACTCCTGCGCGATGCGTGCGAGCAGGGCCCGGCACAGAGCGGGCAGGTCCTCGCGCCGCTCGCGCAGCGGCGGGATCACGACCTCGATCACATTCAGGCGGTAATAAAGGTCCTGGCGGAAGCGCCCGGTCAGTACATCGGCTGCCAGGTCGCGGTGCGTGGCGCTCACGATGCGCACGTCCACCGTCTCCTCCTGCGTGGAGCCCAGGGCGCGCACGCTGCGCTCCTGGATGGCGCGCAGCAGCTTCGATTGCATGGCCAGGGGCAGGTCGCCGATCTCGTCGAGGAACAGCGTGCCCCCGCGTGCCGCCTGGAAGTAGCCGTCCCGGTCCTGGCTGGCACCGGTGTAGGAGCCCTTGCGTGCGCCGAAGAACTCGGCCTCGAGCAGGTTTTCGGGGATGGCGCCGCAGTTCACGGCCACCCAGGGGCCGTCTGCGCGCTGGCTGCTGGCGTGCAGGGCCTGGGCGACCAGTTCCTTGCCGGTGCCCGACTCGCCGTGGATCAGTACCGGCGCCATGCCGCGCGCGACCTTGGCCACCCGTTGCTTGACATTGCGCATGGCGGCCGACTCACCCACCAGCCGGTCCAGCGCCGACGACGAGGCGTGTGCATCGACCGTGCCGCCCTGGCGGGCGCCCGGGGTGCGCGCCGCGCGCGGTGCCGGCACGCCGCCTGTGCCCTGGATGGCCGAGGCCACCACCGAACGGAACTGCTTCAGATCGACCGGCTTGGTCAGGTAGTCGAAGGCCCCGGAGCGCAGGGCCTCCACGGCATTTTCGGCCGAGCCATAGGCCGTCATGACCACGCAGCGCTCCTTGCGCTGCTGGTCGCGCAAATCCTGCAGCAGCTCCATGCCGAAGCCGTCGGGCAGGCGCATGTCGGTGATCACCGCATCGAAGCGGTGGGCCTTGAGCTGCTCGCGCGCTTCCTGCACGCTGGCGGCGGTCTCCACGCGGTAGCCCTCGCGCAGCAGCGTGAGCTCGTAGAGCGTGCGCAGATCGGGCTCGTCGTCCACGACAAGGATGGAGGCAGCAGGAGCGTTCATGGAGGGCAGAGGGGTCAGACGACGATGGTGTCGAACAGCGAAGCGGGCTCGGAGGGGCGGGTGGTGCGCCGAAAGCCTACCGTAAAAGCATTGCCCCCGGTATCGCCGCGCTGGGTCAGGCGCACCAGCCGCTGGTAGCCGATGGAGGCGCCGTGGCGCTGGCACAGCTCGCGGCAGATGTACAGGCCCAGGCCGCTGGAGCGGCTCTCGGAAGAGAAGAAGGGCTCGAACAGGTGGCGCTCCACGGACTTGTCCATGGGGGCTCCATCGCTCCAGACCTGCAGGCTGACCTGGCCGGTGATGGTGGTGCGCGTGGTGATGCACAGCGAATCGGGTTCCGGGCCCATGTAGCGCAAGGCATTGTCCAGCAGGTTCACCAGCACGCGGCGCAGGTGCTCGGTATCGAACTCCACCTGCGCATCGCCGGCGCTCAGCGCGACCAGGCCGCGGCGCCTGTCCGTTTCCTGTCCCTGCCAGTCGCTCCAGATCTGGGCCACGGCGGTGTCCAGGTGCAGGGTGGAGGCGGGCGACTGGCTGATCTGGTGCTGCACGCGGGCGATGTCCAGCACCTCCTCGGCAATCCGTGCCAGGCGGTCGGCATTCTGCTGCACCATGTGCGCCAGGCGCTTCTGGCCAGGGTCCGTCAGGTCTTCTTCCAGCAGGGCATTGGCCTGGACGATGGCCGCCAGGGGGTTGCGGATCTCGTGCGCCACGGCGGCCGACATGCGGCCCATTGCGGCGAGCTTTTCGGTGCGCAGGCGCGCCTGCATCTCGCGCAGGTCGTGCAGGAACATCACGCACAGCCGCTCGGTGCCGGCCTCGCGGGCCGGAGTACGCGAGGAGGTCAGCCAGGTGCGCACATGCAGCCCGGTCGGGCTCTCGCCCGGGTGCAGCAGGTCCGCATCGGCGGTCTGGGGTTGCTCCTGGCGAAAGGTGCGGCGTGCCAGCTTCACCAGCGGATCCCATGCGGCCGCGTGCGTCAGCGAAAAGGGCAGCGGCGGCAGCGGCGGCTGCCCCAGCAGTTGCAGTGCCGCCGGGTTGGCCGTGCGCACGGTGTCGTTCTCGTCCACCACCAGCACGCCGTCGGTGAGGTTCTGGATCACCAGGGCGCTCACCTGCGTCTGCACGCGCGCCGTCATCTGGCTTTGCTGGGCCACTTCCTGCTCGCGTGCCAGGCGCGTGGCGAGCTGGTGCACCAGGTAGGAGACGATGAAGTAGCCCGTGCCGGTGAGGGCGCTTTGCAGGTAGCGCTGGGGGTCGTCCACGCCCGCGCGGGAACCCAGCCAGGCCAGGCCCAGCAGCGCCAGCGTGACCCCTGCCGTGGTACCCAGCGCCAGCGTGAGTGTGCCCAGCACGGCGGCCATCAGGATCGGCAGGCCGAAGAGCGGGGTGTAGTTCAGGGCGCCCGAGTGCAGCACCTGCAGGGCGCATACCACCGCCACGTCCACACCGATGGACGGCAACCAGTGCACGCCGGTGCCCGGCGAAGGCGGCCGGTGGCGAGCCAGGATGCGCATCAGGACGGTGGCGACGAGGTACGCCACCGAGATCGCCAGCGCTGCTGGGTCCAGCGCCTGGTTGACTGCCTGCCCCAGGGTCTGCAGCAGCACCAGGGCAATGGCGACCATCACCCGGGCGGTCAGGAAGCCCTTCCACAGGCGCAGGAAGGGCGCGTCCACCGTCACGAGGAGGTCGTTGCCCGGCGGGCTGCTGGCCATGGTCGTCGTTTCAGGACTTGCCAAGGCGCAGATGCTCCAGGCTGCAGTAGGTGCGCTCTCCCTGGATCTGGGCCTCGGCGCGTGGCACATGCACGCCGCAGTGCGCGCAGGCCACCATGTCCTGGGGCAGCGCAGGGGGGCGGGCCTTGGCGGGCTGGGGGTCCTTGGGGGCGGCGCGGTTGCTGCGCCAGATGCCGATGGCCACCACCAGCACCACCAGCAATACGAGGTACTTCATGCGCTGCGGCCCAGGATGACTTCCAGTACGAAGCGCGAACCCACATAGGCCAGAAGCAGCAGCCCCGCGCCCGCATAGAGCACACCCACCGCGGTCCGGCCCCGCCAGCCGAAGCGCGCACGGCCCAGCAGCAGCGTGGCAAACGTGATCCAGGCCATCAGCGAGAAGACCGCCTTGTGGTCCCAGCGCCAGGCGCGGCCGTAAAGGGCGTCACCAAACAGCCAGCCGGCCAGCAGCGTGGCCGTGAGCAGCACGAAACCGGCGGTCACGAAACGGAAGGTCAGGCGCTCCAGCGTGAGCAGCGGGATGCCGCTGTGCGGGTCCTCGGCCTGGCGGATGTGGCGCTCGGCGCGTGTCATCAGCCAGGCATGTACTACCGCCGCGCCGAACAGGCCATAGCAGGCAATGCCCAGCGCCAGGTGCAGCGGCAGCCAGGCCGATGCCGACACATGCAGCGGCTGGCCCGGGAACACCAGGGCCAGCACGATGGCCGCCGCGCCCAGCGCCGCCAGCACCCAGCGCGCCTGCATTTGCGGAAACAGCTGCTTTTCGACCGCATACACCGTGAGCACCAGCCAGGCCGTCATCGACAGCGCCGGCGCGAAGCCGAAGCGCGGCGCCTCGTTCCACAGCCCCAGCACCAGCGTGGCGCCATGCAGCAACCATGCGAGCAGCAGGGCGTTGCGCATGCCCGCAGCCCCCAGGCGCGACGCTGCGGCAGCCGGCATGGCATAGGCCGCCGCTGCGGCAAGCGCAAGCAGCCAGCCAAGGGGAGAAGCACTGGGTAAAATCATGGCTTACAGTTTAGTTGTCTTTCGCCTTGCCGCCCGCGCCCTGGCGGCCTGCATGCACTCGTACTGCAGGCAAACCCGGAACAATCCCTATGGCCTCCGCCCTTACCGACAAACTCACGCGCCTCGTCAAGGAGATGCGCGGCCAGGCCCGCATCACCGAATCCAACGTGCAGGACATGCTGCGCGAGGTGCGCATGGCCCTGCTCGAAGCCGACGTGGCCCTGCCCGTCGTGCGTGATTTCATTGCCCGCGTCAAGGAAAAGGCCCTGGGCCAGGAGGTGCTGGGCTCGCTCAAGCCGGGCCAGACCCTGGTTTCCATCGTCAACCGCGAACTCGCCGCCACCATGGGCGAGGGCATCTCCGACATCAACCTGGCCGCCCAGCCACCCGCCGTGATCCTGATGGCCGGCCTGCAGGGGGCGGGCAAGACGACCACCACGGCCAAGCTGGCCAAGCACCTGATCGAAAAGCGCAAGAAGAAGGTGCTCACCGTCTCGGGCGACGTCTACCGCCCAGCGGCCATCGAGCAGCTCAAGACCGTGACCAAGCAGGCCGGTGCCGAGTGGTTCCCGAGCACCCCCGACCAGAAGCCGCTCGATATCGGCCTGGCCGCGCTCGACTACGCCAAGAAGCACTACTTCGACGTGCTGCTGGTCGATACCGCCGGCCGCCTGGCCATCGACGAAGTCCTGATGAAGGAAATCAAGGACCTGCATGCCGCGCTGAACCCGGTCGAAACCCTGTTCGTGGTCGATGCCATGCAGGGCCAGGACGCGATCAACACGGCCAAGGCATTCAAGGAAGCACTGCCGCTCACCGGCATCGTGCTCACCAAGCTCGACGGCGATTCGCGTGGCGGTGCCGCGCTGTCGGTGCGCCAGATCACCGGTGCGCCGATCAAGTTCGCCGGCGTGTCCGAAAAGCTCGACGGCCTGGAGGTCTTCGACGCCGAACGCCATGCGGGCCGCATCCTGGGCATGGGCGACATCGTAGCCCTGGTGGAGCAGGTCACGGCGGGCGTGGACATCGAGGCCGCGCAAAAGCTCGCTGCCAAGGTCAAGAGCGGTGATGGCTTCGACCTCAACGACTTTCTGTCGCAGCTGCAGCAGATGAAGCAGATGGGCGGCCTGTCGAGCCTGATGGACAAGCTGCCGGCCCAGTTCACCGCCAAGGCCGGCGCCGTAGACATGGACAAGGCAGAGAAGGACATCAAGCGCAAGGAAGGCATCATCCAGAGCATGACCCCGCTGGAGCGCCGCAAGCCCGAGCTCATCAAGGCCACGCGCAAGAAGCGCATCGCGGGCGGCGCGGGCGTGCATGTCCAGGAGGTCAACCGCCTGCTCAAGGAGTTCGAGCAGATGCAGGACATGATGAAGAAGATGAAGGGCGGCGGCCTGATGAAGATGATGAAGAAAATGGGCGGCATGAAGGGCCTGGGCGGCGGCGGTATGCCCAAGATGCCGTTCTGACCCGGGCTTTCGATCACCCACAGCCCTGAATGAGCGCAGGCCGCGCCCTTCAGGGCTTTTTCATGGGCGGTGGCGGCAGCGGCCAGGGCAGCCATTGCCAGGGATGGTCGCGGTTGGCCACCCACTGGGCGACTTCCTCCTCGGTGAACGCCACCCCCAGGCTGTCCGCCCGTGAATGGGCCACCCACTGGCGGCGCCCGCGTGCGCAGGCGGTGCCGAAGTCCTGCCAGCTGTGAAAGCAGTCGGCTGCGCGCTGCGCGTTGTGGTGCAGGATCTGCCACTGGGTGGCCTCGTCCAGCCAGCCCAGCAGAGCCGCTGTGCGCGTGGCGAAGGCCACGCGGGCACAGGCCAGGGCCATGGCGTCGCGCGGGACATCGTCGGGGCGCAGGGCATCCAGGCCCATGCGGAACCAGCGCCCGCGCAAGAGCTTGGGCAGCGCGCCGCGCACCTGGTCGTCGGCCATGTCGCTGCGCAGGCCCAGCAGGTGCAGCAGGGCCGGGCGCAGGGACTGCTGCAGCGGCTCGGCCAGGCGCGGCATGCGCGCATCGGCGAAGCCACCCTGGATGCGCGCGAAGGCCATGGGGTCAGCCAGGGCCAGGGTCCAGCTCCAGTGGTCGTCCAGAACATACTGGCGGCGCAGGCGCGGCCGCCCGTACCAGCGCAGGAACGGCCCCAGCACCCACAGCAGCAGCCGCCAGGCCAGCCAGGCCATGAGGCACAACCCCAGTGCGAAGACCAGCCAGGCGATCATTGCGGGCGCTCCGTGGCCTGCGTGCCCGCTGCGTCCAGCGCTGCTGCCACGGAGGCTGCCAGCGGCAGGCCCTGCAGCAGTGCGGGGTCGCGTGCCGCCACCAGCCACTGCACCAGCGGCGATGGCGCGGGCAGCTCGCGCACCAGCGCGGGCCGGGCCTGCACCAGGCGCAGCTGGTCCGCCTCCAGCGCCACGTCGCGCACGGCGCACCAGCCCTGCGAGGTGCGCACGATGCCCATCTGCAGCGCATCGGGCGGCGCCTCCTCGCAGGTGGCCAACTGGTTGAGCAGCGCCAGCACCTCGCCCTGGTAGCGCTCGATGGGCGGGCGGTTCTGCCTGCCCTTGATCTGGTCGATGGCCAGGCGGCCGTCCCCGCGCACATGGGCGCTGAGGGTGATGTGTGGCACCTGGCTGGCCGTGCGATAGGAAAACAGGCGCATGCGCCCTTCTTCGCAGGCCTTGGCGTAGTGCTCGCCATAGCCGCCGGCCAGGCTGCGTCGGCTGGCGAACTGGCCCAGGCAGTGGCGCATCATCTGGCTTTCATAGGCCATCTCTGCGCGCAGGTGCTCGCTGTCCGGGCGGAACTCGATGAAATGGCCCTGCTCGCCCTGCCATGCCAAGGCCACGGCATCGCTCTGGTGCTCGCGCCAGCCGGCGGCGGCCTTGGCCTCGTAGGCCGCATGTTCCTCGGCCCACAGGGCCAGCGCCTGCGGGGCGGTCACGCGCTGCAGCTTGCCTTGCAGCGCCGTGCCGTCGCGCGACCGCAGGAACTCGACGAGCCGGGCCTCCAGCGCCAGCACCGCATCGGCATCGGGGTCGATCCACCACAGCGGAGCTTCCGGCCCGGGCGCCTGGCGCGCCGGGGTGTCGCCCAGCCGGGCCAGCGCCCAGGCCGGCACGGGCGCCGGCCTGAGCAGGGCTTGCGCCTGCTCGCGCTGCGTGACGGCCTGCACCACCGGCGCGGGGGCCTGCAGGTTGCCCACCAGGTGCCGGTAGAAGTGGTTGGACAGCCAGGCGCGCACCTCCTCGGGGTCGCCGCGCTCCTGGCTGCGCCGTTCGATCGCGCTGCGGATGACCGGCGCGTTGACCACGTCGCGCGCGCCATAGGTGCCGCGTGCGGAGGCGCCAGGCGCCATTACCAGAGCTTCCACCAGGGCTTGCCGGCGGCCATGGCCTTCTTGCAGCTGGCGATGTCGTCGCGAGCGTAGCCGGCCTGCTCGGCGTCGCTCTCGTCGCCGGGGCGCACCATCCGGAGCGACTCCTGGTAGAGCGCCATGGCCCGTTCGTACTGCCTGGTGTTCTCGTACACGTTGCCGGCAACGCGCCGCACGCCTGGCAGCGCATTGGCCTGAACGCGCGGCATCACCTGTGTGAGCCGCGCCAGCGCGTCGGCCGGCTGCGACCACGCCAGGTTGCGCAGCATGACCAGCAGGGCACCGAGGTAGTCGTCTTCGTTCTCGGCCTGGTCATCGCGGTCGAGGCCGTTCCACCATTCATCCAGGCGCTGCAGCCAGATGTCGATCTCGTTGTCGCGGTCCAGCTCGTAGAGCGCGCGGCACACGCGCTTGAAGTAGTCCGTGGGATCGTGGCGCCCGTAGCCATGGTCCAGCGAGTAGTGCCACAGCTGGTCGGCCGCCGCGATGAGCTCGGCCTTGCGTTCCGACGCCGAGTAGCAGGACACGAGGCCGTTGTGGTGCTCCGCAAAGGGGCTGGTGGCCAGGCCCTTGTGGTGCAGTTCGATGGCCTTGTCGTATTCCTTGAGGTTCCAGCGGTAGTAGATGGCCAGGTTGTTGCACAGCATGGAATAGACGTGCACGTCGCCATCGCGGAACCAGCCTTCGCCGGTGGCGAAGAAGGCATCGAAATGCACCACGGCCGCCTCGTAGTAGCGCGCCTTGAGGGCATCCACCTCCTGCTCGGGCCAGTCCTCGTCGTCGCTGGCGCCGCAGGCCTGCTGGAGGGTGTGGTCCAGCCACACGCCGAGGTTGTAGCACCAGCCGGCGGCAGGCGAGGCCGCAAACGGCCGTTGCAGGGCCTTGGTGACGCCATGCACCTTGACCCGGCTGACCCACAGCGCCTGCAGCAGGTCGGGCGCAGCCATGGCGGGTTCGCGCGCTGCCGTCTCCAGCAGCGGCAGGGCGCGCGCGTGTTCGCCGTCGGCAAACAGGCGCAGCCCGTCCAGGCAGGCCAACGCCGGGTGCTCTGGTGCGGCACGGCGCACCTGCGCCAGGTGGTGTTCGATGAAGGTGGCTGCGTCCTCGGGGTCTTCCACCCAGTCGGCATCGTCCATGGCCGCGCTGGCCAGGGCCAGGTGCCAGCCAGGGTGGGGCGTGGCGCCCCGGGCCAGGTGCGCCTTCGTTTGCGCGAGGGCCACCGTGCAGGCATGCCGTGTCGAACCCGGGCGCTGGCTACTGGCGCTCTCGAAGGCCAGTTGCGCCGCGTCGTCCAGCCGGCCGGCTTCGACCAGGAGGTCGAGCACGAAGATGCTGAAATCGTCTTCCTGGTCGCCGGTCAGGCCGAAGCGGCCCTGCCTGGCCTGGACCAGGGCCTCTTCGAGCCGGCCCTGGCGCTGCAGGGCCCGGGCCTGCAGGCGGGCGCGGCGCACGGAGACGTCGCGCTGCAGCGGCCGGGAAAGCCCGGCCGGCATGCGCGCCGGGATCTGCTGCACGATGGTCTCGATGCTCGCGGGATCCAGTGCCACGAACTGTTCGCCCAGCTTCAGCCAGTCCTCGTGGTCCACGTCCTGACCGGGCGCGGCGTTGCGCAACTGGTCCATGGCCTGCTGCACCAGCTGCCGTGTCTGCGTGGCATCGCCCTCGGCGGCCGCGACTTCGGCCAGGCGGGTGGCCAGCACGGCTTCGTCCCAGGCGCGGTAGCTTGTGCGCTCGGGCTGCACCACCTGCAGCGCATAGCGGGCCTTGGCACAGCGGCGCCACACACCGTAGTCCTTGCTGCGCTCGGCCTGGCCCGACAGGTGCTGCCAGGCCCGGTCGGACTGCTGGTCCAGCGGCGGCTGGGCCAGCAGGCGGGCCATCCCGTCGAGCGCCTGGTGCAGCAGCGCAGCCTGTTCGGGCAGGGCGCGCAGGGCCTGGGTGCGGGCAAAGCCGGCGTGCACCTGGGCATCGTGGCGCTCGGCGGCGGGCAGGTCATCCACCAGGGGGGCGGCATGGGTGTCGATGGCCTGCAGGGCCTGTGCCGGCTGGCCGGCCTGCATCCACAGATCATGCACACGGTGCAGCACGTCCAGTGAACCGGGCTGCAGCGACTGCAGGCCCAGCATGTCGGCCAGGGCCTGCATGCGCCGGGCATGGGTGGCTTCCTCGCTCTCCCCCTTGCCGTGCGCGCCGCTGTCCTCCTCGGTGGCCTGGAACATGGCCTCGGCTTCGTCCAGGTAGGCATCCAGCAGGGGGCCGGACAGCGAGGTGGCGTGCAGGGTCGGGGCGGTGGCAGTCAGCATGGTGAGTGGCGAAAAGGAGGGGACGGGAATACCGGGTGGTGTGCCCGGCATGGCGGCGTGCGGGCGTTTACTGCAGCCAGTCCTTGAGCGGCTGGCCGGCCCAGGCCTTGGCTTCGTCGCCGACGAAGGCCAGGGGCCTGGACGCGGACAGCTTGCGGCGCTTTTCCTGCGCGGCGATGGATTTCTGGGCTTCGCCCATCCAGTCCGTGATCGACAGCTTCTCGGCACCCGCCTGGCCAAACAGGGCCTCGGCGAACGGTGTGTTGTTGCCGGTGTACTGGCATTTGAACGAGGTGGCGCGCGCGTCGGTCGCGGTCAGCACCACGCGGTTCGGGGCCTTCAGCGGCTCGATGAACGCACCGCTGTAGCAGGCGGACAGCACCACCAGCGTAGGCACCTTGGCCAGCGGGGACAGGGCGTCGCTGAGGATCTTGGGCGTGATGGGCTGCTGGTTCTTGCCGCCCACGTTGACGCTGAGCAGGCCGGGGTTGGCGTGGGTGGAGATGAACAGCAGCACGCGGTCACGCGGGCGCGCCACCTCGGCCGTCCTGGCCATCACCAGCGCGAAGTTCTCGGCCGTGGCCTGCGGCCAGTCGGCGCTCTGGTCCTTGGCCGGATTGGCCAGCCGGAGCATCAGGGCATTGGGGTCGATCTCGCTGACCAGC
Organism: Pseudomonadota bacterium; assembly: GCA_040387235.1. Lineage (GTDB taxonomy): Bacteria > Pseudomonadota > Gammaproteobacteria > Burkholderiales > Burkholderiaceae_C > Acidovorax. Next base: position 14,103 of record JAZKEE010000197.1, read on the forward strand.
TTCTCGGCCAGCTGCACGTCGTTGCGAAAGGCCTTGGACTGCGAGTGCATGGCAAAGCCGGCAAAGATGATGCGGCCTGGCGGCTCGGCCGGCGGTGCTGGCTCAGGGGCGGCCTGGGGCGCGGGGGCTGGGGCCTCGGCTACCTGCGAGGGGGGCGCGGCGCAGCCTGCGGCAGCGAGGGACAGTGCCAGGGCACTGGCGTGAAAGAAGCGCCGCGTGGCGGCGTGGGGGGCAAGAGGCGATGGCATCGATGGTGTTTCCACGGTAGGCAGGAATCGGCAGCCACCAGGCGCGGCGCGCAGGCGGTTCCGAAGCGTGCGTATCGTAAGGGAGTGCCATGGCGAGTCCAGCGCCTGTTTGGGTGAGTGGCCAGGTCGGTGATTGCGTTGTCATTCATGGCTCACTGGCATCTGATGCTATTAAATAAGTAGCAAACGACAAAAAGCCGGTGCATGCACCGGCTTCCTGTTTGTGTGGCATAAGTCACACTTTCATCATGCTGCCGCCCGCAGTGCCGGCCGCGCCAGGCGGCTGGCATGCAGCCACGCGCGGCGCAGCACTGGTGGCGACCACGACTCCTCGGGGATCAGCAGCAGGCGTTGCGCACGCATCGCCTTGCCCAGCGCGATCTGGCTGGTCAGCACCGCCAGCGGAATGGCCAGCGCCAGCGGCAGGCCCACGGGCATCAGCCACAGCAGGGCGCTGCCATCGACGAAGGCCACGCCCAGGGCCAGCACGGCGATCACGGCGGTCATCGGCGCCAGCTGGCGCGTGGCCTGGCCCCAGGGCACGGCATTGGCTTCGCGGGGGGGCGACTTCCATTGCAGTTCCAGGCCGGTGATGGCCAGCAGCACGAACAGCGAGTGGGCCAGCATGCGCACGGGCGCCTGCAGGATGGCCAGCACGCTCTCGACCACCGCGCTCTTGACGAGGCTCCAGCCACCGCCGTACTGCGACTGTTCCTTGCGCATGAAGACCGCGGTCACGCCCAGGATGCGTGGCAGGAACAGCATGGACACCGTCCAGCCCCACAGGCCGAGCAGCTCGGCCGGCAGGATGTGCCAGTTGGCCACCACGGGCGCGCCCGACAGCCACAGGGCCGTGCCCAGCGTCAGGAAGGCCAGCCACAGCGGTGCCGACAGGTAGGCCATGGCGCCGGTCACGAACATCGAGCGGTGCACGGCATGGATGCCGGGCTCGGCCATCAGGCGGGCGTTCTGCAGGTTGCCCTGGCACCAGCGGCGGTCGCGCTGCAGCTCGGCCAGCAGATCCGGCGGTTGCTGCTCGTAGCTGCCGATCAGGTCGGACACCAGCCACACGTGGTAGCCGGCGCGGCGCATCAGCGCGGCCTCGACGAAGTCGTGCGACATGATGCCGCCCGACAGTCCGCCCTTGCCCGCGATGGGGGCCAGCGCGCAATGCTGCATGAACGGCTCCATGCGGATGATGGCGTTGTGGCCCCAGTAGTGCGACTCGCCCAGTTGCCAGTACTGCATGCCCAGGGTGAACAGGCGCCCGGTCACGCGCGAGGCGAACTGCTGTGCACGGGCGTGCAGCGTGACGTGGCCGATGGCCTGCGTGGCCGTCTGCACGATGCCGGCGCTGGGGTTGGCTTCCATCAGCTTGGCCATGGAGACGATGCAGTCGCCGCTCATCACGCTGTCGGCGTCAAGCACCACCATGTAGCGGTAGTCCTTGCCCCAGCGGCGGCAGAAGTCGGCCACGTTGCCGGCCTTGCGGTGGCTGCGGCGCGTGCGCAGGCGGTAGTACACCTGCACCTGGGGCTGCTGGCCATGCTCGGCCAGGGCGCTGCGCAGGTCTTCCCAGGCGGCACGCTCGGCTTTGGCAATGTCCTTGTCGTAGCTGTCGGACAGCACGAACACGTCGAAGGTGGCGCCGTGGCCCGTGGCCGCGACCGATTCGCAGGTGGCACGCAGGCCGGCGAACACGGTGGCCACATCCTCGTTGCAGATCGGCATGATGATGGCCGTGCGCGCTTCGGGCGAGAGCGTGTGCGCTGCCACGCTCTTGGCCGACAGCGCATGGCGGTCGCCGCGCAGCATGACCCAGAAGCCCATCATGCCGGTCATGAAGCCGGTGACGACCCAGGCCGAGAGCAGCGCGAACAGCGCCATCTGGCCATAGCCCAGCCAGGCGTTGTCGTAGTCGGGCTGCACGCCAGCGAACAAGGTGGTGGCCAGCGTGGTGCTCAGCACCGTGAGCAGCGCAAAGGTCCAGCGGCGGCGCTGGGCCGCGCCCTGCCAGGCTTCGTGCTGCATGCCGGCCGGGGTGGCCGGAGCGGCGCTGGCGGGGCGGCCGGTCAGGCGCAGCAGCATCGCCGTGCCGATGCTGTTCCAGAAGCCGCGCCAGGGCTGGGGCACCATGGAGCCGCGATGGAGCGGCGGCGCGGTCATGGAGTTCGGGTGGCGCTCCTCGCGCAGCGTGCTGCGCAGGTGTCGGCGGGCGCCATCGAGCGCCACCACGACGGCGCCATTGTCTTCAGAGGCGAGGGGCTCTGACGGGCTTACTCGGGAAGAATGATGTGCGTCCATGTTTCGCTCACAGCGTTGTTGTCGTGTTGAAGGAATGCGCGCAGCTCTATCGGGCGATCGGCCTGCTGGCGCTGTACGCGCACGGTCATGCGCCACTGCCCGGTGGCAGGGTTGCGGTAGGCCGCGTTTTCGAGAACCTTGCCGTTGGCGTCGGCGGTGACGACGGCCTTGACGGCGGCATTGGTGGGCAGGGCGGCCAGCGCAGGGCCGGTGAAATCGACCACGTACTGCACCTGCTGGCGCAGCGCCTGCGCGCTTTGCTTGGTGAAGCCCATGCCGCGGCGCGACTGCGTGACCCAGCTGCCCGGTGGGCGCTGCTGTTCGTCCCCCTGCCAGCCAAGCTCGTACGAGAACTCCATCGGCGTGCCGGGGGCGGGCAGTTGGGCCGGCACCCAGTAGGCGACGATGTTGTCGTGCGTTTCGTCGGGGGTGTTGTTCTGCACCAGTTCCACACGGCCCGGACCCCAGTCGTGCAAGGGGCGCACCCAAGCGCTCGGGCGGCGTTCGTAGCGGGCTTCCACGTCCTCGTAGCTGGCCCACTGGCGGTCGCGCTGCATCAGGCCGAAGCCCTTGGGGTTGGTGGTGGTGAACGAGGTCACCAGCGTGCTGCCCGGGTTCTGCAGCGGGCGCCACAGCCACTCGCCTTCACCGGTGGCGACCATCAGGCCATCGGAGTCGTGCACCTCGGGGCGGAAATCCTGCTTGCGCGGCTGGTTCTCGCCAAAGAAGAACATGCTGGTCAGCGGCGCCACGCCCAGCGTACCGATGGGCTTGGCGGCGTTGCTGCGCACGAAGACCCGGGCGCGCACGGTGGTCACGGTCTGTGGCCCTGGCGTGATGTCGAAGCGGTAGGCGCCGGTGGCGCGCGGCGAGTCGAGCAGCGCGAACACCGTGACCTGTTTGCCTTGGGGCTCGGGCTTGACCAGCCAGAAGTCGGTGAAGCGCGGGAACTCTTCGCCGCTGCCGCCCACGGTGTCGATGGCCAGCCCACGCGCCGACAGGCCGTACTGCTGGCCAGCGCCCAGGGCGCGGAAGTAGCTCGCGCCCTGGAACACGGCCAGCTCGTCCTTGTACTCGGGCGAATTGAGGTGGTTGTGCAGGCGAAAGCCCGCAAAGCCCAGGTCGCCCCAGGCCTGGGGCTGCACCGTGTTCTTGCCGTAGTCGAAGTCGGCGCGGCTGTAGGTGATGTCGCGCGTGCCCGATGGCGTCACCTCATGGATGCGCACCGGCTGGGTCTGGTACAGGCCCAGGTGGAAGAACATGGACTCGAAGGGCAGCTTGTCGGCGCGCCACAGCGCGCGTTCGGGCTTGTAGCGGATGTCGCGCACCTGGTCGTAGTTGAGCTGGGCCAGGTCGGCGGGCAGCTTGTCGCTCGCGGCGACGAAAGGTTTGTCGGCACGTTCGCGTGCCAGCTTCGTCAGGCTCTCGAAATCGAACGCCTGGGCCTGCGCCATGCCGGCTGCCAGCAGGCCTGACAGCGCCAGCGTGGCTGCTGCGCTGCGGCGCAAGCTGCGTGAAAAAGAAGGAAAGACAGCATCCATGCCGGCATATAGGGCAAACCCTGTGCCAGCTTGAAAAAATGCTTGTGTATCAACGGCTTAGGCGCTGTTGTGACTGTAAGCAAGTGTGCAGCGCAGCAAAAAGGCCCCAAAAGGCCGGTTTTTGTCGCCGGATGGCGACAGAGGGATGGACTGCACCGGCCAAACCCTTTGAAATCAAGGACTTACTCCTGTCGCTCATCGGCGACGTCGTCGCCCGAACCCTCGTCCGGCACCGCGTCGCTCTTGAAATGGCCGGGCGTCAGCGCGTGCTTTTGCAGCAGCCGGTAGAACTCCGTTCGGTTGCGCTGTGCCAGGCGCGCGGCATCGGCGACGTTGCCGTCGGTCATTTTGAGCAGGCCCACCAGGTAATCGCGCTCGAAGCGCTGGCGCGCGTCGGCAAAGCTGAGCACCTGCGCCGAGGGGATGCGCAGCGCGCGCTGCACCAGCGTGAGTGGCACCAGCGGCGTGGTGGACAGGGCACACACCTGCTCCACCACGTTGAACAGCTGGCGCACGTTGCCGGGCCAGGCGGCCGTGGTCAGCGCTTTGAGGGCTTCGGGTGCAAAGCCCGACAGGCGCTTGTCGTACTTGCGTGCCAGCCGGTCCAGAAAGTGGTTGGCCAGAAGGGAAATGTCCTCGCGCCGTTCGGCCAGCGTGGGCAGCGCCAGCGTCACCACGTTGAGGCGGTAGTACAGGTCTTCGCGGAACTGGGCCGTGGCCATCGCGGCCTCCAGGTCGCGGTGCGTGGCCGAGATGATGCGCACATCGATGGGCGTGGACTGGCTCGAGCCCACGGGCCGAACGGCCCGCTCCTGCAGCACGCGCAAGAGCTTGACCTGCAGGGCCGGCGGCATGTCGCCGATCTCGTCGAGCAGCAGGGTGCCGCCTTCGGCCGCCTGGAACAGGCCCTTGTGGTTGCTGGAGGCGTCCGTGAAGGCGCCCTTGACGTGGCCGAACAGCTCGGATTCGAGCAGGGCCTCGGGAATGGCGCCGCAGTTGACCGCCACGAAGGGCTTGGCCGCGCGCGGGCTGGCCCGGTGGATGGCCTGGGCCAGGAGCTCCTTGCCGGCACCGCTGTCGCCCAGCAGCAGCACGCTGGCGTCCGACTGGGCAACCATGTAGGCCTCGGCCAGCAGCTCGGTCATGCGGTTGGAGCGGCTCACGATCTCGGTACGCCAGGCCTCGTTGGCATGCGCCTGGGCCACCACCGGGGCGCTCAGCGCCAGGGCCTGGCCGATCTTCTCGAGCAGGTCCTTGCCGTCGTAGGGCTTGGTCAGGTAGGTGAACACCCCGCGCGAAGTGGCCTCCACCGCATCCGGAATGGTGCCGTGCGCGGTCAGCAGGATCACCGGCAGCGAGGGGTGGCGCTCGCGCACCTCGTCGAACAGGGCCAGGCCGTCCTTGCCGGGCAG
>JAZKEE010000198.1:0-12581 GCA_040387235.1 Pseudomonadota bacterium
ATGGTGGTGGTATCTCACGGTCGTGGGTGCCGCCACCATGTGGAAGTGTTTCCCCTGTGCCCTGCGCTGGCATGAATGACAAAAGGCTCCCTCTGGGAGCCTTTTCCTTTGTGAGGCCGCATGAGGCGCCTCAGGGAGTCAGACCTCTTCGCTCCAGCAGTAACCGTCGCGCGCGATCATCGCGCTCGCGGCGCTCGGGCCCCAACTGCCGGCCGTGTAAGGCCGTGGGCCCAGCGCATCGTTGCGCCAGTGTTGCAGGATGGGTTCCACCCAGCGCCAGGCTTCTTCCTGCTCGTCGCTGCGCACGAACAGGTTCAGGCGGCCGGCGATCACGTCGAGGAGCAGGCGTTCGTAGGCTCCCACGCGCTCTGTGCCGAAGCGCTGGTCGAAATCGAGGTTCAGGTACACCTGCGACAGCGCGGGTTCGGTCTGGTGCTGGGCGGCACCCTGGGCCATCAGGTGCAGCTCCAGCCCGTCCTTGGGCTGCAGGTTGATCACCAGGCGGTTGGCTGCGCCGGCCGAGGTGCGGAAGATCGGGTGCGGCACGGGCCGGAAGTTGACGACGATGTGCGCGTCGCGCCCCGCCAGCCGCTTGCCGGTGCGGATGTAGAAGGGCACGCCGGCCCAGCGCCAGTTGGAGATCTCGGTGCGCAACGCGACGAAGGTCTCGGTGGTGCTGCCTGCGGCCACGCCCTTTTCCTGCAGGTAGCCCGGTACGCTGGCGCCATGCGTCTTGCCGGCCACGTACTGGCCTCGGATCACGTGCTGGCCGATGGTCTCCGGGCTCCAGGGCTTGAGCGACTGCAGCACCTTGAGCTTCTCGTCGCGGATGGCGTTGGCGCTGGCGTTGATGGGCGGCTCCATGCCGATCGCGCACAAGAGCTGCAGGGCGTGGTTCTGCACCATGTCGCGCAGGGCACCGGTCTGGTCGTAGAAGGCGCCGCGCGTTTCCACGCCCAGCTCCTCGGCAATGGTGATCTGGATGTTGGCGATTGTCTCGCGCCGCCACAGGGGCTCGAACAGGGCATTGCCAAAGCGCATGGCGAACAGGTTCTGCACCGAGGGCTTGCCCAGGTAGTGGTCGATGCGAAAGACCTGCTCTTCCTTGAGCACGCGGCGCAGCGTGTCGTTGATGGCCTGGTTGGAACGCAGGTCGTGGCCCAAAGGCTTTTCGAGCACCACGCGGGTGGTCGGGCCGTTCAGGCCCACGGCGGCGATCTGCTCGCAGACGTTGGTGAACAGGCTCGGGGCCGTGGCCACGTACATCACCACCGACTCGGCGTTGCGCTCGTGCAGCATGTCCGCCAGGCGGGCATAGTCCTGGGTTTGGGACAGGTCCATGCGCAGGTAGTGGAGCAGGGCGCCGAAGCGTGCGAACTCGTCGGGGGTCGGGCGCTTGGCCAGATCGACCCCGTCAAAGCGCGACTGGATCAGGCTGCGGTATTGTTCATGGCTGAGCTCGTCGCGGGCCACCGCGATGATGCGGCCCCCTTCGGGCAGCGTTCCGTGGCGGAACGCCTGGAACAGTGCAGGCATGAGCTTGCGCCAGGCCAGGTCGCCCGTTCCGCCAAACAGGACAAGGTCAAAACTCATGGGGTCTCCGTATCAGTGCATTGGTCGTCGTGCGTTTCTCTCGAAATTGTAATCACGTTACATCGATTTGTGTAGGACTGCAGAGCAACTGGCGTTCCAAGCTGTGTCTGCAACAAAAAAGTACCAGACAATTTTGGTAATCAAGTTACTATCTCGCCGTTTTCCATTTTCCTGTCCAGGTAGCTCTCCCATGCCCCTCCGTTGTGACCAGACTTCCCAGTGGCCCGCGATGCAGGCCTTGTTCCAGGCCCAGGGGCACGCACTGGACCTTCGGCAGGCCTTCGCCGAGGATGGAAAGCGTTTCTCGCATTTCAGTCAGGCCGCCCCCGAGGTGTTCGCCGACCTCTCCAAGAACCTGTGGGACCAGCCCACCGAGGCGCTGTTGCTGGACATGGCCGATGCCTGTGGTCTCGCTGCGCAGCGCGACGCCATGTTCGCGGGCCAGCCCATCAACCACACCGAAGGCCGCGCCGTGCTGCACACGCTGCTGCGCCGCCCCCAGGGCCTGGCGCTGCCCGGTGACGGCCCCGACATTGCCCAGAAGCTGGCCGAGGTGCATGGCACGCAGGGCGCCATGCTGCAATACGCCGACCAGGTGCGCGGCGACGCGGCGATCACCGACGTGGTGAACATCGGCATCGGCGGCTCGGACCTGGGGCCGCACATGGCGGTGCTCGCGCTCGATGCGTTCCGCGCGGCAGGCAAGCGGCTGCACTTCGTCTCCAACGTCGACGGGCACGAACTGCATGGCGTGCTGCAGGGGCTCAAGGCCGAGAGCACGCTGTTCCTCATCGCCTCCAAGACCTTCACCACGGCCGAGACCATGGCCAATGCGCGTTCGGCGCTGGCCTGGTTCGGCGCGCAGGGCGGCCGTGACGTGGCGCGCCACTTCGCGGCGCTGACCACCAATGTGGCTGCCGCCGGTGCCCTGGGCATCACCACCACCTTCGGCTTCTGGGACTGGGTGGGCGGGCGCTATTCGCTGTGGTCGGCCATCGGCCTGCCCATCGCCATCGCCATCGGTGCAGCCGGCTTCCGCGAGCTGCTGGCCGGCGCGCACGCCATGGACGAGCATTTCCGCACGGCACCGCTGGCCGCCAACCTGCCGGTGCGCCTGGGCCTGCTCGACGTCTGGTACCGCAATTTCCACGGCTTCACCAGCCGCTGCATCGCGCCTTACCATGCCTCGCTGGGCCGGCTACCTGCCTACCTGCAGCAGCTGGAGATGGAGAGCAACGGCAAGCGCGTGGGGGCTGATGGGCAGGAACTGCCCTACGCCACCTCGCCCGTGCTGTGGGGCGAGCCTGGCACCAACGGCCAGCACGCCTTCTTCCAGATGTTGCACCAGGGCACCGACGTGCTGCCGCTGGAGATCGTGGCCGTGCGCCAGGCGGCGCACCCGCTGCCGGGCCACCAGGACAAACTGCTTGCCAACGCCCTGGCCCAGGCCCAGGCGCTGATGGTGGGCAAGGCCAGCCCAGACGACGGGCACCGCCATTTCCCGGGCAACCGCCCCAGCACCTTCCTGTTGCTCGAATCGCTGACCCCGGCCTCGCTGGGTGCGCTGATCGCGCTGCAGGAGCACCGCGTCTTCGTGAGCGGCAGCCTGTGGGGCATCAACAGCTTCGACCAGTGGGGCGTGGAGCTGGGCAAGGTGCTGGCGCGTGACCTCGAAGCGCGGCTGGCATCGGGCGATTCCGCGGGGCTCGATGGCTCCACGGCGGGGCTGCTGGCGCGCCTGCGCGGCGGCTGAACCGCAGCGCAGCCGCGTTCATTGCATTTCACAACGAGGCGCTCAGAGGCGCCCAGCCGCCCGCCGCGGCCCAACGAGGAGACAAGCCCATGACTGCACCGCAGCCGCCCGATTTCCGCTCGCCCGCATTCCTGCACGCGCACATCCGCCAGACCATGGCGTTCTACGAGCCCGTGGCCACCGATGCGGGGGGCGGCATGTACCACTTCTTCCTCGACGACGGCACTGTCTACGACGAGCGCACGCGGCACCTGGTGAGCGCCACGCGCTTCGTGGTCACGCATGCCATGCTGTTCAGGACCACCGGCGAGGCGCGATACCGCTACGGCATGGAGCATGCGCTCCAGTTTTTGCGCACCGCCTTCCTCGACCCGGCCACCGGCGGCTACGCCTGGCTGATCGACTGGCATGGCGGCCACGCCACCTTGCTCGACGCCACGCGCCACTGCTATGGCATGGCCTTCGTGATGCTGGCCTATGCCCGTGCGCACGAGGCCGGCGTGCCCGAGGCTCGGCAGTGGCTGGCCGAGGCTTTCGAGACTGCCGAACGACATTTCTGGCAGCCGGCCGAAGGCCTTTATGCCGACGAGGCCACGCGCGACTGGGCACTGTCGGACTACCGCGGACAGAACGCCAACATGCATGCCTGCGAGGCCATGATCTCGGCCTTTCGCGCCACTGGCGAGCAGCGCTACATCGAGCGTGCGGAACTGCTCGCACAGAACATCTGCCAGCGCCAGGCGGCGCTGGCGGGTGGCTGGGTGTGGGAGCATTTCCGCGCCGACTGGTCCGTAGACTGGGATTACAACCGCCACGACCGCAGCAACATCTTTCGCCCCTGGGGCTACCAGATTGGCCACCAGACCGAATGGGCCAAGCTGCTGCTCCAGCTCGATGCGCTGGCGCCAGCACCCTGGCACCTGCCGTGCGCACGCTTCCTGTTCGATGCCGCGCTGGACAAGGGCTGGGATCATGCCCATGGCGGCATCGTCTACGGCATGGCGCCCGACGGCAGCCTCTGCGACGACGGCAAGTACCACTGGGTGCAGGCCGAGAGCATGGCCGCCGCTGCGGTACTGGCCGTGCACACCGGCGAGCAACGCTACTGGGACTGGTACGACCGGATCTGGGCCTACTGCTGGCAGCATTTCGTCGACCACGAGCACGGCGCCTGGTTCCGCATCCTTGACGGGCGCAACCTTAACCACACGCGCGAGAAGAGCAACGCCGGCAAGGTCGACTACCACAACATGGGCGCCTGCTACGACGTGCTGCTGGCCTTGGGGGCGCAGCGCGGGGCCTGACGCCCCTTCCTCTGCTCACATCGCCGCGTTGCCCTGGAAGAAGTTCACGGGCAGGCCCGGCACCTCGACGGGCAGGCTGAACAGCGAGCCCGCCGGGATGGTGGCGTTCAACTCCTCCTGTGGCCGGCCGGCGCGCGCCGAGGTGATGTACAGCGTGCGCAGGCCGTCGCCGCCAAAGCAGACCATGGTGGGGCACTGCACGGGCATGCTCACGCGCTGCAATACCTGGCCTTCGGGCGAGAGCTGCAGCACGCAGGCGCCCTCGTACATCGCCACCCAGTAGTTGCCCCGCACGTCCACGGCGGCGCCATCGGGGCGACCACCATAGGGCTCACCCGCCGCCTTGGGTGGGAAGCTGGCCCAGGGCGTGCGGCCCTCGATGCGCCCTGTGGCGGCATCGAAGCCAAAGCGGTCGATGCGGTGCTCGGGCGTGTTGGACCAGTAGAGCCAGCGGTCGTCCGGGCTGAAGGCCAGGCCGTTGGCGGTGAAGTTGTCGCCCGCCATCTTCTGCACCCGAAAGCCGCCGGGTGCTGCCTCCAGCCGCCACAGTGCCGCGTCGGGCGCCGTGCGCGGGCTGATTACCGAGCCGGCCCAGAACCGGCCTGCCGAATCGCAGCGGCCGTCGTTCAGGCGCAGAACCCGGGTGTCGTGCGCGTCGGTGGGCAGCAGGGCCAGGCAGGTGAGGGCGGCGCTGTCGGTATCGAGCAGGTAAAAGCCATCACGTAACCCGATTACTATTTTTCGCCCTCCCGCCGGCGCGCAGCAGCCGGGCTCGGAGGGCATCTCCCAGGTCCGCAAACGGCCACTGGCCGGCTCCCATGCGTTCACCCGCTTTCCTTGAATGTCACACCAGTAAAGGGATGTTTCATGGGGATGCCAGAACGGCGATTCGCCCAGTTCCGAAGGGGGCAGGAGCAGCGTCTGCAGGGTCATGGGCTTGATCCGGGGTGGTTATCGAGTTACATTCTAGAGGCTCCAACCGGAGCCGCTGTCTCTTTTCCCCACTACCCAAATCCACCCCCGATGGAGCATCCCATGCATTCAGTCGTAGCGCGCGTGACGGCCCGCATCATCGAACGCAGCAAGGACACCCGCGCCGCCTACCTGGCCACGGTCGACGCGATGATAGAGCGCAAGCCCCCGCAGGACCGCATGGGCTGTGCCAACCTGGCCCACGCGTACGCGGCGCTGCCAGGGTCCGAGAAGTTCAGGGTCACCGTCGAGAAGGCGCCCAACATCGGCATCGTCACGGCCTACAACGACATGCTGTCGGCCCACCAGCCCTACCAGAGCTACCCGGCGCTGCTGCGCGACGAGGCTGCCCGCCACGGTGCCATGGCCCAGGTGGCCGGCGGCGTGCCCGCCATGTGCGACGGCGTGACGCAGGGCACGCCCGGCATGGAGCTGTCGCTGTTCTCCCGCGACGCCATTGCCATGGCCACTGCGGTAGCGCTGTCCCACGATGTGTTCGACGGCGTGCTGCTGCTGGGCGTGTGCGACAAGATCGTGCCAGGCCTGTTGATCGGTGCGTTGCACTACGGTCACCTGCCCTGCGTGTTCGTGCCCGCCGGCCCCATGGGCTCGGGCCTGCCCAACAAGGACAAGGCCAAGGTGCGCGAGCTCTACGCCCAGGGCCTGGTCGGCAGGGATGAACTGCTCAAGGCCGAATCGGCCGCGTACCACAGCCCCGGCACCTGCACTTTCTACGGCACGGCCAACAGCAACCAGATGCTGCTCGAGGCCATGGGCCTGCACGTGCCCGACGCCGCCTTCACCCCGCCCGGCACCGGCGAGCGCGAGGAGTTCACGCGCCAGGCCATGCGCACCGTGCTCGACATCGGCAAGCGCGGCAAGCGCTTCACGCCCATCGCGCATGTGGTGGACGAGCGCTGCATCGTCAACGCCATGGCCGCGCTGCTGGCCACGGGCGGCTCCACCAACCACTTGATCCACTGGGTGGCGATCGCGCGCAGCGCCGGCATCCTGATCGACTGGACCGATTTCGACGACCTGTCCTCCGTGGTGCCGTTGCTGGCCCGCGTCTACCCCAACGGCGATGCCGACGTGAACCAGTTCCAGGCCGCGGGCGGTCCGCCCTGGATCCTGCGCGAGCTGCTGGCCAACGGCCTCATGCACCCCGACGTGGTGAGCGTGAACGAAGGCGGCATCGCGGCTGGTGGCGCGCCTGCGCCCGCCACCTCGGGTGACGAGGCCGTGCTGCGCCCCGTGGTCCAGCCGTTCTCGCCGACGGGCGGCCTGCGCCTGCTGCAGGGGCGCCTGGGCCGCGCCGTGATCAAGGTCTCGGCCGTGCCGGAAGACCGCCACATCATCGAGGCGCCTGCGCGCGTATTCGACTCGCAGGAGGAACTGCTCGCGGCCTTCAGCGCGGGCGAGGTGCAGCAGGACATGGTGGCCGTGGTGCGCTTCCAGGGCCCGCGCGCCAACGGCATGCCCGAGCTGCACAAGCTCACGCCCCCGCTCGCGGTTTTGCAGAACCAGGGTTTCAAGGTGGCGCTGGTGACCGATGGCCGCATGAGCGGTGCCTCGGGCAAGGTGCCCGCGGCCATCCACGTGACACCCGAGGCGCTGGGCGGTGGCCCGCTGGCCAAGGTGCGCGACGGCGACCTGGTGCGCGTGGACGCCGTGGCCGGTACGCTCGACCTGCTGGTGGACGAGGCCGAGTGGGCCGCGCGCACCCCCGACGAATGCAAGGCGCCCGTGGCCACCGGCTTCGGGCGGGAACTGTTTGCCAACTTTCGCCGCCATGCGGGCGGCGCTGAACAAGGAGCCTGTACATGGCTGTGAATGCCTCCACCCCCACCCTGAACCCGCAGGACATCGCCAGCTACGGCCCGGTGATCCCGGTGATCGTGATCGACCGGGTCGAAGACGCGATCCCGCTGGCCGAGGCCTTGCTCGCCGGTGGCGTCAAGGTGCTCGAAGTCACGCTGCGCACGCCCGCAGGCCTGCCCGCCATCGAGGCGATTGCCCGCCAACTGCCCGAGGCCGTGGTTGGCGTGGGCACCGTGCTCAATGCGGATGACGCGCGCCGTGCCAGCGAGGCCGGTGCGCGCTTTGCCGTGAGCCCGGGCTATACCTCGGCCGTGGGTTCGGCCTGCAAGGGGCTGAACCTTCCGCTGCTGCCGGGCGTGGCCACCTCCAGCGAAATCATGCAGGCGCTGGCTGATGGCTTCCAGTTCCTGAAACTGTTCCCGGCCGAGGCCGTGGGCGGCATCCCGCTGCTCAAGTCCTGGGCCAGCCCGTTTGGCCAGGTGAGCTTCTGCCCAACGGGTGGCATCACCAATGCCACGGCGCCCAACTACCTGACGCTGCCCAATGTGCGCTGCGTGGGCGGCTCGTGGCTCACGCCGGCCGACGCCGTGCGTTCGGGCGACTGGGCGCGCATCACGCAGCTGGCACAGGCCACGCAGTCGTTGCGGCCAGCCAGCTGAAGCAAGCCGGTTTCGAGGACCTGCCCGAGGCGTCCTTGGGCGAGGTCATCCGGGCCGCTTATCATGGAGAGGGGCATTCGCTCCGCAATCAGCAAGTACTCAATATTTCACCAAGAGAGGGCTTCTCCATGGATTTTGCGCAAGCTATCAAGTCGTGCTTCAGCCAGTATGCAGGTTTCACCGGCAGGGCGTCGCGGTCCGAGTTCTGGTGGTTCCTTCTGTTCCAGGTCGTTGTGGTGGTGGTCACCGGCTTCGTGAGTCAACTCGTCTCCAGCGTCGTATCCCTTGCGCTGCTGCTGCCGGCACTGGCCGTGGGCGCGCGCCGGCTGCACGACATTGGTCGTTCGGGTTGGTGGCAGTTGCTGTCGTTCACCGGCATTGGCATCCTGGTGCTGATCTATTGGTGGGTGCAGCCGAGCGGCGAATAAGCCCTGGCTCACATGGCGCGCCCTTCTAGGCCGCCAGGCAAAAGATGAAAGCCCGCAGGCCGCATGGCCTGCGGGCTTTTTTTGCGGGTCGGTACTGCCTCCAGAGTGCTGCCAGCAGTGGAGATGGGCCGTTGTTTGCGCGCGACGCCTCCGGTCCCTGCGATGGATTGGTTTCTAAAATAGTAATCATTCCCAATCTCATTCTCATAAATCATGACCATTCAACCCCGACAGAACGCAGTCTGCATGGGCATTGCGCTGGCCTTTGGCCTCGTTTCGCCATGTGCCTTCGCCCAGGGCACAGACGTCACGCTGGGCGAGGTGCGCGTGGACGCCAAAGCGGAGAAGGAGTCGGCCACTGCGCCGGTAGTCGGGTACCGCGCGCGCCATGCCGCCACGGCCACCAAGACGGACACCCCGCTTTCGGAAACACCGCAGTCCGTCACCGTGATCACCCGCGACCAGTTGGTGGACCAGGGCGCCTCCAACCTGCAGGACGCGCTGCTCTACGCGGCCGGCGTGCGCAGCGATGCCTATGGCCTGGACAGCCGTTCCGACGGCATGCGCGTGCGCGGCAGCTACCCGGACGTCTACCTCGATGGCCTGCGCCAGAACTACAACTGGTACACCAGCGTTACCCGCACCGATCCCTACACGCTGGAGCGCATCGAAGTGCTGCGCGGCCCTGCCGGCATGCTGTTCGGCGCGGGCACGGTGGCCGGTGTGATCAACATGGGCAGCAAGCGCCCCTTGCAAGAGGCCCAGCGCGATGTGGGGGTGCAACTGGGCAGCTGGAGCCGCCGCCAGGTCCAGGCCGACCTGACGGGCCCCCTGACGCAGGACGGTGAATGGTCCTACCGCCTCGTGGCCCTGGCGCGCACCGCCGACACCCAGGTGGACCATGTGCCCGATGACCGCCGCCTGATCGCGCCCTCGCTCGCCTGGCGGCCCAATGCTGCCACCTCGCTGGTGCTGCAGGCACACTGGCAGCAGGACCGCAGCGGCAGCACGTCACAGTTCTTCCCCTGGGCGGGCACCCTGCTGCCCAACCCCAATGGAAAACTGCCGCTGTCGCGCTTCATCGGCGAACCCGGAGACCACTACGACAGCGATCGCGAATCCATCGGCTGGCTGTTCGAGCACCGCTTCAACGACGCCTGGACCGTGCGCCAGAACCTGCGTCTGGCGCGCAATGAAAACCGCGGCGTGTACCACTGGGGTGACTTCTATACGGCCCTCGGCGGCTTCGGGGCCGACCCCGCCAACCAGCGCGTGCTGGGCCGCTTCTACGATGACTCCTTTACCCGCACGCGCATGGCGGCGGTGGATACGCACCTGCAGGGCAACCTGGCCACGGGAGCGCTGCGCCACCAGTTGCTGCTGGGCGTGGACTGGAACCGCCAGACCGAGGACAAGGAGACCGCCAGCGCCTTCAGCACCATCGATGCCTATGCGCCGGTGTACGGCAATCTGGTGGCTGCACCGCGCGAGGCCAGCCCGCGCAATGTGCAGCGCCAGAGCGGCGTTTACCTGCAGGACCAGATGAAGTGGGGCCAATGGATCGTCGTGGCCGGCCTGCGCCATGACCGCGCGGTCAACAGCCTGGCCGGCGCGGCCGACGACCGCACTGGCGATACCACCAAGCGCCTGGGTGTCATGTACCAACTGGCAGGCGGCTGGACGCCCTACATCAGCTACGCCGAGTCGTTCAGCCCTGTGAGCGGTACCAACGCCTACGGTCAGCGCTTCAAGCCGCTCGAGGGCGAGCAGATCGAGCTGGGCGTGAAATACGTACCCGAGGGCAGCGGCACCCAGCTCACAGTCGCGGTGTATGAGCTCAAGGAAAAGAACCAGAAGGTTGCCGATCCAGTCAACCCCAACAACTCACTGCAGGCCGGCCAGACCCGCAACAAGGGGCTGGAGCTGGAGGTCAAGAGCCGCGTCGCCACGGCCTTCGATGTGATCGCCCACTACAACTACACCGACGTGGATGCCCAGCTTGAAGGCCTGCCGCGCCACCAGGCCGCGGCCTGGGGCGTGTACCGCTTTGCGATCGGCGATGTACGGGGCTTCTCGGTCGGAGCGGGGTACCGCTGGCTGTCGTCCTTCCGCGATGGCGCCGGTCCCACCATCCCCTCGGCCGGGGTCGTCGATGCGCTGCTCGCGTACGACACGCCGCAGTGGCGCTATGCGCTCAACATCAGCAACCTGGCAGACAAGCAGTATGTGAGCACCTGTCTCGCGCGCGGCGACTGCTGGTGGGCCACGCGTCGCAACGTGGTGCTGAGCGCGACCTACAGGTTCTGATGTCCAATGAGAAATCCCCGCAGGCCTTGCAGCCTGCGGGGCTTTTTTCATTGTGGGCACAGGGGCCGCGTGGCGGCCTGCTCCTGTGCCCGGCCGGGCAATTACATGCCCATGCCGCCCATGCCACCCATGCCGCCCATGTCGGGCATGCCGCCGCCGGCACCGGCCTCGTCCTTGGGTGCTTCTGCAACCATGGCTTCGGTCGTCAGCAGCAGCGATGCCACGGAGGCAGCGTTCTGCAGGGCCGTGCGGGTGACCTTCGTGGGGTCCAGAATGCCCAGTTCGAGCATGTCGCCGTACGTGTCGTTCGAAGCGTTGAAGCCGTAGTTGCCCTTGCCGGCCAACACAGCGTTCACCACCACCGAGGCTTCGCCGCCGGCGTTGTTCACGATTTCGCGCAGGGGCGCTTCGATGGCCTTCAGCACCAGCTTGATACCGGCTTCCTGGTCGGCGTTGTCGCCCTTGACCGAGTCACCGACAGCTTGCTTGGCACGCAGCAGGGCCACGCCACCACCGGCCACAACGCCTTCTTCCACAGCAGCACGGGTAGCGTGCAGTGCGTCTTCCACGCGGGCCTTCTTTTCCTTCATTTCGACTTCGGTGGCAGCGCCAACCTTGATCACGGCCACACCGCCGGCCAGCTTGGCCACGCGTTCCTGCAGCTTTTCGCGGTCATAGTCGGACGTGGCTTCCTCGATCTGCACGCGCACTTGCTTGACGCGGGCTTCGATGTCACCAGCAGCGCCGGCGCCGTCGATGATGATGGTGTTTTCCTTGCCCACTTCGATGCGCTTGGCCTGGCCCAGGTCGGCCAGGGTCACCTTCTCGAGCGTCAGGCCCACTTCTTCAGCGATGACCTTGCCGCCCGTCAGGATGGCGATGTCTTCCAGCATGGCCTTGCGGCGGTCGCCGAAACCAGGGGCCTTGACAGCCACAACCTTCAGGATGCCGCGGATGGTGTTGACCACCAGCGTAGCCAGGGCTTCACCTTCGACTTCTTCGGCAATGATCAGCAGCGGACGGCCAGCCTTGGCAACTTGCTCCAGCGTGGGCAGCAGGTCGCGGATGTTGCTGATCTTCTTGTCGAACAGCAGCACGAACGGGTTGTCCAGCGTCGCGGTCTGCTTGTCCGGGTTGTTGATGAAGTAGGGCGACAGGTAGCCGCGGTCGAACTGCATGCCTTCGACGACTTCGAGTTCGCTGTCGAGCGACTTGCCGTCTTCAACGGTGATCACGCCTTCCTTGCCGACCTTGTCCATCGCGTCAGCGATGATCTTGCCGATGGTTTCGTCGGAGTTGGCAGAGATCGAACCGACCTGTGCGATTTCCTTGGAGGTGGTCGTGGGCTTGGAAGCCTTCTTCAGCTCGATCACCAGGGCCGTCACGGCCTTGTCGATGCCGCGCTTCAGATCCATCGGGTTGATGCCGGCGGCCACGTACTTGAAGCCTTCGCGCACGATGGCCTGGGCCAGCACGGTGGCGGTGGTGGTGCCGTCACCAGCGTTGTCGCTGGTCTTGGAGGCCACTTCCTTCACGAGCTGGGCGCCCATGTTCTGCAGCTTGTCCTTGAGTTCGATTTCCTTGGCCACGGACACACCGTCCTTGGTCACGGTAGGGGCGCCGAACGAGCGCTCCAGCACCACATTGCGGCCCTTGGGGCCCAGGGTCACCTTGACCGCGTTGGCCAGGATGTTCACGCCTTCAACCATGCGTGCGCGGGCTTCGCCGCCGAAAACTACGTCTT
>JAZKEE010000199.1:0-2437 GCA_040387235.1 Pseudomonadota bacterium
ACCCGGCTGTACGTGCCCAAGCTGCAGGCGGTGAAGAACATCGTGGCCAACCCCGACGCCTTCAAGACCGAGCTGCCGCTGATCGAGAACCACCCCTACTTCCAGACGGTGGACATCACCCATGACATCGACGTGTCGCTGGTGGCCAGCCTCTCTGGCATCCGCGAGGACGACTTCCGCGCGCTCAACCCCTCGTACAAGCGCCCCGTGATCCTGGCGGCCGGCACACCGCAGATCCTGCTGCCCTGGGACAACGCCAAGGTCTTCCAGCGCAACCTGGAAGCGCGCCGCGAGGGCCAGTACGCCAGCTGGACGGTGTGGTCCGTACCCACCACCATGACAGTGGCCGACGCGGCCCAGCGCACCGGCATGAGCGAAGCCGACCTGCGCGCCATGAACAACATCCCCCCGCGCATGCTGATCAAGGCCGGCTCGGCGCTGATGGTGCCGCGCTCGGTGACCACGCGCGAGGACGTGTCATCGCACCTGGCGGACAACGGCCAGCTGGCATTCGCACCCGAGATCGTCACCCGCCGCACCACGGTGCGCGCCCGCAAGGGTGAAACCGTGGCCAGCGTCGCCAAACGCTACAACCTGAGCGCCAGCAACGTGGCCGACTGGAACGACGTCAAGGCCAGCGCCGCCTTCAAGCTGGGCCAACAGGTCGTGGTCTACCTGCCAGTGCGCGCGGCCGTGGCGGCAGCAGCCACCCAGGTGCGTTCATCGAACGTACGCAACGTGGTGCAGGCCCGCGGCAACAAGCAAAGCGCTGCCAAGGCCCCGCCGTCCGCCCCCGCCAAGCGCGGCGGCACGCCTTCAAAGGTCAAGAAGCGCTGAATTCAGGGGTCTGCTCGTACCTTGCAGCCAGACCCCACTCTCAAGAGTTGCTGAAAAAGCTTCCTGGCTAGGCGCTCCGTCGCAGACAGTACTGAAAGTACGGCAAGACGGAGCAACGACGCCAGGGAGGTTTTCTCAGCGACTCCGCTCAAAGCTTCAGCGAATGCATGCCCATCAGTCCCAGTACGCCCATGACGATGAGGTAGATCGCCACGATGGTGCTGAGCAGGCGCGGCATGACGAGGATGAGGATGCCCGCGATCAGGGAGACGAGCGGACCGATGCTGAGTGTGAATGCCATGGGGAAATCCTTGGTGGGTAGGAAGGTGGTGTGCCGAGGCTACGGCAAACCGGATGCCGGCCAATGTAAGCCATCTTCCCGTCCCGAAAGCGCAATCGGCGCCTGACGCCCAGGCCGCTTCAGACGTTGTACTTCTGCCTTGCCTTGCGCACCCACTCGTTGCTGTAGGTACGCGCCAGGTCGATCTTCACGTCGGCCACCTCGGAACCGGTGCGTCCCAGCACGCGCAGTGCGGTGGCGGGCCCGTCGTCGGGCATCAGGCCGTTGGGTGAGAAGGTCTCGCGCACGCGGCTGAAGGCGGCCAGGTACAGGCCTCGGTCGCCCAACAGGTAGCCAGGCGGCACCACCTTGATCAGGTCGGCCGGGGCGGCTGTCTGCAGCCATTTGAGCGCGTGCACGATGCCATTGGTCAGCGCCTGCACCTGCGCGGCCTGCTTTTGCACAAAGGCCTGGGGCGCATACAGGCAGCCTGCAGGCATGTTGCCGCCAAACAGCTCCTGCGCGCCCTTCAAGGTGCGCATGTCACCCACGATGTGCACGTCCATCTTCTGCTCCAGCAGCGTCATGATGGGATCGGCATGGCTCAGCGCATGCACCTGGCCCGTGCGCAGCGCCGCCACGGCCGGCGCGCCCGCGCCGACACCGACAAAATTCACGTCGCGCTCGCGCACACCGGCGCGCGCCAGCAGGTGGATGGCCATGAGGTGGGTGGACGAGCCCAGGGCCGAGACCCCGATGCGCCGGCCGGCCAGGTCGCCAAGCCCCTCATAGCGCGGCAGCGCCTTGCGCGAAACGCCCATGGCAATCTGCGGCGCGCGGCCATGCACCGCCATGGCGCGCAGGTAGGTGCCCCGTACCTGCTGTCGGATGGTGTACTCATAGGCCCCCGATCCCACATCGGCAGCCCCTTGCAGCACCGCCTGCAGCGCCATGGCGCCGCCGGCAAAGTCCGAGACCACGACCTGCAGCCCTTCGCTTTCAAAGTAGCCCAGCAGGTCGGCCAGCGCCAGCGGCAGGTGGTAGAGCACGCTTTGCCCCCCGACGGCCACCGTGACGCGGCCCAGCCCGGGAGCGGCCGCCTGCTGCGACAGCACGGCAGGCGCAAACACCGCAGCCGCCGAGAGGGCGGATACGGCACCAAAGGCGCGGCGGCTGAGCAAGGGACTGGACATGGAAAAAGGAAGGCGGAGACGGCCATTGTTGCACTGCAACAATCGTGCCTCAGCATGGCCCGACAGGCATCAGGGACTACCCCTGAGGACTAATACGTAGGTGACAGTTGCGCGAGGCCCGCAAGGG
>JAZKEE010000199.1:2537-4068 GCA_040387235.1 Pseudomonadota bacterium
GGTATCCGAGGAACAGGATGCCGATATTGACCAAGAAGGCGCCAGACCACAGCGCACTGCGCACGGTGGGCATGTCCGCCACATACATCATGATGTAAAAAATGCGCAGAAACACCCACAGCAGGGCCGCCAGGTCGAGCGGAGTCTGGCCTGCTCCGAGCAGGTGCGCAATGATCACCGCACCGATGAAGAACGGCAGCGCCTCGAAGCTGTTGGTCTGCGCCGCATTGGCACGCGCCTGCCAGCCTGTCTGCCGGGCCAGCCAGGCACGCGGGTCGCTGTTGTCGAACCCGCCTTGCCCGCGCGATTTCCCCAGGCCCCCGCTCTTGGCCAGGTAGGAGCACACCATGGGCAGCAACGCGGCCACCAGCACACACCAGTAGGCCGCCGTGAAACGGGCCACGTGCATGGAGTTCATTGTGATTGCACTTTCTTCTTGGAATCGCTTGCCAGCCTTTCCGGGCAAGCTATTGAATTGATAGTAGGGCGGGATTCTAAGCGGCGCAGGGCACGGCCAGCGCGATCACCGCCGATCCACCAGCGCGTGGGCGATGGTGCCCAGGTCCACGTACTCGAGCTCGCTGCCCACCGGCACGCCGCGCGCCAGCCGCGTGACATGCAGCCCCCGGGCCTTGAGCGCCTCGCTGATCACATGCGCAGTCGCCTCGCCCTCGGCGTTGAAATTGGTCGCCAGGATCACCTCCTGCACCGTGCCGTCGCTGGCGCGGTCCATGAGCTTGTGCAGCCCGATCTCCTTGGGGCCGATCCCATCGAGCGGGCTGAGCCGGCCCATGAGAACGAAGTACAGCCCCTTGAAGGCCCCCGTGCGCTCCAGCGCCGACTGGTCCGCCGGCGTCTCCACCACGCACAGCCGCGTGGCATCGCGCTCCGGGTCCAGGCAGGTGCTGCACACATCGGCCTCGGTAAAGGTATGGCAGCGGCTGCAGTGGTGCACCGACACAGCCGCATCGTGCAGTGCCCGCGACAAGGCCTGCGCCCCCTCCCGGTCATGCTGCAGCAAATGGAACGCCATGCGCGAAGCCGACTTCACCCCCACCCCCGGCAGCCGCCGCAGCGCCTGGATCAGAACGTCAAGAGAGTTGGTGGAAGAAGAGGAAGCCATAAACCCAATGTAAGTAACAGCGAGTGAGCGCAGCGAAACGAGCCGCCAGAAGCCCCGGCTTCATACCCTGCCCTCAAGGCGTAGCGAGCGGTCTTCAGGCCAGGCGGACGGAGCGCAGCAACCGGAACGTACTTCCTGTACGTGAGCATTGCGAGCACCGCCCAACGACGCATGAAAGCCGCTCGGTAGCCAGCCCTCAAAAGGGGAGTTTCATGCCGCCGGGGAGTCCTGGCATGCCTGCAGTGAGCTTGCCCATCTTCTCATTCGAAGTCTCCTCCGCCTTGCGCACCGCCGCATTGAATGCAGCGGCCACCAAGTCTTCGAGCATGTCCTTGTCTTCGGCCAGCAGGCTCGGGTCGATGGTGATGCGCTTGACATCGTGCTTGCAGGTCATGAGCACCTTCACGA